>DASXMO010000049.1:0-18689 GCA_036495605.1 Solirubrobacteraceae bacterium
CGGCGCACGTGTGCGAGAACAGTTCGCGGCCTTTCTGCTGTTCGGCGGTGAGGTGCAGACCCCCGACGGCTACGCCCGCCTTGTGCTCGGAGTTGGAGGCGAGCACGAACCCGGGCACGATCAGACCGAACGCGAACAGCAGCACGATTCCGAACGTGACCGCGCGCTGGCCGGCTTTCGAGTCGGTGTGCAGCGACTCTCGCGCTCCGCGCGGGCCGCCGCGCATCGCGACGAAGAACACGCCGAGGCCGAGCAGCACCCAGAATGCGATGAACGCGTAGACCATGCGGCGGGGACCATATCGTCTGCCGCGGCTCGACGTCCGATGAGAGATCCCTCACCTTTAGCCCAGCGCAAGGTGCAGCGCTACCCTGGATGTGGAGCGTCATGACCTACTTCCTTCGCAGACTGCCCCTATCGCGACTGCTACTCGTGTGCGGGCTCGTGCTCGTCCTCGGCGTCTCGCTGACCGCGATCGCCCTCGCGCTCGGCTCCGGTCCCACGCCGGCGCCCCAGCCGCTCGCCGACGCGGTCCACCAGGCGTTCGTGGCCCCGCCCGTCGAAGGCGTCAGCGCGCGCGTCCAGCTGACCGACCATCTGCTCGAAGGAGCCAACCTCGCCACCGGCAGCGCCGGTGGGGCCGGGGGACTGTCCTCCAGCCCGCTGCTGACCGGCGGATCCGGCCGCCTGTGGATCGCCAAGGACGGTCGCGCGAGGCTGGAACTGCAGTCCGAACAGGGCGACACGCAGATCTACTACGACGGCCACACCGTCTCGATCTACGACGCCTCCTCTAACACGCTCTACCGCTACACGCCCAAGCCGATGGAAGCCACTTCGCCCTCGTCAAAGGCAGGCGCCGAAGGGAGCGCACACCACGAACCGCCGAGCGTCGCCAAGATCGAAGAAGCGATCTCACACCTGCACCATGTGGACGTGTCCGGTGCGACGCCCACCGATGTCGCCGGTCAGCCCGCGTACACCGTGCGCGTGACCCCCAAGGAAAGCGGCAGCATGATCGCCGGCGCCGAGCTCTCCTGGGATGCCGTCCACGGAGTCCCGCTGCGTGCGGCGATCTACTCGACGACGAGCGCCAGCCCGGCGATCGAACTAGCCGCGACCGAAGTCTCCTACGGTCAGGTCGATGGCTCGGTGTTCAACTTCAAGCCACCGGCGAACGCGAAGGTGCAGGAAATCGTCCTACCGAGCGAGGAACCTGGCACGTCCAGCAAGGACACGCACGACGAACACCCGAATGTCACCACCCACGGCGAGGGCATCACTTCGGTGGCCGTGATCGAAAGCAAGGCCAAGAGCGGAGCACAGGGATCGTCTTCCCCACTGCCTGAAGGGCTGCAGAAGGTCAAGATCAACGGCGTCGAAGCGACCGAGCTGCCGACGGAGCTCGGCACCGTGCTCAGTTTCGAGCGCGCGGGCCTCAATTACGTGCTCGTCGGCGCCGTCAGCCCGGCGGCCGTCGAAGCGGTCGCCAAGGGTTTGTGAGTGGCACCGGTCGGGCCAGAGCGCCGTTCGGTTGATGGATCGTCGTTCCCGGCAAGGACGCAGGGAGCGTGGCGTGCTTGGCACGCGAGCGACTGAGGACGCAGCCAGGGACGACGAGGCGCCGCCGGTTAAGGCTCGGGGGCTGGTCAAGCGTTACAAGGAGGTTCTCGCGGTCGATCACATCGACCTGAACGTGCGCGCCGGTGACGTGTACGGGTTTCTGGGACCCAACGGAGCGGGCAAGACAACCACCCTGCGGATGGCCCTCGGTCTGATCATGCCGAGCGAGGGCACTGTGGAGCTGTTTGGTCGCGACCCTCTGCGGATGGGGGCACGTGCCCTGGAGGGCGTCGCCGGGTTCGTGGAGGCGCCACGCTTCTACCCCTACCTCAGCGCGCGCAAGAACCTGGAACTGCTGGCCGCGCTGGACGGTGGCGGGGCAAAGGAGCGCATCCACGAGGTGCTCGAGATCGTCGAGCTGAGCCCCCGCGCGGGGCATCGCGTCGGCGGCTTCTCTCACGGCATGCGCCAGCGATTGGGGATCGCCGCCGCGCTGCTGCGTCGTCCACGGCTGCTGATCCTCGATGAGCCGGCGACCGGTCTTGATCCAGCCGGTATGCGCGACATGCGCGAACTGATCCGCCGCCTCGCCGGCGAAGGCATCACGGTGCTCCTCTCAAGCCACCAGCTGCCCGAGGTGCAGGAACTGTGCGACCGTGTCGCAATCGTCGACCGCGGTCGCGTCGTCTATGAGGGCGCGCTGGCAGACCTGCGTCGTCAGGGCGGTGCGGGTTACAGGCTGCACAGCACCGACGACACGCGCGCGCTGGCGATACTCAGCACCCAGCCGGGCGTCGAGCACGCGAGCAGCGGCGAGCACGGCCTGAGCTTTCAGGCGCAAGAGTCCGACGTGGGTGCACTGTCGTTGGCGCTCGCGCGCGAGCAGATTGGCATCCTCGCGCTAACGCCCGAGTTGGCGACGCTCGAGGATCTGTTCTTCAGATTGACCGAGACCAACGGATCTCGGCCGCCGGAGCCTGTCCTCGCGGGAGCGCCAACATGAGCAGTGCGGCCGCGACACCGCCACTGATCCCGCCCGCCGCAGCGGAGCCGTCCGCCGTCGTCCACACGCCCAGACCATCGACGCTCACCGCCTGGCGTTGGGAGATGCGCAAGCTCGTTTCCCAGAAGCGCACCTATCTCGGGCTGGGTCTCGCCGCGGTGCTGCCGCTGATCTTCGTGCTCGTGCAGAACCTGCGCGACCATCGCGGCCGCGATCAGGGCAACATCTTCGCCGCGCATATCACCCAGTCGGGCCTTGCAACACCGGTGCTGATGCTGCTGTTCCTATCGGTGTTCATGCTCCCGCTGATCGCCGCGCTGGTCGCAGGGGACATCGTCGCGGCCGAGGACGGCAACGGCACGCTGAAGACGATCCTCACGCGCTCGGTCGATCGTGGCCAGGTGTTCGCCGCCAAGACGCTCGCGGCTATGACCTACGCCACGATCGCCGTGTTCCTCTCGGCGGCCGTCGCGACGATCGCGGGCGTCGCATCGTGGGGCTTCAACAGCGTGGTCACCTTCTCGGGTTCGATCGTCACCGCGCCCGAAGGGCTGCTGCTCGTTTTCGCGGCCAACGCCTGCTACCTGATCCCGCTGATGGCGGTCACGGCGATCGGCGTGCTGCTCTCGACCACCACGCGCAACAGCGCCGCGTCGGTGGTCGGCACAGTCGGCTTCGTGATTCTGCTGTTCATCGTCTCCGGCATCCCGGGCTTGGAAGGCGTGAAGCCCTACCTGCTCACAGAACAGTTCGAGAACTGGCACGGGCTCCTGCGCACCCCCACCGATTGGGCGCCGATCTGGCACTCCGCGTGGGTCTGCGCGCTGTACGGGGTCCCCTCACTGCTCGCGGGCTATCTGGTGTTCCTACGGCGGGACGTTGCCGGGGGCTGAGCCGCGCCGCGCCGCCGTCTCGGCAAGGCGCACCCGGCGACTTGCAAGCCGCGCCGCCCTGTCTCGCCGTCAGCGCCGCGTCTTGCCGCGCTCGGCCTATGCGAGCTCACTCGAGGACCTCCCCGAGCACGCGCCCGCTGAGCACCGAGCTGGGCTGCTCGGCGACAACGTCCGAACCGGGCCGCGCCCGCTCGTCGCGGCGCTTGATCAACAGCCACTGCGCCTTCGCGCCAGGCCGTGTGCGCTGCAGGGCAAAGCCTCCGCGCAGCTTCTCGCCGTGCAGGACGAACACCGCATGACCGCGATCGAGTGCTTCGGGCCACGGCACGCGCCCGCCCTGCTCGTAAGTTCCGCGATCCCACACGATCACCCCGCCGCCCCCGAGCGGTCCCTCGAAGGTGTTGTGATCGAGACCGTGATCCTCCACCTCGACCGCGAGACGCTTGACCGCCGGGTCGAGCGTCGGCCCCTTCGGCACCGCCCACGAGCGCATCACCCCCGCCACCTCCAGCCGAAAGTCGAAATGGTGTGCGGTGGCCGCGTGCTCTTGCACCACGAACACCCCGGCGCTCACGCCGCGGACCGCGAACTGCTCGTGACCCTCCACCGCGACGTCCTCGATCTCGACCTCGGAGACTCGAGCCAACGGCGGCCCCTCGCGTAGGAAGCTCAGGAGCGACTCGACCGCCGGGTCGGGGCCCTCGACGTGGACCAGCAACGCACCGTCCTCGCCGTTTCGCACCCAACCCATCGCACCCAGCTCGCGCGCAAGCCCAACGGTCGCCTCGCGAAAGCCGACCCCTTGCACGTGACCGCGCACGTTGGCGCGAACCGCAACGCTCATACGGCCCTCAGTCTCGCACGCGAGTGGCGTCGAGCGCGGACCGTCAGTGACGCTGATACGTCGCGAGCGTCAGACCGCTCGCCAGCGTGTCGCCTTTGAGCCCGCCGCGGACTTCGAGCGGGTTGAAGCCCGGTTTGAGGTTCAGCTTGTGGCGCAGCGCGTAGAACAGGAACCCGACGTGCTGGATCTGGCCCTTGGCCCCGCACATCCCGGCCCATCCTGCCTTGCCGGCGCTGTTGACGCCCGCGAAGGCCCCGGCTGGAAGACCCCCCTCCGGGATGCTCGTCGCGGTCGGCGGGATGCCCGCGATCGCCCACTGGACGACTTCGTGGGCGGCGCCGCCCAGGTCGACCGCCAGCACGAATACTTCCGCGGCCCCACTCGGCACCCCGTGCCATTCCAATGGCGGTGAGGTGCCCGCACCGTCGCATGTGTACTTGGTCGCGATCTGACCGCCGGTTTTGAACGCCGTGCTGGTCACGGCGATCTTGCCGAACGTCTTTTCTTTGCTCGCTGGTTTGCGCGAGCTTTTCGCCGGCTGTGCGGGGACCGGGGTGGTTTTCGTTTTTGCGGTGCTCGTGGTCGAGCTGGAGGTTTTCGAGGCCGGCGGCTTGGCGGCCGTGGAGGTGGTCGCGGGCGTCGTCGACCCAGTCGATCCGGTTGACGCCGTCGGGCCTGTGGACGCGGTCGCTCCAGTGGAGCCAGCGGCTGTATTTGCGGTGGTAGTGGTCGAGGCCACGCTCGCCGAACCGCCGCTCGAACCTTCGCCGCAGCCCGCGATCGCGACGATCGCGCCGAGACACGCCACTATCGCCGCCGGCGCCATCAGCGGCCTTGCGCCGCGGCTACCCGACCGTTCCTGCCCACCGAACCTGCGCCCCATGTCGCGCCCTCCTGCCAGAGATCATCTGATATTCAGAAGGTCGGCACTATACAAGTCCAGCGGCGGGCTCGCGCCGTTCACTTACGCGTGATCAGCTCAGCCGACCTCGGCCGGAAGCTCGACCTCGGTGAGCTCGACCTCGCCGATCAGCCGCCTCGCCTCGCGTGGATCGATCAGGCCGGCCCCCAAGCGGGCTGTGGACTCCGCGCCGCAGGCCACGCCGAAGCGCAGGCATTGATCGGGAGCGCGCGATTCGTAGCGCGCGGCGAGATAGCCGGCGAGGAACGCATCGCCCGAGCCGCTCTTGGCGACCGGCTCGCGCGGCTGGACTCGCGCGCGCTTCAGCGAGGGTCGGCCGTCGACGAGCACCTGCGCATAGCAGCCGTCCGGCAGGGTCATGATCGCCTCGCGAGGTCCGAGCGCTGCGATCTCGCGTACGGCGAGCGAGCGCTCGTCCTCGTTGGCGAACTCGTGACCGACGAGCTCCTCGGCCTCGAGCAGGTTCGGCGAGACCACGTCGGGCTCGGCGCGCACCGCGTGGTGCAGGGGCTCGCCGTCGGTGTCGATCACGGTCGTGACCTCCATCCGCGCGAGGTCGCGGATCAGCGAGGCGTAGATCTCGGGCTCGACGCCCCGCGGCAGCGAGCCGGCGAACACGACGATCGCCGCGCCGCGCGCCAGATACAGGAGCTTGTCGGCGAACAGCTCGACCTCGCGTTCGGACACCGACGGGCCGCGTTCGTTGATCTCCGTCTGCTCTCCGCTGGTCGGGTCGAGCACCGAGGTGTTCGTGCGCGACTCCTCGCGGATGCGCACGAAATCGTTGAGAACCGCCTCGTCTGTCAGCTGCTCGACGATGTGCGTGCCGGTGACCCCGCCGGCGAATCCCGTCGCGATCACGGGCTGACCGAGAGCCTTGAGAGTGCGTGCGACATTCACGCCCTTGCCGCCGGCCATCGTGCGCTGCTCGACGGTGCGGTGCCTGCGCCCAAGCCGGAAGTTGGGCACTGAGAGGGACTTGTCGATCGCCGCGTTGAGCGTGACCGTGATGATCATTGCGAGTTCAGACTACCCCAACTCCCTCTGTGGAACCTAAGAAGTGCCGGAAGCGGTGCCGGGCGTGGACGAGGACGCCACCGGCATCGGCCTCAAGCGCCGAGATCCCAAGCGCTCGCGCGCAATCGCTCGGCCTCGGCACGGGCCGCACTCGCCGGATCGCCGCCACCGTCGCGATGGGCGCCCGCGATACTGCGCGAGGCCGACACCAGGCCGCCGGCACGCCCGGGAGCGAATGCCGGCGCAAGCTCCTGCACGCGCCCTCCCTGCGCGCCGACGCCAGGGAGCAGGAACACGGCACGGGGCATCAGCTCGCGCGCTCGCGCGATGTGCCCGGGGGCTGTGGCGCCCATGACGGCGCCGACGTCGCTGAGACCGCTGCTCTCCCCCACGCCACCGCGGCCCAGCTCGTCGACGAGCCTTGCCAAACGCTCCCACACCGGCCCCGCATCCTGGACGGGGAGATCCTCGACGTCGGCCGCGCCCGGGTTGGAGGTGCGCACGAGCACCAGCACACCGGCGCCGGCGCCGCGCGCAGCCACGACGAAGGGCTCAACGGCATCCGCGCCCATCAGCGGGTTGACGGTCGCCATCTCGGCGCCCAGTCCCGAAACCTCGCCGAAGGGCGTCCGCAGGCCGCCGTACAGCGCCTGCGCGTAGGCGCGCGCGCTCACGTCGATGTCTCCGCGCTTACCGTCGGCGATCACCAGCAGGCCGGCCTCCCGGGCGTGGCGCACGACGATCTCGAGCGCCTGACGACCGACGGCGCCCAACCGCTCGAAGCACGCGAGCTGGGGCTTGACCGCGACGCACGCCGGACCGGCGGCGTCGATCAGCGCCAGGCAGTGCGCCTGCACCGCGCACGCCGCGCGCTGGGCGGGCGAGGAGGCTCCAGCCTCCGTCGGTACGCCTGGGGCGCCACCGCCGCGACCGATTTCGTCACTGCCGGGCCACAGCGCGCTTGGATCGGGGTCGAGCCCGAGCACGATCTGCGACTCGCGCTCCTGGACTCGCGCCGCGAGGACGTCGCCGAAGGAGCTGGCGGTCAACCTCCGCGGCCCTTGACGGCGGCCTTCAGGCCGGTGCCGGCGGTGAACCGCGGGACGCGCGCGGCCGCGATCTGGATGCGCTCGCCGGTGCGCGGGTTGACGCCCTGGCGCGCGCCGCGCTCGCCGACGTGAAACTTGCCGAATCCCGACAGGGTTATCTCGCTGCCACGCCGCAGCGTGTCCTGAACGGTGCCGAGCACCGCCTCGACCGCGCGCGCGGCCTCGCCTTTGGTCAGGCCGGCGCGATCTGCGACCTGGTCGACCAGCTCGGACTTCGTCACTTCGTCCTCCTCGTTGATGGCTGACTGACTGCTGTCATCCTGCTGACGCTAACAGCGTTCGCGGACGATTTCGCGACACGAGAGACGGCAACGACCACCCGATCGGCGAGAATCACGGGATGACATTCGAACGCGTCGCCTGGATCCTGACAGTGTTCGTGGCGCTGCTCACGGCGTTCCTGCTGCTGCTCGCCGGATACACCGGCTACGCCGGGCTTTCCGCAGCTGTGGGCGTGGCCGCCTCGATCAACCTGACGTAGCCGACAGCCACCGCAGGAGCGCTCGCGCCGCGTGACCGCGGTGGCTGATCAGATCCTTCCGCGCGTCGCTCAGCTCGGCCATCGTCTCCGTCTCGGGCCTGCCCTCGGGCACGAACGCGGGGTCATAGCCGAAGCCTCGCTCGCCGCGCGGCGCGGACGCGAGCGTGCCCCCGCAGCGGCCCTCGAACACGCGCTCCATCCCCGGCTCGGCGGGATCGACGTAAGCGAGCACGCACACGTACTCGAGCGCACTGCCCGCCGGCGCCTCGCGTAGGAGCAGGGCGAGGTTCTCCGCGTCACTCGCGTGCTCACCGGCGTAGCGCGCCGAGCGCACGCCGGGACGCCCGCCGAGCGCGGCCGCCTCGATGCCGGAGTCGTCGGCGATGCTCGCTCTGCCCGTCGCCGCCGCGGCCGCGCGCGCCTTGCCGAGCGCGTTCTCGGCGAACGTCTCGCCGTCCTCCGGCGGCAGCTCGACGTCGGCGGGCAGCGGATCGATCTCCCAGCCCGAGAGCAGCCGCGCGAACTCGCGACGCTTGTGCTCGTTGCGCGTGGCCAGGAGCAGACTCGTCATCGCATGTTCATGCGGCCACCGTGACCTGCGCGATCGCCAGCGCCTGCAGTTCGCGCAATGTCTCGATGCCGCCCGCGGCGAGCACGAGCAGCTCGTCCAGGTGCGCGCGCGAGAGGGGCGTGCGCTCGGCCGTGGCCTGCACCTCCACTAGGCCGCCGTCGCCTGTCATCACGACGTTCGCGTCGACCTCGGCGTTTGAGTCCTCGCCGTAGTCGAGGTCCAGGCGCGGCTGGCCGTCGACGATTCCACAGGAGACCGCCGCGACCGAGCCCGTGAGCGGGCTCTGCTCGAGCCGACCCTTCTCGTGCAGCTTCGCGCAGGCGAGCGCGAGCGCCACGTAGGCGCCGGTGATCGACGCGCAGCGCGTGCCGCCGTCGGCTTCGAGCACGTCGCAGTCGAGGTAGATGGTGCGTTCGCCGAGCGCCTTGAAGTCAACGACCCCGCGCAGCGAGCGTCCGATCAGTCGCTGGATCTCGACGCTGCGCCCGTCGAGGCGACCCTTGGCGATGTCGCGCTGCTTGCGATCGCCGGTCGAGGCCGGCAGCATCGCGTACTCGGCGGTGACCCAACCCTTGCCCTTGCCGGCCATCCATCGCGGCACGTTCTCCTGAGCAGCGGCGGTGCAGATCACGCGCGTCCCGCCGATCGAGATCAGCGCCGAGCCGGTCGCCGCGCGCACGAACCCAGGCTCGATCGTCGTCGGTCGCAGTCCATCCGGACCGCGGTCGTAGCTGCGTTTGCTCATACCGCGAACTCCCTCTTTGGCGCCGTGCCGGCGAGCATCGCCCCGCCGGCGGTGTCGTCGTGGCTCATACGATCGGGCTCATACGATCGCCTCCACGCGCGCGAGCTCGACGTGCTCGACCTCGCCGAGCGGCATCTGCAGAAAGCGCGTCCCCAGCTCGCGGAAGGCCTCGACGTCGCCGGTGCACAGGAAACGGTAGGCGCCCTCGCCCTGCGTGCGGGGGTTGCGCAGCTCGCGCGTGCTCAGGGCATGCTCGACCTGACGCGCGAGCGCCGCTCCGGAGGTGACGAGCGTCACCTCGGGGCCGAGCGTGCGCTGCAGCATCGGGCTGATCAATGGGTAGTGGGTGCAACCGAGAATCACCGTATCGACGTCCGCGCCCCGCAACGGCTCGCAGGCCGCGCGCACGGTCGCGAGAGCGTGCTCGTCGAACTGCTCTCCCGCCTGGATGATCGAAGCGAGCGTCGGGCAGGCGACCGCGTGCAGGGCCACGTGCGGATCGACCGCGGCGACCGCCCGCTCATACGCCCCGCTTGCCACCGTCGTGGGCGTCGCGAGCAGGCCGATGCGGCCGCTGCGCGTGGCGGCGACCGCGCGCAGCGCCTCGGGGCGCACGACGCCCATCACGTCGATGCCGAGCGTCGTCTGGCGCATGCGCTCGCTGAGGCTCGGAAGCGCGGCGGAGGTCGCGGAGTTGCACGCGACGACCAGGAGCTTTGCTTGACGGCGCAGCAGCTCCTCGGCGATCTCCGCGGCGAAGCTCTCGATTTCCGCGGGCGAGCGTTCGCCGTAGGGGAACCTCGCGGTGTCCCCCAGGTAGAGGAAGTCCTCGCGCGGCAGGCGCACGAGCAGCTCGTGCAGGACCGTCAGGCCGCCGACGCCCGAGTCGAACACGGCGATCGGCCGCACACGTGGGTCTCGGCCGCTGAGCGCGCTGTCCATGCACGCCATCATCCCAGAGCGTTACCGTCAACGGCCGTGCGCGCGCTGGTCGTCTCGAACATGCAGCCCGATCGAGGCCATCCCCAGCGGGGGCGGTTCGTGCGCGACCAGGTCGATGCGCTGCGCGCGATCGGGGGCGCCGACTTGGACATGGAGCTGTACGAGTTCCCGCCGGGCAAGCGCGAGCTCGTGCGCGCGGCCTGGAGCCTGCGCCGTCGCTACGGGCGCGAGCGCTTCGACGTCGTGCACGCCCACTACGGTCTCACGGCCTGGCCGGCGCTCGCGGTGCGCACGCGCGTACGCGCGCTGACGGTGCACGGCACCGATCTCGAGCACCCTCGCACGCGCCGTCTGACCGCCAGGGCGATCCCGCGCATGGACATCATCGCGGCGGCGTCCACCCAGCTCGCACAACGCCTGCCGGTCGATGAGGAGCGCGCGCTGGTGCTGCCCTGCGGCGTGGATCTCGTGCGCTTCCATCCGATCCCGCGCGCGCAGGCCCGCGCCCAGCTGAAGCTCGACGCGCGGGAGCCGTTCGTACTGTTTCTCGCCAGCCCGCTGCGCAAGGAGAAGCACTACGACCAAGCGCTCGAGCTGGCGCGCGATGCGGACGTCGAAGTGCGCGCGCTCTACGACGTCGATCCCGAGCTCATCGCGCAGTGGATCAACGCGGCCAACGCCGTCATCGTCCCGAGCGCGCGCGAGGGGTTCGGGTTGGCCGCGCTCGAGGCCCTCGCCTGCGACGTGCCGGTGCTCGCGACGCCCGTCGGCATTCACCCGCAGGCGCTCGAGCATGTCGCGGGGACGCTCTGCGCCCCCTTCGACCTCGCACTCTGGCGCGAGGCGCTGGCCCCGCACCTGCGCGATCCGGATCCGCGCATCGCCGGGCGCTCCCACGCGGAGCCCTTCTCCGCGCCACGCATGGCCGAACGCGTGCTGAAGGCGTGGCGCGAGGCCCTCGAGCGCGGCGACCGCGGCGCAGCGCCGGCGGCGAATGCGGCGTCCGACACAGGGCCCGGGTAGCATGGATCGGTCAATGGACGACCCGCAGACCGCCAGTCCGGCGACAGATCACGCCGGCGTCGCGCAGACGCCCGCCGCCGAGGATGCGCCCAGCGGCCAAGCCGCAGCGCAGACACCCCCTGCCGAGACTGCACCCAGCAGCCACACCGCAGCGCAAACGCCCGCTGCCGAGACTGCACCCAGCAGCCACATCGCAACGCAGACACCCGCTGCCGAGACTGCGCCGGGCAGCCACACCGCAGAGCAAACGCCCCCTGCGGGCGAGGACGCGCCGAGCGAGCAGACCGCGACGCGGAGCGCCCCGCCGGGTTTCGGCGAGCGCGGGCGCATGCGCCGGCGGATGCGCTTCCTGCGCAAGGCGCGCGAGCTGGCCTATCGCGACCTCGGTGGACTCGTCTTCGACCTGCATCGCTTCGGGCGGCGAAACGACGAGCTGGTGCTCGCGAAGCTCGAGACGATCGGACGCATCGACACCGAGCTGCGAGCGCTCGAAGGCGCCCTCGCCGAGCACACGCCGGTGACGGTCCTGCGCGAGGCGGGCGTCGCTGCGTGCCCGCGCTGCGCGGCGATCCACGGCAGCGACGATCGCTTCTGCCCCAACTGCGGCCTCGCGATGGACCTGCGCGCGGAGCGCCCGATGGCCGGGCCGCAGGCCGCCGCGCCGGCGGCGCCAGTGCCGACGCCGACACCCACCCCACCGGCGGCAATGCCGGCCCCAGCGCCCGCGATGCCCCCAACTGCGGCGTATACGCCCGCGCCCGCGCCTGCGGCACCCGCGCCGAGCTCGACGGCTCCTCCGGTGCCCGCGAACCCAGCTCCGGTGACGCCGCCCCCCAGCGGGTTTCCATCCTCGGCCGGTCCCCTGGCCCCAGCGCCGAAGCCCGACGCCGTCACGCCTGCGGCGCCCGCGCCGGCCGGGCCCGGCGCACCGGCCGACTCGGCGCCGAGCGCAGACGAGCAACCCGCCGTGGGCAAGGGCGGCTCGAGCGCGGATCAGCCGACAGAGATCGTCCGCCCACCGGCGAAAGACCCTTGAGCGTCGCCACTCAGCCGCCGCCCGCCTCGACTCCCGGCGTGAGTCCGACGAGCCCGCCCGTCGATGCGGCCTGCCCCCTGTGCGGCGCCCCGCTGGACCCGCGGCAGGAGTGGTGCCTGAACTGCGGCGCGGCCGCGCGCACGCGCCTGGCGGCTCCGACGAACTGGAAGGGCCCGATCTTCGCGATCGCGGCCGTGTGCGTGCTCGCACTGGGCGTGCTTGCGGCGGCGCTCGTGAAACTCAGCGGCGGCTCGCCGACCGCGACGACGCCGCCTGCGATCACGCGCACGATCACCACCGCGACGCAGTTCGTGCCAGGCGCGACGCAGAGCACGATCCCGACGACCACGAGCGGCGCGACCGGGACGGCCGGCGCGACGGGCCTCGGCGGGGTGGCCGCGCCCGGGGCGGGCGGCGCCGTGACACCGGGCACGCCGACGACGATCAAACCGTCGACGACGCCGTCGACCGGCGTGCCGAGCACCGCAACGACGACACCGACCACCACGCCGACGACGAACACCGGAACGGGCTCATCGCCCTCGGCTGAAGAAGCGCTGCGCAAAGCCGGGTTCCTGCCGCGCACGAAAAAATAGCCGCCAGCCACGCGCATTCGCGATGACCACCATCTCCCAGCCCTCCACGACGGAGGCCGACCTCGCGGTTGTGGGCGCGGGCGCGGCCGGCCTGTATGCGGCACTGTGCGCCGCGCGGGCGGGCGCGCGGGTGGTCCTCGTCTCGGCCACGCCGCTGGCGCAGACCGCTAGCTACTGGGCGCAGGGCGGTCTCGCGGCGGCGCTCGCCGCGGACGACACGCCGGAGCTGCATCTCGCCGACACCGAGCGCGCGGGGCGCGATCTCGTGAGGCATTCGGCAGCGGAGATCCTCGTGCGCGAGGCGCCGGCGTGCGTGGAGGATCTGCAGTCGCTCGGCGTGAGCTTCGACGCCGACCGCTTCGGGCGCCTCGCGCTGGGCCTCGAGGGCGGGCATTCGATCAGGCGCATCGTGCACGCCGGCGGCAGCGCCACGGGACGGCGCGTCGTCAGGCAGCTCTCGGCGCTGGCCGCGTCCGACCCGCGCATCACCGTGCTCGAGGGCGCTCGCGCGCGCACCCTCTGGAGTGACCGCGACGGCAAGCGTGAGGCGCCCGGACACGGTCACGGCGGGCTCGTGGACGGCGGGCTCGTGGACGGGGGGTCCGAGGGGGCTGGACTCGAAGAGGCTGGCCGCTGTCGCGGGTTGCTGTGCGAGGACTGGCGCAGCGCGGGCAACGGCCATCCGGGGAGCGGACACACGCGCGTGATCCGCGCCCGCGCGGTGGTGCTCGCGACGGGCGGCGCGGCGGCGCTGTGGGCGCGCACGACCAACCCGCCGGGCTCGCAGGGCATCGGCCTGCTGCTCGCGCACGCCGCCGGCGCACGGCTGGCGGACCTGGAGCTGCTGCAGTTCCACCCGACCGCCGCGATCGGCGTGCCCGGCCGCGAAGGCTTCCTCGTGACCGAGGCGATCCGCGGCGAGGGCGCCACGCTGCACGACAGCGAGACGGGCGAGCGCTTCGTCGAGGAGCTCCTGCCGCGCGATGAGGTCTCGCGCGCGATCCAAGCGCGCCTGCGCGAGAGCGGCGCGAGCTCGGTCGGCCTCGACATGCGCGCGATCGACCCCGCGCATTTCCCGAACGTCTTCGCGGCGCTGCGCGAGGCGGGCCTCGACCCCGCGCGCGAGCTCGTGCCTGTCGCGCCGGCGGCGCACTACGCGATGGGCGGGATCGCCGTCGATCTGCACGCGCGCTCGAGCGTCGCCGGGCTGTATGCCGTCGGCGAGGTCTCCTGCACGGGCCTTCACGGCGCGAACCGCCTGGCGTCGAACTCGCTCAGCGAGTGCTTCGTGTTCGCGCGCCGCGCCGTGCAGGCCGCGCTCTCAGAGCCCGCCCCGCGGGCGGCGACGACGGCGGAGATCGGCAGCCTGCTCGCCTCACCCGCGCTGCCGAGCGCCGAGCGCGCGACGCGCTCGGCGCTGTGGCGCGACGCGGGCATCGAGCGCACGGGAGAGAGCCTTGGCCGGCTGCTCACCGACCCGCACCCGCTGGCGCGGCTGATCGCGCGCTGCGCGCTCGCGCGCGAGGAGAGCCGTGGTGCGCACCTGCGCCTGGACTACCCCGAGCGCGATCCCACGCTCGATCACCGCCACGCGCTCGTCTCGAGCGACGAGCGCGTCGACTGGGAGACCTGGGAGTAAGTCCCGGGTACCAGCGCGTTCCGTCTGCCCCAAAACCAGCGCGTTCCGTCCCCTCCGGAAACCAGCGCGTCCCGCCGTGCCACGCAACCGCGGGAACGCCGGCAAAAGACGCTCGCAACCATGCCGACAGCTGCGGTGACCGGCGCCGGCGGCGTCGTTGGAACCGCCTGGCTCGCGGGTCTCCAAAACCGAGAAAACCTGCCGGCGCGACACCGCATCGTTTCTGGTAGCGGGGGTGTTCCTATGAGTGCAAGAACGGGGGACGATCGGAGTCTTAAGGACACGGCGGGTGTGCTCGAGCTCAATGATCGACAGGAGAGAGGACACGCCATGTACCAGTTCAGCCGCGCCATCTACAGGGAGCTTTCGCCCCACATCCTCCCGCCCGCGCACGGCGAGAACGCGAGCGCCAACCACGAGCGCGTGCTGCGCGCGTGCGAGGCAGTGGTCGAGCGCATGGCGACCGACCGCCACTACTTCGCGAATCCCGCGCGCACGCTCTACTGCGACATCCGCAGCTATTTCGCGATGAGCGAGCAGGGCCACGTGCACGGCGTGGTCAACCGCTACGTCGGCTACGCCCAGCGCTTTCTCGTCGAGAACCCCGTGGCCGCCTACACGGCCGTCAGCGGGCAGGCGCCGCAGTGCCGCGCGACGACGCGCAAGGGCTCGGCCTGCCAGCGGGTGCCGCTGCCGCACAACGGCTACTGCCCCTCCCATCAGCACCTCGCCGAGACCGAGGACCGGGAGCTCGCGGCGGCCTGATCGGGTTGTGGGGGTGGGTCGCGTCCGCGCAGGTCAGTTGCGCGGACAGCGGCCGTGGGGGCGGGACGTCCGGTCCCGCATACTCTGTTTCGGATGCTCCTCGGCGTTGACGTAGGCGGGACCTTCACCGACGCGGTGCTCGTGGACGCAGACGGTGCGGTGCACACCGCGAAGGTCCCCACGACGCCCGCCGACCAGGCCGCGGGCGTGCTCGACGCTTTGCACGCGGTACTCGCGCGCGCCGGCGCCGTGCCGGGGGACGTGAGCGGCTTCGCGCACGGCATGACCGTCGCCACGAACGCCCTGCTGGAGGGGCGCGCGGCGCGCACCGCGCTGATCTCCACGGTTGGCTTCACCGACGTGATCGAGCTCGGCCGCCAGGCCCGCCCGCACCTCTACCGCCTGTGCGAGGCGCCGCCCGCACCGCTCGTGGGAGCCGAGCTGCGCTTCGGCGCGCCCGAGCGCTGCGGCCCGGAGGGTCCGCTGGTTGAGCTCGACCCGGCCGCGGCCGAGGCGCTCGTGCAGGAGATCGCCGCGGCCGAACCCGAGGCCGTGGCGGTCGCGCTGCTGCACTCCTACGCGCACCCACAGCACGAGCAGCTGCTCGCGCGGGCGCTCGCCGAGCGTCTGGGGTCGGGCACGCACGTGTCGGTCTCGAGCGAGCTCGTGGGCACGTTCCGCGAGTACGAGCGCACATCCACGACCGTCCTCGACGCGGCCCTCAGCCCGCTCGTGGGCGCCTATCTGCGCCGGCTCGCCGCCGAGGCCTCC
This sequence comes from Solirubrobacteraceae bacterium, assembly GCA_036495605.1. Taxonomy (GTDB): domain Bacteria; phylum Actinomycetota; class Thermoleophilia; order Solirubrobacterales; family Solirubrobacteraceae; genus Palsa-744. Next base: position 15,921 of record DASXMO010000049.1, read on the forward strand.
GCGCGCGGGCTCGTGGAGCCCGAGATCATGCAGTCCTCCGGCGGGCTCGCCCCGGCCGCACGCGCGGCCTCGCACGCGGCTCTGACCGTCCTCTCCGGCCCCGCCGGGGGCGTTCGCGGAGCGCAGCTGCTCGCTGGGCTCGCGGGCGAGGAGAACGTGCTGTGCTTCGACATGGGCGGCACCTCCTGCGACGTCTGCCTGATCTCCGGCGGAGAGGTCGCGGAGACAGCCCAGCGCACGGTCGCGGGGCGCCCGCTGGCGCTGCCGGCGCTCGACATCCACACGGTCGGCGCCGGCGGCGGCTCGATCGCCTGGCGCGACGGCGGCGGCGCGCTGCGCGTCGGTCCCGAGTCCGCGGGCGCGCTGCCCGGCCCCGCCTGCTACGGCCGCGGCGGCGAGCGCGCGACGGTCACCGACGCGAACCTCCTGCTGGGGCGCCTGCCCGCCGATGCCGCGCTCGCGGGCGGACTGACGCTCGATCGCGCCGCGGCCGAGCGCGCGGTCGCGGCAATCGCCGGCGAACTGGGCCTCGACACGCTCGCGTGCGCCGCCGGCATCGTGCGCGTCGCCGAGGCCGAGATGTTGCGGGCGCTGCGCGTGATGAGCGTCGAGCGCGGCATCGACCCGCGCGCCTACGCACTGATGCCCTTCGGCGGCGCCGGCCCCCTGCACGCCTGCGCACTGGCGACCGAGCTGGGGATCGAGCGCGTGCTCTGCCCGCGCGCCTCGGGCGTGCTCTGCGCGCTCGGCCTCGCCGCGGCCGCGCCCCGGCGCGATGTCTCGCGCACGGTGATGCTGCGCGGGGAGGCGTTTGACGCGGAGACCGTGGCGCGTACGCGCGAGGAACTGCTTACGCAAGTCCGTGTCGCGGACGAACGCGAGGACGACGATCGCAACGGCAAAGACGATCCTGACCGCAACGATGGTGCTGACGGCAACAGCAGCAGCCTCGACGGGCGCGATCGAACGGTGTACGAGCTGCGCTACCGCGGCCAGTCCCACGAGCTGGCGGTCGAGTCGCGCGCGATCGACCCGGAGATCCTACGCGAGGAGTTCGCGCGCGAGCACGAGCGGCGCTACGGCTACCGCGACGATGCGGGCGAGGTCGAGCTCGTGACGATCCGCGTCTCCGTCTGGGGCGCGACGCCGCGACTGAGTCTGCGCGGCGACGCGGGCGAGGACAGGAACGAACGCGCGCGGATCGTCGGACCGGCTGTGCACCCGCTGCCCGAGGCCACGCTCTACGTCCCCGCGGGGTGGTCGGGCGAGGTGGACGCCTGGGGCACCATCCATCTCGCGCGGGATCGCTCGCCGGTGGGCCCATCGCCCGTGGGTCCGTCGCCGGAAGGTCCCCCGCCCGCAAGCCTGGCCTCATGAGCGCGCTCGACCCGATCCAGCTCCAGGTCCTCACCGGCGGGCTGCGCGCGGCGTGCGAGGAGATGGGTGCCGCGCTGATCCGCTCGGCGCGCTCATCGAACATCAAGGAGCGCCACGACGCCTCCACCGCTCTATTCGATAGAGACGGCGAGATGGTGATGCAGGCCGAGCACATCCCCGTGCACCTCGGCTCGATGCCCGCGGCCGTCGCGGCAGTGCTGGGCGAGGATCACTCCCGCGGCGAGCCCTGGATCCTGAACGACCCCTTCGCGGGCGGCACGCACCTGCCGGACATCACCGTCATCACCCCCGTGCTGCTCGACGGCGTCCTGCTCGGGTTCGCCGCCAACCGCGCGCACCACGCCGACGTCGGCGGGCGCATCCCGGGCTCGATGCCCGCGGACAGCCGCACGCTCGAGGAAGAGGGCGTCGTGATCGGCCCGACGCGCCTGGACGAGACCGCGCTGAGGAGCCTCGCGGCGCGGATGCGCCAGCCGGGCGAGCGCGCAGCCGACCTGCGCGCGCAGCTGGCCGCGAACCGCACGGGCGCGCTGCGTCTGCGCGAGCTCGCGCGCACGCTCGGCGTGGACGGCCTGCGGGCGGGGTTCGGGGAGGTGCTCGACTACGCCGAGCGGCGCGCGCGCTCCTCGATCGCGGCGCTCCCCGACGGGAGCTTCGAGGCGCACGACGTGCTCGAGGCGCCCGACGGCGATCTCGTGCTGCGCCTGCACGCACAGGTCGCCGGCGAGCGCCTGCTGCTCGACTTCACCGGCAGCGCGCCCCAGCACGCGGGCAACCTCAACTGCCCGCTCGCGGTCACGCGCTCGGCCTGCCTGTTCGCCGCGCGCGTGCTCACCGACCCCGACATCCCGCCCTCGGCGGGGGCCCACCGGCCGATCGAGATCGTCGTACCCGAGGGCTCGATCCTCAACGCGCGTCCCGTCGCCGGGCACGCGCCGGCGGTGGCCGCGGGCAACGTCGAGACGAGCTCGCGCGTCGCCGACCTCGTGCTCTCCGCGTTCGGGCGCGCGCAGGGGCAGGGCACGATGAACAACCTCACCCTCGGCGCTCCCGCCGGCGACTCCTCAGCTGAGGGCCGCAAGCGCGGTTCCTCGCGGGGAGGCGGCGTAGATGACCCCTCGCGGGAGACCGACGCAGGGTATCTCTCACAGGGGGACGACGAGGAGGGGTTCTCCTACTACGAGACCCTCGGCGGCGGCCAGGGCGCATGCCCCGGCGCGGACGGACCGAGCGGGGTGCACGTCGCGATGAGCAACACCCTCAACACCCCCATCGAGGCGCTCGAGCGCGAGTTCCCGATCCGCGTGCTCGAGTACGCCCTGCGCCGCGATTCCGGCGGCGCGGGCGAGCATCGCGGCGGGGATGGGGTCG
>DASXMO010000050.1:0-30594 GCA_036495605.1 Solirubrobacteraceae bacterium
ATCACCTACTCCCGTTTTGAAACCGTGCCCGACGCACCGATCAGTAGTTTCGAAACGAACCTACCCGAGGGGCCGCACTCTGTGCTGGCAGCCACGGGCAACCTCTGCGCGGGCAAGATCGCGATCCCGACAGAACTCACGGGACAGAACGGCGCCAGGATCAACCAGAACACCTCTCTCGCCGTCACCGGATGCCCGAAGGCGAAGGTCCTGACGCGTGCACAGAAGCTCACGCTCGCACTGAAGGCTTGTCATAAGAAGTCCAAGGGCGCCAAGCGCAAGAGCTGCGAACGCGCCGCACGGAAGAAATATGGGCCGCTCAAGAAGGCGAAGAAGGCCGCCAAGAGGGGGTAGGGGACAAGCTACGCGAGTTTTCGTATGGCGACCGGTGGTTTGTTCGCTCGCCGGCTTTTCGTTGTGTTGAATTGCGGTCGCCATTGTGGATGGCCGGTCGGAGACCGGCTACGGGGATAAGACCTTCATTGGGAGGACCACCCGTTGGGATTGGCCGTGCCCGTATCGGTGCTTGTTTTGCTCGGTGAGCTATCCGGTCAGCAGGATCTTTGTTGAAAGCGCTTCATTTGGCGCACGCGTGGGGCCGCGGACGCTTCGCGGGCGACTTGCCGTCCGCGTGGGCTCGGCAATCCCTAGCCCGAACGAGTGCGTCAGTCTCGCTGCTGCGAGAGGTGCTCGCCCAGTGTCGCCAGCACCAGATCCGCCGCGGCCTCTACGTCCAGCTCCGGGGTCAGTTCTACCTCTGGCTTGCGTGGGCGCTCGTAGGGGTCATCCACGCCCGTCATACCTCGCAGCTCGCCGCTGCGCGCGCGCGCGTACAAGCCCTTTGGGTCGCGCCGCGCGCACTCTTCTTTGGGCGTGTTCACATACACCTCAACGAACACCAGACCCTCGCGTTCGTGCTGTGCGCGCACCTTCTCGCGGCACTCCGCATACGGGGACACCAGCGCGACCAGCGCCACCGTGCCCGAGTCCGCGAACAGCTTCGCCATCTCGCCCACGCGACCCACGTTCGTCTCGCGGTCGTCGCGGCTGAAGCCCAAATCGCTGCACAGACCGTGGCGGAGGTTGTCGCCGTCGAGCATGTACGCGTTGCGGCCCGCCTCGATCAGGCGCGCCTCGACCGCCGTCGCCACCGTCGTCTTGCCCGCCCCCGGCAGGCCCGTGAACCACACCGTCGCGCCCTGCGCTCCCAGCGCCGACCAGCGCCGCCCTCTATCGACGCTTGCCTCCTGCCAGGTTACGTTTGCGCTCATCTTGAAAGCTCTCTCCGTTTCCTCTCTCGCCGGGCCTTTGCGCCGCGCTAGGCCAGCGCCGGCAGGCCCACCATCTCGCGGAACGCCGCCTTGTCGTTCAACCGCGGGAACTCGCTCTGTGGCTCCGGCACTCCCAACATCTCCGCCAGCGGCTTCCAGCCTTCCTTGACTTCGTGCACCACCAGCCGCTCCGCCGGCACCTCGCGCTGGACCGTCTCGTTGTGTTCGTTGAAGCGCTCAATCGCATAAGCCTTGTCCTCGAAGCGCCCGTGGAACGTCCCGTCCCACATCAGCTTCGAGATCATCTGAAAGGCCTCCGGCGAAGGCGGCGTCTCCTGCCCGCCTTTCAGTTCGCCTTTCTTGCCCGCAAGCATCACCGCGTAGATCGAGTTCTTCGCGCTCTCATACCAAGACTCCGGGTCGCGCAAGCTCAGCAGCACCTTCGCATCCGGGAACACCTCCATCAGCGGCTTCCAGAACGTGCACCCCGGCCAGTCCACCGTCGACTCGAAGCCCTCGAACACCCGCGTCCAATCGACCTCTTCGCCGTTCGCCGCGGCCTGCCACAACGGCAGCCTGCTCGTGTCCCCCCACAGCACCTCCACCATGTGGTAGCAGGGCCCCACGCCCAGCTCCTCCAAGGCGGCCTTGAGCGTCAAAGTACCCGTCCGGCCGAACCCGGCGCCGATCACCTGCATGTCGCCTCCTCTGCTCTGCTTGCCGGGGTCGTCGCTATCAGACCCTTGATTGTGGTGCACAAATATAAGAACCCCGTCAGATATGTCTCCGACGTCCCGCGGGATCCTCGCCGCCCTCAACCGTCCTCGAACGGCGCGATCTCCACGCCGTGAGCCTCGCCGGCGGGCATGCCCAGCTCATACGCGCCCCCGTGCTCGCTCATCAGTCTACGAGGGTCCGCCGCCCCCGGCAGCACCACGTCCAGCTCGACCCGCGCCACCGAGCAGTTCGCGACCTCGTGCTCGCCCCCGTCCGGGTCCGCATAACGCCAGCCCGCGCTCGTCCCGCTCGGGACCCGCACGTTCGCCTCGACGCGCAGACCCTTCGGGCCCGGCATGCTCAGCCTGCACCCCTCCGTGCTCTCCCGCACCCGCAGCCCGCGCGCGCCCAGACCGCCGATCCGCAGGCGCTCGCCGTCGATCCCCAGCGCGCCGTTCGCCACCCACGGCGTCAACCGGCCCGCCACCTCGATCCGGCCCAAAGCCACGTCCAGCCACGCGCGCTCATCCTCCGCGAACCCCACCCCGTGCAGCCAGATCCAGCGCGCCGCGTGCTCCGCGCCCCAGTTGTGCCCCACCATCCCGCGCCACCCCTCCAGCTGCAGCGCGCGGCCGTCCGGCAGCTCGAACGTACCGTTGAAGCGCGCGTTCGGGGATGGGCTCGTCAGCTTCGTCCGCGGCAGCGGCGCCCGGTACATCCACCTGCTCGGCAGATGCCTCAGCTCCGGCTCCTGCGCCTCGATCTCGAGCGACCAGCGCGCGCCGCCACACTCGCCCCGCGCGAACCCATCGCCCAGCCTGCACGCGGTCCCGATCGCGATCCACGCGTCGGCCGGCGCGCTCAGCTCCTCGCTCGTGAACTTCTGCATCCACGGCCGCCCCCCGCTCGCGTCGAACACCGTGCACCACACCGACCCGCGAGCCCGCTCGCCCGGACGCTTGTGCACCGTGTAGCGCACCCACACGCCCACCGGCTCGCGCGGCGCGACCGCGCGCACGTAGAACGACTCGTACATCCCGCCCCTCGCCGGCGCGCCTGGGAACACCGCTCGCGCGTGCATCGCCCGCCGATCCTATCCCGCCCCGCGCGTGCGCGCGTGCGAGGATGCCGCCCATGAACCGCGATCCGCTCGTCACCCTGCCCCCGGCCCTCACCGCTCCGATCGCGCCCCCCGGAGGGGAGGATGCGCCGCGCTACATCCTCGGCATCGACGGCGGCGCCACCAAGACGCTCGCCGCCGTGCTCGACCTGCACGAGCGCGCCCTGCACCTCGGCCACGCCGGACCCTCCAACGAAGACGCCGTCGGCGCCCGCCTCGCGGTCAAGGCGATCCTCGACGCCACCGACCAGGCACTCGCCGGCGCCTCCATCGCCCACGCCCAGCTCGCGGGGGCCGTCGTCGCCGTCGCCGGGACCGACACCGCCTCGATCGACCGCCACCTCCACCAAGCCCGCTCCGACCACTGGATCGTCGTCAACGACGTCGTCAGCGCCTGGGCCGCCGCCACCGGGGCCCAGCCGGGCGTCGGCGTGATCTCGGGCACGGGCTCCAACGTCTTCGGGGTGGGTCGGGCACACAGCTCGGAGGGCTGGGTCGGTCGCACCTGGCGCGCCGGCGGTTGGGGGCACCTGCTCGGCGACGAGGGCTCCGGCTACTGGCTCGGCGCCCAGTCGCTCGTCGCCGCGCTGCACGACCGCGACGGCTCAGGCCCCCCGACCGCGCTCAGCGACGCCGCCCTCGCCTTCTTCCGCACGCCCTCGATCGAGGCGCTCGCCGCGAGCGTCTACACCACCCCGCTCACCAAGGGCGAAGTCGCGGCCTTCGCCGTCGAGACGGCGCGCCTCGCGCACGAGGGCGACGACGTCGCGCGCGCTCTCTTCACCCGCGCCGCCGCGCTCCTCGCCGAGCAGATCCGCGCCGTCATCGCCAACACCGGGCTCACCGGCGAGTTCCCCATCGGACTGATCGGCAGCGCCTTCCGCGCCGGCGATGTGTTCGTGGACCCGCTCGCCCACGCCATCCACGAGGCCGCGCCGCAGGCCCGCATCTTCGCCGTCGCGCTTGCGCCCGTCGGAGGGAGCCTTTTGCTGGGGATGCGCGCGTGTGGATGTGAGGGGGCGCTCTCGGGGGAAGAGCTCTCGCGGCTGCTCGATGACGCCGCCACCGCCGAGGAGCCCGTCCCCGGCACCACGGTTGACGCCTGAGACGCCGCCCGGGCCGCCGCTGCCCGCTGCCGCTGCCCGCTGCCGATGCCCGATGCCGCTGCACGCTGACTTGCAGACCCCGCCAGCGTTCGATCCGAAGCGCTTTCTTCGTTAGCCTCACCGCACCCCACAGGCGTCTCGCCTGTTGTGGAGAACTACGGGCCCGTGCGGCGCGCCCATGCGTTCCGACCATGAATTTCTGCCTCGATCAGCCCTCGTCACGTCCCCGCAGCGCGCCGCGCGCGGCGTTGCTCGCGGTCGTGTGCCTGCTCGGCGTTTGCGCCCTCGCGCCTGCCGCCCGTGCGGCCGCGGCCTCGCCCTACCCGGCCGGCGCCACCCGGCCGCTGCGCGTGGCCAAGCCCTCGGAACTCGCCCACGCCTCGGCGGCGCCGATCGGGGGCTCCTCCTCCTCCTCCTCCTCTAAATCCAAGCCCAAGAAGCACACGAAGCCCAAGCCGAAACCCGCCCTGCACGGCGACCCCGCGCGGGCGCTGCTCGCGTTCGAAGCGATGCAGCACAACTTCTACATCGCCGGCTCGGGGCTCTACGAGGGCGAACCCTTCTCCTTCCTCTGGCCCTTCTCGCAGGCGCTCGCCGCGACCGTCACGATGCGCAACGTCAACGGCATCTCGCGCATCCCGGGTCTCTCGGGCGCGCTCTCGCACGAACTGTCCGCGCGCCTCGTCGGTCTGCGCTCCTATCTCGACACCGACAACTCGGGCGCCCCCGAAGGCACCTTCACGAGCTCGCTCGCGGCCTTCGACGGGACCGTCGCGCCGCCGACCGGGCCCGGCGGGACGAAGTACTACGACGACAACGAGTGGGTCGGGATCGAGCTCGTGCGCATGTACGAGCTGACGCACTCCACCGCCGCGCTGGGCAGCGCCGAGGCGATCATGGCGTTCGTGATGGCCGGCTGGGACACCGACCCCGAACACGTCTGCCCCGGCGGCATCCCCTTCTCCAACGCCGCCGACAACAACGAACGCAACACCGTCACCGACGGTCCCGGCGCCGAGCTCGGCGTGCGCCTCTACCAGCTGACGGGCAACGCCGCCTACCTGCAGTTCGCCGAACAGGCCTACAACTGGGCGCGCACCTGCCTGCTGCAGGAAAACGGCCTCTACGCCGACCACATCGGCGCCCACGGCGCCGTCGCGCGGGTCTACTGGAGCTACAACCAGGGCGCCATGATCGGCGCCGGCACGCTCCTCTACCAGGCCACTCAGAACTCCGCCTACCTCTACCAGGCGCGCCAAACCGCCAAGGTCGCGCTCGCCTACTACACCCCCGAACGGCTCGGCTCAGAACTGCCCTTCTTCGTCTCGGTCTACTTCCGCAACATGCTCTACCTCGACTCCGTCACCCACGATCCGCCCGGGTCAAAGCTCGCGCAGCCCTACGTCGACTACGCCTGGCAGCACCTGCGGCTGTCCAACAACATGTTCGTCTTCGGCTCGCCGCCCTCCTCGCAGCTACTCGTCCAGGCCGCGATCGTGCAGATCTACGGCCTGCTCTCCTCCTCGCCCGCCACCTACTTCTAAGCGGCGCCTCGCGCCGCCACCGCTTGTGAGCGGTATCTCGCCCGTCACCTGCTCGTGAGCAGCGCTGCACAGCGCCGGTGCTCACAAATGCGCTACTGCTCGAGCGTCCCGCCGGGCAAGATCGGCCCCGAGGACCTCTCGCCGATCGGGGGCGTCTCGGCAAACGCCGTCACGACCGCCGCGTCGAAACGCCCACGCGCGCTCACGCGCGTGTGGCGCGCGACGTACTGTTCGCGCGTCTGGTCCTTGCGCTTGTACAGGCGCTGATCGGCGAGCCGCAGGATCTCCGAAGGCTCGCGCGTCTCGGTCGGGATGCCGACCTCCCCGTGCGCCGCGCCGATCAGAAAGCCGGGGCCTTCCTCACAGAGCGCCTCCACGCACGCCCGCGAGACCTCGCGCTCGGCGGCCGCGCTGCTCTTGAACAGCACGCAGAACTCGTCGCCGCCCATGCGATACGCGGTACCGTGCGCGCTCACGCTCTCTCTGAGCTTGCGGCTCAGGCGCGCCAACAGCTCGTCCCCGGCCGGGTGACCGTAGGTGTCGTTGAAGCTCTTGAACCCATTCAGGTCGAACATCGCCAGCCGCCACGGCGCATCGGCTCTCGCGGTGCGGCACATCAGCTGCAGGTCTTCCATCAGGCGCCGGCGGTTGCCCAAGCCCGTCAGCGGGTCCGTCAGCGCCAGATTGCGCGAGCCGACCAGCATCGCCAGGTTCTCGCGCACCGTCAGCATCAACCGCGCGCACACCGCCAGCACGGTCGCGATCGCGAGGATCAGCGCCGGCAGGGTCAGGCGGCCGTGCAGGTTCCCGTACACGAACACCCCGAGCGCCGCCAGCAGCGACAGGGCCGGCACCAACACCAGCCGCCAGTCCTCGATGCGCTTGCGCACCAGCCGCGGCCACGGCGTCCACGCCGCGACCGCCAGCAATGCCGCGGCCGCCGGCCACAGGCTTTCCAGCCACGTGTTCGCCGTCCACGTTTCCGTCGCCGTCTGGTACACGTAGGTCGAGTCCGCGATCGCGCTCAGCAGCATGCTCGCGGCGATCAGCAGCCACACCCGCCCCGGCTGCCAGCCCGTCATGCCGAGCGCGCCGATCGTGAAGATCAGCAGCAGCATGTCCCCGATCGGGTAAGCCAGCGCGACCGCAACCGAGGCGACGTCCCCCGTCGCGCTGTCGAGGATCGGCGGCAGCACCAACGCCGCCGCGAGCGTCGCGGCCGCCAGGCCCGCAATCAACCCGTCCAACCACATGCTCATCCGCAGCTCGCGCAGGTGCGAGCCGACGAGCAGCGTCAGCGCGACGTACATGCACGGGTACATCGCCAGGTACAGCACATCGGCGGGCGTGATCCCGTTCGCTTCCCCAGCCCCTTCGAGGAACAGCGTGAAATACAGTTCCCCAAGGCACCAGCACATGAGTCCGGCGCCCATCGCCAGCCACGCCGCGCGCTGGGCCTTGACGGTGATCCCGCGAGCGATCACCGCGAACGCCGCGCCGAACATCAGCGCGTTGTAGACGTAGTCGTCGAACAGCTCGTTCGTGTGCGCCCCGCCGAGGCCGACCGTCAGGTGCAGGACGAGCACCCCCACCCCTCCCAGCAGGGAGGCCAGGAACAGCATCGCTGGTGTCGTCCGGGCACGCATCGCATTGCGGACATCGAAGTCCGCCCATTGCATCGGCCGATTGCACGTTTTCCTTCAGTCCGCGCGGCGATTACGCACGCAAGTTGCGTACAAACCGCCGCGGCTTCGACGCATACAGGCGCTCGCCGTCGCGCAGCGCCCGTGCGCGCAGGCGCGCTCGCCTGCGCGAGATCGCCTTGAGCAGACGCCTGCGAGTGCCCTTGCGGCGTCGCCGCAGGCGCCCGTGAGCTCGCACCCGCTCGCCCAGCAGCATCAGGTCGTGCTCCTCGCCGAGCATTTCGCCGAGCGCGTCCGCGCGGCGCGCGACCTTGGTTGCGCGCTTGCCCAGCGCCGCGGCGCGCTTACGCTGCTTGCGCGCACGTTTGCCCGTCGCCTTGCGAGCCGCCTTGCCCTGCGAGACGTTCTTCGATCCGCCCTCAGCGCACACCATCTCGGCTTCGCGCACGTCGAGGACTTCGGCGGCATAGCGCAGGTCCTTGACGTGTTTGCGCCACCGGTGAAACGCGCGCGCGCCGGCTCCGCCGCCGCTGCTCCCGCCGTGCCGTCCGCGGCCGCCCCGCCTGCCGGCGCGACGAAGGCCGGCGCGTCCCGCACGGTAGATGTGCTCGAGGCCCGGCTCCGTGAGCTCGGCCGCAGAGCGGCTTGCAGGCAGCTTCCACGCCGCCACCCGCACGCGCACCTGCGCAAGTTCCTCCGCGACGCGCTCGCGCGTCGGCGCGTCTCCCAGCGTGCGCGCGCTCGCGCGCTTGCGCTCGCGCTCGAGATCGGCCCGCAGCTTCGCCACGCCGCCGCGGCCGCCCAGCTTGCGCGGATAACGCTCGACGAGCGCGTCGAGGGCGCTCACCATCACCTCGGCGTCGCGCGCACCGGCAAGCCGGGCCGCGGCGTCACCCAGCAGGGCCCGCTCGCGATTCGCGCGCTTGACGCCCAGCTCGCCCTCCAGCAGGCGCATCAGCGCACGCGCACGCTTGATCGCCTTACGCGTCTCGTGCACCGCCTCCTCGGGCGCCGCGCGCGACTCTCCCCGCAGGTGCTCGATCGCGATGTCGAGCTGCGCGAGCGCGATCCGCCGGTAGCCGCTCGCCGGCGTCTCTCCCTTCAGCAGGCCAAAGCGCCGCATCTTCGCCGGCACACGCTTGAAGCGTGATTCGCGGCGCTCGCGCCCGGCACGCGCGAGCACAAGGCCGAAGCCGACCGCGAGGCTCGCCGCCACCGCGCTCGACCACGCCACCCGCGCGCGGTTCCCGGGCGCGACAATGGAGCGATGACCGCGAGCCTTCCCCCCGCCCCATGGTGGACGGTGCGCCGTGCGGCGAACCGCAAGCCGGCGACGTATCGCTGTCCGATCTGTGGTCATCGTTTGCCCGCTCTCAGCGAGCATATGCTGATCGCCCCCGAAGGGGACTCGCACCGCCGCCGCCACGCCCACACCGAATGCGTGATGCGCGCCCGCGCCGCCGGAAAGCTAGTCCTCCGCGACGAGTGGCTGCGCACCCAGCCCCGCCCGCCGTCGCTCTGGCGACGGCTGCTCGGGCGGGGGTAGTGCTGCTCGATTCTCACAGCGCGCTCCGGTTGAGTCGCAGGTCGAGCGAGACCAGGACGCAGGGAGCGTGGCGTACTGCGTACGCGAGCGACTGAGGACGCCGTCTCGCGAAGGGCCTGCGGCTCAACCGCCCCAGACGTGGACGTCCTCGGGGTCAATTCTGACGATCACGCGCTGTTCGCCCGGCTGGCGGAACGGGTAGGAGTCCTGGCCGAGGTACTTCTTGGCCATCGCGTCGATGTGCTCGTCGGCTCCCTCGTGCGTCCGCTCGGCGACGCGACCGCGGATCGCGAGGTATTCATAGGGGTTCTCCATGTTCTGCACCGTCAGCGTCACGCGCGGATCGCGTTCGAGGTTGCGCGGCCAGGCGCGACCCTCGGCTGTATTCAGCACCGGACGGCCGTCCTGCAGATCCACCCATACTGGCGCGGCGTGCACCGAACCGTCGGGGCGGATGGTGGAGACCAGGCAGAAGTTCTTGGCCTGCAGCAGCTCCTCGCTGCGACCCTCGATCGTTGCGCTCATCGGCGGGACCCTTTCTATGACGATGGACGTGCTCTGACGACCCTCACGATAGGACGTTCGATGCGCTCGTACACGGATATGCGTGTAGGAGGTCGTGGGTCGAGTGAGACAAGGACGCAGTGAGCGTGGCGTGCTTGGCACGCGTGCTGGCCGATTGAAGGTCCCGTGACCTTCAATCGGTAAGGACGCAGTATCGCGAAGGCCCACGGCCTCCTACTGCCGGCTGGTGCCGGTGCTGGAGCTGACCGGCGGTATCGGATCGAGCGATACGAGCCGGCCGTTGTTCAGCTGAAAGCGAACGTGCGCCGTGCCGCCGCCCGGGCAGCACAGTGGGTCGTTGGGGCGATACAGCTGGTAGGCGAGCGTGACTTCGGTGTCGTTCTGAGAGACGACGCTGATCTGGGCGCTCGGGCGGCTGGCGTCGGTGCCGAGATAGTGGCCGTCCACGAAGAAGAAGGCCTGTTTGTCGTAGCCATCGTTGGAGTGCGAGCCGGTGCCCACGAGCACGCGCAGGGTCTGACTGGGGTGGTAGTCCGAGGTCTCGCCCGGTGTGTAGCCGTGTGCACGCACGATCGCCGCCGCGCCGGCGAGCCCTTCGGTGCCGGCGCCTTCCCCTTTTTCGGTGAACGCCGGTGCGGTCGCCGTGCGCGTGCTCGTGCCCGCGGGGGTGCCGCCCGCGGCGCCCCCGGCGTTCGTCGTGGCGCTCGGAGTGGTCGCGGTACTCGTGGTGGAGGCTGGAGTCCTCGGGCCGCTCGAGGCGCCGGTGGTCCCGGTCGAGGTCGTGGGCGCGCTCGCGATGGAGACCGTCTTGGTTGCGCCGCCGCACCCCGCGAGTAGGGCGATCGCGGCCGACGCGCACATCGTTGTGCATATGCGGGCTGAGCGCGGGAGTGCCATGCCCGACATCGTAGTCACGCGAGCGGGCGTGTTGCGCCCCTTGACAAGCTTATTAGCGGACGCTAATTTTGGTACTGCTGTGAGTGAGGAGATGAAGCCCGAGAAGCCCGCGCAGGTCCGCCGGCGGGTTCCCGCGGCGGAGCGGCGTGAGGAGCTGATCTCCGCGGCCGTGCACGAGTTCGCCAAAGGGGGTCTGCGCGGCACCGCGGTCGACCGCATCGCGCGGCGCGTCGGCGTGGCTCAGCCGTACGTGTTCAGCCTCTTCCCGAGCAAGCGCGAGCTGTTCATCGCGGCATTGGAGAGGAGCTTCGAGCGCATCGCCGAGACATTCCGCGTCGCCGCGGCCGAGTACCACGAGGGCCTGGCGCCGGAGGACTGCGAGGACACGCTGCAGGCGATGGGTCTCGCCTATCGCAAGCTGCTCGAGTCAGACCGCGACTACCTGATGCTCCAGCATCAGTGCTACGCGGCCTGCGACGACGAGGTCGTACGCGCGCGCGTACGTCACCGCTTCGCACAGCTCGTCGAGCTCGCGCGCGAGCTCTCGGGCGCCGAGCCCGAGCGCCTGGACGAGTTCTTCATGCGCGGCATGGCGCTCAACGTCGCGGCGGCGCTCGGCGTCGAGGAACTGTCGGTGCAGTGCCCCTGGTTGGCCGCCGAGCGCGCGGCGGCGCCGGTCGGCTAGGTCCTTAGTAGCATCGCAACCGATGTCCGAGCCTCAGCCACGAGTGCCGGAGACCAAGCGCAGCCGCCGCGAGCAGGCACGCACCGCGGGGATGGTCCTGCTCGCCGTGCTGATCACCCTGTTCGCCGTGCTCAACCTCGAATCGGTCCAGGTCAACTGGATCTTCGGCAGCGGCAAGGCCCCACTGATCCTCGTGATCGTCATCTCGGTCCTGGTCGGGATCGTGCTGACCTATCTCGTCGATCGTCGCTCGAGCAAACGGCGCCAGTAGCCTCTCAACCGGTCGCGCTCGCTCCGGCGCTCATCGCGGCCCAGTCCTCGATCACGACCTCCGCGGCTGCGTCGGCGCCGATGAACGGTGCGAGCACGATGTAGGCGAGGTAGTCCGACAGGGCCGGCAGGAGGTGAATCTGCCCGCCCGTCACCTGACAGCGGATCGTGTGCCAGATCGCGCCGGCGACGCCGTCGACCGCGAGCTTGTTCGCGGACGGCTCGGGCGCTCCCTCGGTCAGCAGCGTGGCGATGCCGTGGGCGAGGTCGCAGTCGCGCTCCAGCGCCTCCGGACAGGCGCTGGGCGCCTCGGAGGCGATGATGTGCGCGTAGAGCGGGCGTTCGGCCAGCAGCGCCAGCAGTTCGCCCACGACGCGGCGCACAGCGAGCGCCCAGTCTCCGGAGACGAGCTCCGGATCGGAGGCGATTGCGAGCAGCTCGTCGCTGAGATCGTCGAACGCCGCCAGGAAGCACTCCTCCTTGGAGTCGAACAGCTCGAAGAACGCCTCGATCGGCACGCCCGCCTCCTCGGCGATCTGCGGCGCGCTCAGTTCGTGGTAGTCGTCGACCACCGCGAGGTTCAGCACGCTCGAGCGCAGGCGCTCCCGCAGCTCCTCGTCCGATCGCGGCACCGCCCGCGGGACCGCGGACCTGCCAGGGGAGACCGCGTGCAGGCCCGCCGGCATCCATGCCTCCAATGCCGAGCCCGCGCCCGCACGACCTCCGGCCTGGCCGACCAGGCGCCGTTGCTGGGCGCCGACCGCCGAGCTCGCCCGCGCGCGCTCGGACAGGCGCTCTGAGAGCTGCATCCCGGCGCTCGTCTGGAACAGCAGCGTCCACTGCGCTATGTCTTCACTCAGCGCCGGAATCTCCTCGGGGCGGCCGGCGCGCAGGCGCACGGCTGTCGCCTCGTGCATGCCACCCACGATCCCGCGTACGATCGGAGTCGGCAGCGGCCCCGCGTCGCTTGCGTGGGCGAAGCTGCTGAAGAGCATCTGCTCGAATGTCCCGGTCGCCCTGCGCAAACGCGCCAGTCCCGGTGCTCCCGCCGTCTGCACCTGGACGATGGCCAGCCCCGCGCCCTTGGCGTTGGCGCCGATCTCACCGGTGAACTCCCTCGTGGCGGCCCGCACGCGCTGTTCGAGGTTCCCGCCGCTTGCGAGATAGGCGTCGTGCACGCGCTTGACCCCGCGCGCCGCGACCAGGTCGAACGTGGCCAGGAAACACTCCTCCTTGTTGGCGAACTGCTCGTAGAAAGCCCGCCTGGAGACCCCCGCGAGGCCGATGACCTGCTTGACGCTGGTATTCGCATAACCGTTCGCGGCGACCGCCTCAACCATTGCTCCGTGCATCCGCAGACGCTGATGGCGCGCCACCTGTGTGGGCTCGAGGTGATGCGGCCCTCGTGGCAGCCGCTGATACAGGGGTGCGATCGATCTCGTCACGCCCAACTCCCCACCGTTGTGCTCGGACATCTCTCTTCTACCTCCCCGAAACGATCTACATGTCCAGACACCTGTCAAGGAATCTGTCAAGTAAGAATCATTCCATGTCAGCGATTTTTTGTCTACAGGGAAGTGTGCGGATGTCCAACCGAGCCCCCAGGACTCGTCCGTTTGATCGGAAATCCCCTGCTTATCGCAGGTTTTTGGGAATGCGTACGAGTCGGAGCTTTACGTCGCCGCGGCGACCCGCCCGAGGCACCGGGTTCTGTCGGGCGATGCCGGAGGGTCAGTGCGCGAGGAACTTCAGCGCGAGGATCGCCAGGCCCATCGTCGCTCCGACGGCGGCTTCGAGCGCGAACTCGCGCGGCGTCGAACGGGCTCGTAGACCTGCCAGCAGCTCGAACACGATGAGGCTGGCGATGGCGGCCCACACGGCAGCATCGACGCCCGTGGTTTCGCTCGCGCCCACAGCCCACGCGATGAGCAACGTCAGCAACGGGATCGACGCCCCGCGGACGATCGACCATTCGCGTCCCAGCGCTCGCGCGAGCGCCCCCACCGTGAGGTGCTCCTCCCGGGCAAGGCGGCTGCCGAGGATCGTCGAGTAGGAATGGGCGAGCCAGAAGACCCCGAGCGCGAGCATCGTCGAACCGATCATGTCGAGGTAGCCATCGTGCGCCCCGCTCTCGCCGGCGATCAGCGCTCCGATCAGGATCGTGCCGTAGACGACCCTGTCGTAGGCGACCCCCCTCGGGTCATCTGCGTGGATCAGCCAACCCGCGACGCGACTGGCCAGACGGCGCGGGCCGGCTTGCGGCTGGGCTTCTTGTGGTGCGGGCGACAGGGCGATGCGCGAATTATCGCCGCAGTCAGTCGTGGCGGACGCATGCGGGCGATCGCGCTTGATTCACGCCGGGCGCGGACCGCTGCACATCACGCGCAACCAGGCAACCTGTCCATCGCGCTCGCGCACGTAGGCCTGCTGCTCAAAGCTGAACGCGCCCTCGGCGCCGGTGCCGCGAACGCGCCACCCGACGCGCAGGGTGTCCGCGACCGTCACGGGCTCGGTGGCGTCGATTGCCGTGACGGTGCGGTCGGGGTGCTCGAACCAGGCGCGAAGAGCGCCCTCGACATCCGCTGGTCCGTCTGCCTCCCACACCCGCTTCGGCGTCATCGCCCGGAAGTCGATCTCGGGATGTAGAAGACTTCGGGCGCTGGCGAAGTCGCGGGCGAGGATCGCGTCCACGAACTCGCCGGTGGCTTGCGATGGCGAGGTGATCATTGCCTCAGTGTTGCATGCCGGTTCTGGGGTTGCCAACTGAAAGTGCCGGACGAGTCCGCCGAGTGCCGATGAGCTCTCCGTCGCCCGGGGTGATCGAGAGATCCGCCGCTACGAGCCTGCCAACCGACGTGTCGCTCCGCTTCGGCTTGCTCGGAAGAGCTCGAGTCGCTCTCCGGCTCGGAATAGGACCCACACCTCGCCGAAACTGCCGGCCAGCGTCACGGCATACGCCGCGAGCAGTCCCCCGACGGATATATGTTCTTTCTTAGTCTTGGAGGCTAGGACGATCAGCGACCCCGCGGCGATGAAGCTCGCCGCCACGGCGGTACCGACGGTCGCAAGAGCCGCGGAGGACTTGCCGTTTTCGCCAACTAGCGCCGTCACGACTTCCGAAGACCCAAAGATCCGCTTATCAGGCCGGCGGCCAGGATCACATTTGTTGCCGAGCTTTCTTTGAAGCTCCACGTCGAGTTCATGTGCGTGAGCGGGGACTCTGGCCGTTCTTTACGACAGTAGAAGAGGTATACGGCCGCGACGAGCGCGAGCACGACCGCCGCTACCGGGAACGCGACGAGTGCACTCCACCTGTAGAGCCAGCACCAGAGGTCCCCATCTACACCACCCCGCGCGGATCGATTTTAAGAGTATGATCAGAATATCGGAATCCTTCAGAGGCGGCTACGGCGTCCGCGGTAGGGGCCCATGAACAACACGAGCACCACAATCAGCAGAAGCAGCACCAGCGGGTTGATGAACGCCCCACCCGCGATGCTCAGAATTATCAGCACGATGATCAGCAGCAACAGCAGGTCCACAGTAGAAGCCCCGTTCACGAGT
The DNA here is from genome assembly GCA_036495605.1 of Solirubrobacteraceae bacterium. Taxonomy (GTDB): domain Bacteria; phylum Actinomycetota; class Thermoleophilia; order Solirubrobacterales; family Solirubrobacteraceae; genus Palsa-744. The sequence goes on from DASXMO010000050.1 coordinate 14,889, forward strand.
AGAAGATTGAGGCGAGCACGCCCCGGATTTATCTACCCGCCAGCAGGAGGCGCAAAACCCGAGCGCTGCCAACAGTCAGCCCCTGGGCTGAGGGTAATTGGGAGCGCAACTCAGGGACGATGAGCAGGCCCGGCTCTCAGCGGATGCGCGATCACGGCCGGGGGTCACGGTTGCGCTCGTCGAGCATTCGCACCCGCCTGAGCGGCAGCGCAAACCACAGCAGCGCAAACGGAAGCGCGCCCAGCACTGCTGTCACCACGCCAGTCGTGACGCCGAACAGCTTAGTCGTGACGAGCAGCAGGCAGCCGCACATAGCCAGCGCCAGGCATGCCAGGCCGAGGATCACCACGCGGTTTGAGCTGAACACGATGTGGCGCTTGTCGTCGTGGCGGAACAGGAAGCGGTGCTCAGCCGAGGGAGCGATCGTGCAGACCGCCGACAGCGCGGCCAGCAGCAGGGTCACGAAATAGACGGTGCGCTCGAAGCCGCCGATGTGGGCGAAGCCCGTGTCGAACGGTACGACGAGCAGGAACGCGAACAGGACCTGTACGCCGGTGACCATGACGCGCAGCTCTCCCGTCATCTCCTCCAGGTTGCGATCCAGGCGCTCGAGCTGGGTCTCGTGGCGAGTCTCGCCGTTCACACTCCGCGAGTCCGGCATTCCGTCAACGCCTCCTCGGGCAACTGGTCAGACGGCTTGCCGGTGGTAGTAGGGGTACCTCGGCACATCGTTCCTTGCCTACCCGCCGCTATGAATCGGGAAACGCCGCTCAAGTGAGCGCCAGCGCCCCGCCGATGACCGCCAGGCCGAACACGAGCCAAGCGATGTAATCGTTCACGCAGCCCGAGTGCAAGCGCCGCAAGGCGACCATGATGTGAGTTGCCGTCCGCTCGGCTCGCTCGAGCAGCCGCCAGCCCGGCACCTGGATCAGCGCAACTGCTGCTACCCCGAGCGCACCGGTGACCGTTGCCGCGGCCAGCAGAAAGTCCAGTGCCACCACGGGTGCGTGCGGCGAAGACACCGCGCCCGCATGGCCCCCGAACACCGTCGCGACATAGCCGGCCCGGTCGGTCATGCGCGCCGTCGCCGTATCGATCCCGTCGCGCAGGGTCGATGACAATCCGATCAGCAGCCCGCCGATGAGCAACAGCGCCGGCGCGGCAATCATCACCGCCGGGGTACGGTCGTGCGGGCTGAGCGTCTCCGGCTGCTCGCTGACGGTGCTCAACAGCTCGTGGTGGCGCGGCACCCGCGGGCCCCAGCCGGCGAACACCCGGCCGCTCACGCGCAGGATCGCCCCCGCGGTCAGCGCCGAGCCGATCACCAGCACCGCCAGCACCCATCCATAGCCGGGCGTATGGGTGAGCGCACCCTCCAGCGCGGACTTGCCGAAGAACACGCCGAACGGGGGCAGCGCCGCCAACCCCAGCCCGCCGATCACGAACACGGCCGCGGCCACGCGCAGACCGGGATCGCGTCCCGCGCCGCGACCGCGCAGCTCGTGCTCGTCGACCGTTCCGAAGCGGTGCAGCAGAATGCCCGCCGCCATGAACAGCGCGCCCTTCAGGAGCGCGTGCTCGAGCACATACTGGCCGCTCGCGGCGAGCCCGGCAGGGGTCAGCAGCCCCAGGCCGATCAGGAACATGCCCGTGTGGCTGATCGTGGAGAACGCCAGCAGCCGCTTGATATGCCGCTGCGCCACACACATCACCGCACCCACCAGCGCCGTCAGCACCCCCAGGCCGATCAGCGTTACACGCAGCCCGCCCGTGTGTGCCTCAAGCGGCGCCGACAGCACGCTCCAGTACACGCGCGCCAGGCCGTAGAGCGCGAGCTCGACCATCACGCCGCTGAACAGCACGCACACCGGGACCGGCGCGACCGCGTGCGCATCGGCCAGCCAGAAATGCAACGGCACGATCGCGGCCTTCACCAGCAGACCCCCCATGATGAGCAGCAGCGCGGCCTTCACCAGCCCGTCCGCTGGGTGCCCCGCCAGCGCCGTGCCGATCTGCGCCATGTTCAGGGCGCCCGTGCGCCCATACAACAGCGCGATCCCGGTGAGCATCAGAAACGAGCCGACGCTGTTGGTGATCGCGAAATTGATCGCGCCCTGCAACGGCCCTGCCTCCTCGATCTTGTAGGCGGTCAGCGCGTAGGCAGCAACGCTCATCAGCTCAAAGAACACAAACAGGTCAAAGAGATCTCCCGTCAAGCAGAACCCGATCATCGCCGCCAGGAACACCAGCATCAACGCCCCGAACAGCGAGCCGACCTCATCGAAGTACCGCACCGAATACAAGAGCGCCGCACTGACCATCACCGCCGCCAGCGTCGCCATGCCCGCGCCGATGCGATCCACCGCAAAGGAGATCCCGACCGCCACCCCGCCGCGAACATGAAACCCACCGAACCAGTACACCAGCAGGTGATTGGCGTCAAGCACCAGCAGGATGCAGAGCACGAGCGTCGCCAGCGCGCACGCAAGGCTCAGCGTGTCCGTGGCCCAGCGCGGCGCCAGCTTGTTCGCTGCTGCCAGGACGGCCGCGCCGAGTAGCGGCACGATCACCGGCAGGGGAATCAGCGAGTGCATTGGCGGCTACCCCCGCAGGGGCGTTAGCTCGTTTGGGTCCAGCGTCCCGAAGCGCTTGTGCGCCTGCACCGCGAGCGCGAGCAGCAGTGCCACAACCGTCGCCTCGACCACCACGTCGGTCAGCGCCAGTGCCTGCACGATCGGGTCGACCGCTCGTGAACCCGGCGGGATGTCCGCGAAGATCGGCGCCGCTGCCCCCCTGCGGTAGCCGATCGAGAGCAGCAGCACGTAGGTGGAGGACTGCACCACCGACAGGCAGATCACCATGTGGATTAGGTTGCGGCTACTCACGATTCCATACAGGCCGACCAGCAACAGCCAGCCGGCGGTGCCGTAGGCGAGCACGCTCACTGGTGCCTCACGATCAGCGCCTGGTCGAGGAACTCGCTCCACAGCAGCACGAACGCGCCCGTTACCTCCAGTCCGACGGCCATGCTCGACAACGGGATCGTGCCGGCTGACAGCAGCTCGCCGGGCGTGCCGAATCCCAGGAAGTTCTTGAAGAACACGCCGGCGAACACGATGCCGCCGAGGCCGATCAGCCCATACCCGGCGGCGCCGCTCGCCTCCGCTAGCTCCACCAGCGAATGCGGCGACAGACGGCGCATCGTCAGATAGCCGCCGCCGAGGAACACCAGCAGCAGCGCAGCAGCGCCGACGATACCGCCCTGGAACCCGCCGCCCGGCGTCAGCGCGCCGTGCGAGTCCACATACAGCGCGAGCACCACCAGCGGGCCGACCAACAGCAGCGTCAGCGCGCGCAGCACATAGCTTGTTCCCTGGAAGCGGTGCTCCTCGCTGGTCTGCTCTGGGGGACGCTCATGCTCTGAGCGCTGCTCGCGCAACAGCACCGCCAACCCCACCACCGAGGTGAACAGGATGAACTCCTCGCCGAGCGTGTCCAGCGCCCGATAGTCGAAGTTGACCGCTGTCACCGCGTCGGTCGTGTGACGCTGCGCAACCACGACGCGATCGATGAGCAGCGCGTAGGCGCCGTTGAACGCGCCGAACGACGGTAGTCCCGCCAGACCCCAGGCGAGCAGCGCCGCCAATCCCGCCGCGCCCACGCAAAACAGGCCGAGGCGAACCCGCCCGTTCACTCCCGATCCCCGCCGGAGGGCGTTTTTCGCTCGTCGTCTGCATGACCGCGAATCTTGGCCAGCGTCAACAAGATCATCACCGGCACCGCGACCGTGCACACCACGATTTGCGACAGTGCCACGTCCGGGGCCTGGAGTACGAAGAACAGGAGCGCCAGCAGCAGCCCGTAGATACCTACCAGGAGCGCTTGGCGTAGCGGATCACGCATCAGCACGACCGCCGTTGCGCCCACGGCCAGCAGCACGAACAGGCCGGCCTGCAGCTCCTTCACGACCCCGCCTCGTGCCGGTGGCCGGGTGGGTCGGGGTTCCACGCACCCCGTTCGCGTATCCTGCCCGCCCTAGCGGTCGCATGCGAGAGCACCGGGCCACACACCACCACCACCGCCGCGCTCAACAGCGCCTTGTCGCCGATCAGCGACAGCGACTCGCGCGCCACGATCGCCAGCGCGACCAACATGGCGCCCCATCCAGCCGCAGAGGCGTAGTGCAGCCGGTCATACGCGCTGCCCATCACCAGCACGCCCAGCGCGCACAACAACAGCACCGCTACGCCGGCGAACAACAGGACGTCCACGACGATGCCTCTCATGGGCCGTGCTCCATCAGCCGCGCGAACGCCAGCGACCCGACAAACCCCATCACCGCGAGCACCAGCGCCAGGTCGATGAACGGCTGACGGTGCGTGCCCTCCGAGCACAGCATCAGCTCCACGACCGAGATCGCGCTCGCCAGCTCCACCGCCACCAGCCCCGTCAACGCCGCGCAGCGAAAACACACGATCCCGCACACCAGCAGGGCCGGCAACAGTGCCAGCGCCGCGATCAGCCACACGTTCACGAGCCGACCTCCACGATGCTCTCGCGCTCGCCGTGGCGCGCGAGCAGCTGGTGCACGATCACCCGCCGCTCGTCTACGCCGAGCACGATCGTGTTCGGCGCCAGCGACCCAACCAGCTCGATCGCCGCCCGCCGTCCGTTGCCCTGTGCGTTAACAGGCAGTTCGAGCGCCAGCTCGTGGAAGCGCCCTGGCCGCCGGCGCCCAACCAACGCCCGTGAGAGCGCGACTGCCAGCAGCCACATATCGGCGGGCACGCGCCCCAGCTGCCTGGCCAGGGCCACCAGCAGGCTCCCCGCAAGGCGCATCGAAGCGATCCCGTTGTCGAACACCAGCCGCGTGACGGCCACGCCGATCAGCGCCGCCGCCACCGCGCACACCACCTCTGCGGTCGAGACCGTATCGACCAGCAGCATCCAAACACCGCCCAGCAGCACCCACCATGCGACCAGCACTAGAGCTCCGGTCAGCAGCCGGCGTCTCTTGTTCACCCGCGCACTCATGTTGAGGGCCACTTACCCTGCTTGCCCACCAGTCATTCGGGTAAGTCTGCCCTCAGCACACGGGGGTGATGCAGGTGAGCCCGCGGAGATGGTCAGGCGGTGTTGGTTTGTGTAATTGAGATTCCCTTGGGCCTCGCGACAAATTGCGATTGGTCCCGGTGACATCGGGTATGAGAACCCCAGCGCACTCCAGTGCAGCCATTCACCGAACCGAACCGAACACACCTGGGAGGAGACCAACAATGCGGATCGGCTATTTCTTGTCAAGCGAGGAGTTCGACCCCCGCGAGCTCATCAGGCAGGCGCGCATGGCCGAGGACGCCGGCTTCCAGGGTCTGTGGATCTCCGATCACTTCCACCCGTGGAACGATGAGCAGGGGCACAGCGCGTTCGTGTGGGCGACGATCGGCGCGCTCGCACAGGCAACCTCCACGATGAAGGTCACAACCGCCGTGACCTGCCCCACCGTCCGTATCCATCCGGCTGTGATCGCGCAGGCCGCGGCGACCTGCGCCGTGTTGTTGGAGGGTCGCTTCGCGCTCGGCCTCGGCAGCGGTGAGGCGCTCAACGAGCACATCCTCGGCGACCACTGGCCGCAGGCCGACGAGCGCCAGGAGATGCTGGAGGAGGCCGTGCAGGTCATCCGCACGCTCTGGCAGGGCGGGATGCAAAGCCATCGCGGGCGCCACTATCGCGTGGAGAACGCCCGTATCTATGATCTGCCCGAGCAGACACCGCCGATCCTCATCTCCGGGTTTGGGCCCAAAGCAACACAGCTCGCGGCCAAGATCGGTGACGGTTACTGCACCGTCGAGCCCGACGAGCAGGAAGTGCGGCGCTTCCGCGACGCAGCTGGTCCAGACAACCGGCTCATTGCGGGTGGGATGAAGGCTTGCTGGGCCCCCGACGAGGCCCAGGCGCGCGCCACTGCATACCGGCTGTGGCCCAACGAGCAGTTGCCCGGCGAGCTCGCGCAGATCCTGCCGACCCCCGCGCATTTCGAGCAGGCATCGACGCTCGTCAGCGAGGACATGGTGGCCGAAGCCATGCCATGCGGCCCCGATCTCGAGCAGCACCTGCAGGCGATACGCCGCTACGAGGACGCCGGGTTCGACGAGCTCTACATCCAGCAGATCGGCCCGGACCAGGAGCGCTTCTTCGAGATCTACGCCAACGAGATCCTGCCGCAGTTCACCGGTAGCACCCCCACCGCCCCGACGTTCACATCGAGCGCAGCATGAGCACACAAGCAACACCCGCCCTGGTATGCCCCAACCCGGCAAGCAGCCAGCGCTCGCGCCGGCCCAGCCGTCAGATCACGCAGCTCACCAGCATGTCCGAAGCAGCGCGTCGCCTGCTCAGAGGCGCCCCATCTGTCACTCAGCCGATGATTTCCAGGGCCGGCATCCGCGTCGAGGCGCACCGGGTGCGCGCGATCCTGCGCGCCACCATGAAAGACCAGCAGCTGACCGGGAGGTAAATGAACAGGGCGGCGAGGAGGCTGAGTCGCGGGTGCTGGTCCTGAGCGTGCAGGACCCATGCCGGCGTGGGCGCCGCCCCGGCCAGCAGCAGCCCGCTTGCGAGCACACAGCCCGCCGCGACACACGTCGGGTAGTCGAAGACGCTCGTGCGCAGCTCCGCGATCACCAGCCTCGGTCGCCGCGCGAACCTTGCTGCGTGATAGACGAACAGGAGCGTGTAGAGGACCGCGGTGAGCCACAGCAGCACGCTCGAGAGGAGCGACAGACCCTCCTGGCGAGCGCCGAGCGAGACGATCCCGGTCGCCATCACGGGGTTGAACAGCGGCGGCCAACGAACCGTCCGGCGACGTCGGAGAGGGCGATTGTCGCCCGAGCCGGGAGCCCCGCGAGCCGCTCGAAGGATGGCCTGGTTTACAAGGCTTGGTCTGGGGAGGCGGTCCACCCCCCGATCTTCTCAGGGGTCAGATCGTGCCTGCGTGCTTGGGCCTCGCTCTACACCGCGCCCGTAGGATTAGGAGATCCTATGAGCCCCCGCGATCCACAACCCCCGCCGTCGGACCGTGGGAGTGTGGGCGTTGTGCTGGCCGGTGGCGGGGCACGCGGCGCGTATGAGCTTGGCGCCCTCTCGGTGCTGCTGCCGTTGCTCGAGCAGCGCGGTGAATCGCCGCGTGTCTTCGTCGGCACGAGCGTTGGCGCGATCAACGCGGCGAGCCTTGCCGCCACCAGCCACCTCCCCGCTCAGGAGGCGATTGCCGGGGAGCTCGCGCGCTGGCATGAAGTCGACCGCGGCGCGGTGATCGGTCCGATCCTCCCGCGGCTGCCGCTCACCGCATTGCGTTTCGCCGGCGAGCTGTTCTCGCTCCCCGGCGTGCGCGTCTCGAGCCTGCTCGACCCCTCGCCCCTGGAGCGTAACCTGCAGCGCTGGATCGACTGGTCCCAGCTTCACCAGAACCTCGCCGCGCCTGCGGATCGCCGCTTGGCCGTCGTCGCCACAGCCGTGCGCACGGGGCGTGCCGTCACGTTCGTCGAGGGCCGCAACGGCGGGAGGCTGCCGAGCTCGCACGTGGTCGACTATGTCGCGGCCACGATCGAACAGGAGCACGTGCGCGCCTCGGCGGCGATTCCGATCCTGTTCCCGGCGGTACGGGTGGAGCACCCGCCGGAGGCTCGTGGCTGGTACATCGACGGCGCGACGCGCCTGAACACGCCGATCAAGCCCGCGATCGACCTCGGCGCGCAGCGCCTGATCGTGATCGGCACCGGCTCGATCGTCCCAGCGCCGAAGGACCCCGGGCGCTACGACGCACCCGCTCCCGACCTCGGCGGAAGCGCCCTGCACCTGCTTCAGGGCGCGCTCGCGGATCCGCTGGCCGAGGACCTGCGAAAGCTCGCCGAGATCAACACGTTCTACACGAACACGGCCGACTCGCCCGCCGCGGCGCGTCACCGCCGCGCGCACGACAAACCTCCCTACCGGTGTGTTCCCTACATGTTCATAGCGCCCCGCACTCCGGCGGCGATCGCGACCCTCGCAACCGAGGTGTTCCACTCCCGCTACGGTGGGCTGAAGGCGCTGCGCTCCCCCGACCTGGCCGTTCTCAGCCATCTGCTCGGCGGCCAGAGCCACACCCACGGCGAGCTGCTCAGCTATCTGCTGTTCGACCGTGAGTTCATCACCGCGCTGATCGACATGGGCGCCCGGGACGCCGAGGCGTGGCTGAACGCGCCCCCCGGCGTCGATGAACCCTGGCAGACCGACCCACTGGACGCGTTCACCCAGACCGGCCGCCCCGCGGACACGGCCGTCAGTGCCTGAGCCGGGCTGGTGGGTATCGGCCGGCACATGTGGCGGGCCGGAGCAGCGCCTCATGAGCGGCCGGACTCGAATCCGCCGCGCTCGTTGCGCACTACCACTTGGCCGCTCCAACTCCGTAGCGGGTGTGCCCGTTCCCGTGCGAGCCTCACACACACCCGTTTCGTGAACACATAGACGAGCACCGGTGCGATCAGGAACGCGCCTCTGAAGAACCAGATCGCGCCTTCGTAGGCGAACCCGAACTGGAAAAACAGGCGGTCGGCGGAGCCCGCCGCGAACACGACGGCGACGGCGGAGAACACAGCGGCCGCCAACGCACTACGGCGGGGATTGTCGCGCGGGCGCTGCAGCAGGTCGTGACGCGCGCGCTCGCGAGAGATGAACCGCCGGTCCAGCCACGGCAGCGCGTAGAGCCCTGTGAACACGATCCCCGGAAACAGCACCCCGCCGAAGAACGGGTTGGGCACGAGCGTGTGCCCGAACACGCTGATCTCGAGATTCGGCATCAACCGTAGTGCGCCGATCAACCAGCCCAGATACCAGTCCGGCTGCGCGCCGTTGGTGCCGACGTAGGGGTGGTAGGGCCCCCACAGCCAGATCGGGTTGATCTGGATCAGGCCGCCCATCAGCACGAGCACCGCAGCGAGGGCCATGAACAGGCCCAGCGAGCGCAGCGCGTAGCCCGGCCACATTGGAGTACCCACGACGTTGTCCTCGCGCCGGCCGGGTCCGGGGAATTGGGAGTGGCGCTGGATCATGATGATCGTCAGGTGCGCGGCGATCAGCACGGCGAGGAGCGCGGGGATGATGAATACGTGCGCGATGTACAGGCGCGACTCGAACGTCGAGGCGCCCGGGAACCGTCCGCCCCACAGCGCGAACGCGAACGGACCACCGATCACCGGCAGGGACATCGCCACCGCCCACGCGATCGCCAGGCCCATCCCGGAGAGCAGATCGTCGGGCAGCGAGTAACCGGCGAATCCCTCGAGGATCGCAAGGACCAGCAGGGTCAGGCCAATGAAGTAGTTGATGTCTCGTGGCTTGCGGTATGCGCCCGTGAACACGATCCGCAGCAGGTGCAGTGTGATCGCGGCGACGAACACGAGCGCCGCCCAGTGGTGGGTCTGGCGCATCAGCAGGCCGCCGGAGACGTTGAACGAGAGGTTCAGCGCCGAGCTGTAGGCGTGGGAGACACTCTGACTCTGCAGCGGGGCGTAGCCGCCGTGGTAGACCGTCTGCGTGGTGCTGGGGTCAAAGAACAGCGCCAGGAACGTGCCGCTGAGGATCAGCACGAGGAACGAGTACAGCGCGATCTCGCCGAGCAGGAACGACCAGTGGTCGGGGAACACGTAGTCCATCAGCCAGCGCATCGCGCGCGCGGCGCCCAGACGCTCGTCCACCCACCCGACGGCATCCTCGACTGCGCCGTCGCGGCGCCCGTCCGAGCGCTGTTGTTGCGCCTCGCGCGCGGGCAGGCCAGTGGAGCGCGGACCCGCGGTGCGGTCGGATGGCAACGGCGCGCTCACTGGTTGTCTCCCCACCACGAGGGTCCGACCGGCCCGGACATCGGTCCGGCCGCGATCAGGACGCCCGTGGCAGCGTCGATCGCGAGTGGGAGCTGGGGCAACGCGCGCCCGGCGGGCCCGAACTCCACGCTGCCGCCGTCGAGCACGTCGAAGGTCGAGTAGTGACATGGGCATACGAGCGCGGGGCCGCGTGTCTCGGTGCTGGGGTTCAGCGGCGAGCGAAACAGTGAGATCGCGCACGCCGCGTGGGTGCAGATCTTCGAGTAGGCCATGATCCCTTCCGGCGCCCACCCGGCGCGTGCAGCGGGCGGGCGCAGTTCTGAGGGATCGACTCGCACGACGATCACCGGCGAGCCGAGGTTGTCTTTGTCGGCATGCCGGGGGAACGCGGTGATGAAGCTGCCGGGCCGCACGTCGGAGGCGAGGATTGGGCTTTCTTCGTCGTCCACCAGTGCCCGCCCGGCGCGCCAGGGAGTGTGACTGAGCTGATCCTCGACCCCTGGACCGAGCGCCACCACCGGGATCACGACGGCCGCGGTCAGCCCGGCGCCCGCCACCCCCGCTGCACCCGCGAGCAGGCCACGACGAGTGATGCCATCGAGGCTCGCGTCCACACGCGCGGCAACCTCCCGGACCTCTCGATCGTCTTGCGGTCGCGGGCGTTCCTCGACCAGCGTCTCCTGCGGCACCAGCCGGCGGCCGGCGAGAATCAGCGCGCCGGCGAGCAGCGCGAGCGCCAGGCCGAGCGCCAGGCCGAGCAACTGGGTCTGCGGATGCAGGACGAACAGCGCGAGGAACCCAAACCCACAGGCCGCGCACCCCACCAGCAGCAGCACGACCGCGCGTTGCACGCCAGTCGAGGCGCCGGTATGACGCTCGGTGGGATCCACATATCGCGGAGAGGCTACGTCCGCCTGTGGGGAGACCGCATCCGTGCCGTGGCGGGAGCGGGATCGCCCCGAGCGCCACACGACGATCGCCACGATCGCCTTCCACAGCCGGCTCACGCCTGCTCCCTCATGCGCTCGCCGATCAGGCGAGCGATCAGCAACAGTGCGGTCCCGGCCAGTAGCCATGCGACCATCCCCTCGGGGATCGGGCCTATCCGCCCGATCCCCCAGCCACCACGATCCTCCGGGTGTATGGTGCTCTGCACGTAGCGGGCGATCGAATCGATGTCGGCTTCGTCGAGCTCGCCGGGACCAAACCGCGGCATCACATACGGCCCGATGCGGATCGCCTCGGCGATCTGTCGCGGCGTGGCGACGCCGAGCGAGGGCGCCACCGCTCCCGTCACGATCCCGCCCGATCCCTGGATCGTGTGGCAGCCGGCACAATTAAGCGCGAACAGTTGCTGGCCGCGGCTGAGCGAGCCCTGGTGGACGTTCACGGTCGGGATCGCCGGTCCGCCGAACGAGGCCACGTAGGCGATCAGCGACTGGATCTTCGCCTGTGAGAACGCGGGCCGCGTGCGCATCGGCTGCGCGGTCGGATACGGCAGCGGCATCCTGCCGGTCTGCAGATAGAAGTCGGCGGCCAGCGCGCCCACCCCGTGCAGGCTCGGCGCGCGACCGTGGATGCCCTGTGCGTCCAGGCCGTGACAGCTCGCGCAGGAGGACTCGAACAACGCGTGGCCCTGTGCCACGAGCGCGCCGTCTGATGCGCTCGACATCGCGGCAGCGCTCGTGAGTGCGGCGGGCGTGCTGGACTGTCCATGAGCGGCGAAGTCGCTCAGCGCAAGCCCACCGCACACAACTGCCGCAACAGTGAGCAGCATGCGTCTCATTTCACCTCCACGGCGCTTGAATAGGGGAGAGGCGCGTAAGCGTCGCGGCGTCGCTGGCGGCGCTCTTCGGCGAGCATCGCCTGCATCGCGATCAGCATCGCCAGCGCGCCCATGACGGTGCCGCCGCCGAAGAGCATGATCAAGCCCGCCGCCTGCTGGTCGGCGAGCGCCGAGACGTGGAGCGCGTGTGCCGGGGCGAGGTAGTACGGGTAGTAGACGTGCGCGTCGAACAGGTAGATGCCGGCCGGGATCGCCATCACGGTCATCGCGGCCATCAGCCACGAGAAGCGGGCGATCGCGCCCGGCGGGTGCGGGATCGGGTCGCACGCAAGCAGCGGCGCCAGGAACACGATCCCCGACCAGAAGTACGCGGCGTGCTCCAGCGCGTGGACCGTCTGGTTGCGCAGCGCCAGTTCGTAGATACCGGTCAGATGGGTGGCGAGCACGATGAGCGCAAACAGGGCGAACCCGCACGCCGGGCGCGTGATCGTGTGCACCCAGCGTGTGCGCAGCACGGCGCCGATCACCCGGCGCCCTGCGGGCGCGCAGGCGCTGAGCGCCAGCCGTACCGGTGCGCCCCACAGCAGCAGCGTGGGCGCGATCAGGATCAGCAGCAGGTGCTCGATCATGTGCATCGACAGCAGGAAGTCCGCGTAGTAATCGATGCCCGACAGCAGCGCCAGCGCGATCGCGAACAGGCCGGCCATGAACGAGACGGTGCGCCGCAACGGCCAATGATCCCGGGCGCGAGCGACGCCCCACAAGTACAGCCCAGCCGCCGCGCAGCACGTGACGATCAGGCCGAGGTCGGGCGTCCAGTCGCCCAGCACGCGTGCGAGTGTAGGCGGTGACGGACTCACCGCTGCCCGCTCCTGTGCAGGGTTCTCCCGCGCGCGCGCTGCTCGCGTACGACGCCGCCCAATCCGAGGGCGCTCACACCCGCGCCGATCAGGATCAGCCACAGCCCGAACCCGACACCAACCAGCGCGAGCGCGAGGCCGACGACGAGCGTCGCGGTCGCATACGAGCTGTCGCTGATCAGACGCGCACGCTCGCTGACAGGCGTGCACAGCTCGGCGATCCACAGCACCAGCCCGGAAATCAGACACACAGCCGAGGCGAGCGCGGGCATCGTGAACTGGATCAGTTTGGGCGCGAACACCGCCTGCAACGCGGTGAGCACCCCCAGCCACAGCCCCCAGGCGAGCAGCACAATCGCGGAGCGCCGCCTCATCCGGCCTCCTCGAGCGCTTCGCGCAGATCAAGCAGTGGCGCGTAGGAACGGATTGGTGGTAGCGCGTCGAAGTTGTGGCGCGGCGGCGGCGAGCTCGTGGCCCACTCCAGCGTGTGTGCGTCCCACGGGTTATCTCCCGCGGGCCGGCGGTGGCGCAGCGAGACGAGCACGTTGAGCATGAACACGAGCACCGAGGCGGCGATCACGAACGCACCGACGGTCTCCAGCACGTTCAGCGCCTGCCAGCCGCTGGAGGCGGGATAGCGCGCGATCCGCCGCGGCATCCCTTCGGCGCCGAGGACGAACATCGGAAAGAACGTCATGTTCGCCCCGATCACCATCAGCACGAAGTTGAGCTTCCCCAGCCGCTCGCTCAGCATGGCGCCGGTGAACTTGGGAAACCAGTAGTAGATGCCGCCGAACAATCCGAACGCACTGCCGGCGAAGATCGTGTAGTGAAAGTGGGCGACGACGAAGTAAGACATGTTCAGCCCATAGTCGAGTGGTGGTGAGGCGAGGATGATTCCGGTCAGTCCGCCGATCAGGAACTGCACGAGGAACCCGAGCGCGAACAGGAACGCGGTGGTGAAGCGCAACCGCCCGCGCCACAGCGTGCCCATGAAGTCGAAGTACTCGATGCCCGCGGGCACGATCAGCGCGGTCGAGGTCAGCGAGAAGTACTTGTTGGAGACCGTTCCCATGCTGAACATGTGGTGCCCCCAGACGGTCATCGACAGACCCGCGAACGCGAGCAGCGCAACCACGAACGCGGAGTAGCCGAAAAACCGCCGCGAGGAGAACGTGGCGAAAATTTCGCCCACCATCCCCACGAACGGAAAAAACATCACATACACCACCGGATGTCCGTAGAACCAGAACAGCGCCTGGTAATCGACGGCCCCCGCGCCACCCACCAGGACGCCGCCGAGGTGTCGCTGCGCCGCCAGCAGCCCGAGCGCGAGGATCAGTGCGGGGAACCCGAACACCGTCATCAGGCAGGTCACGACCATCGTCCACGTGAACACCGGCATGCGCATCAGCGTCATGCCCGGCGCGCGGCCTCGCAGCGCGGTGATCAGAATGCAGAGTGCCCACAGGATCTGTCCGAGCGTGGCGAGCATCACGCCGAAGATCCACAGGTCCATGCCGCTGCCGGGCGAGTGCACCGATTCCGAGAGCGGATCGAAACCCCACCATGAGGCGCTTGCGGCGCCACCCGCGGTGGCGAACCCCGACCACATGCACAAGCCGCCGCATATGTACATCCACAGGCCCGCCAGCGCCACGCGCGGACCGGCAACCTCCGCCGCACCCAGCTGCAGGGGAACGAAGTACAGCCCGACGGCCAGCGCCACGGGGACGATTACGAGATACACCATCGTCGAGCCGTGCATCGTGAACACTTCGTTGTAGGTCTCCTGCGAGATCACGCCCCCGTCGGCGGCGAGCTGACTGCGCATCACCAACGCGAGGATCCCGCCGGCGATGAAGAACACGAAAGCGATCACGCAGGCGCTCGATGCGATGCGCTTATGGTCAGTGCAGGCCAGCGTCCGCAACGAGGCCGTGCGCGCCGGGAACGTCGCGATCGTGCTCACGCCCGGTGCTCCAGCCATTCGTGGAACCGCGCCGGGCTCACGGCCCGCAGCGCAAAACGCATCTCGCTGTGATCCTCTCCACACAGCACCGAACACTCGCCCGCGTAGTAGCCGGTCCGTTCGAAGAGGAGATCGAAGTGGGTCGTATAGCCAGGGAGGACCTGACGCTGGTAGTGAAGCGAGGGCACCCAGAAGCCGTGGATCACATCCTCGGAGGTGCCGATGAATTCGACCTCAGTGCCCGTCGGCACATAGGCGGGCGCGGGATGCCACGTGTCCACATCCGTCACCTGGACACCGTTGGCATAGATAAAGCGCCAGCTCCACTGCGCGGCGATTACTTTGATATGCAGTCCCGGATCGGCAGCCAGGCGGTCGATCGGGCTCTCAGCCGTGAACGTGACCCACACGAGAAACGCCGCGACGCCCGCGAGCGCGCAGGCGTAGACGATCTCCAGTGGCAACGCCTCTGAGCGCCGGCCTGGACGCGTCCGCCGCGCGCCGCGCACCAGCAGCAGCACGAGGGTCGCAATCACTACTACGAACACCCCGATCGCGATCGGAACGTAGATCCCCCAGACATGGGCATAAGCGTGGCGTGTGCTCGGCATCAGCGTTCGTAGCGCTCCGCCTCGTCTTCGCGCAGCACCAACCCCATGCCCGCCACCGCGGGGTCCGGACACAGCGCACCGCCCACGAGCTCCGGAGCGCCGTCGAACAGCAGTCGCTCGATACGGGCGTGGTCGTGGAAATACTCGACGTGCGCAAGCGGCTCCACCGCCGCGCATACGTGTGCGTGGATCGCCGGACTCGTGTGCGCCGACAGCCGTAGCCCTCGTGCTGCGCATAGCGCGCCCACCTGCAAGAGCTGGGTGATCCCTCCACAGCGCGTCACGTCCGCCTGCAACACGTCGACGGCGCCGGCGTCGAGCATCCGCCGGAAGTAGAAAATGTCATAGCCGTACTCGCCGGCGGCGATGTCCATCCCGGCTGGAGCACGGTCGCGCAGCAATCGCAGCCCCTCCAGGTCATCGGAGGACACGGGCTCCTCAAACCACGACACGCCCGACTGCTGCGCGAAGACCTCAGCGAGCGCCAGCGCCTGCTTGCGGGAGTAGGCACCGTTCGCGTCGACGAACAGGCCCACGTCCTCGCCGATCACCGAGCGGGCATGTCGGACGCGCTCAGGGTCCCGGTCAGGCTCTGAGCCCACCTTCATCTTCACCGC
>DASXMO010000051.1:0-17461 GCA_036495605.1 Solirubrobacteraceae bacterium
CATGCAGGGGCACATCCAGGTCGGGCGCGAATATCCGGGAGTGGACAACCACACGACCTACTCGTTCGGACTCGACGATCAGGAGTTCGTAGTCGCGTTCGACACTGACGACGTCGGCACGTTCCTCGACCTGGTGCAGCGCCTGCGCACGACCGAGGCCTCGCGCTACACGGTGCGCGACACGCCCAGCTTCACCTGCATCCGGATGTCGCTCGAGCGTGCGCTGAACGCGCTCGATGGCGAGCCGATCGGCGCCGACACGGCGGCGCCGACGTCCGGTTGAGGTCGCTCGTGGCCCGGACCGCCAAGACGACGTCCCGCCGCGGTTCGGGACCGCCCAGGGGCCTGGCTCATCTCAAGCGCGCCGATCCGGTGCTCGCCGAGGTGATCGCGGCCGTCGGCACGCTCCCGCCATCACGCGAGGGGCGGCCCGAGCGCGAGGATCACTATGGCGCGCTCGTGCGCGCGATCGCGGGCCAACAGCTCTCGGTGAAGGCGGCGCGCGCGATCTACGGACGCTTGACTGATCGCTTCGAAGGTCGCGCTCCCACACCGCAGGAGATCCTCGAAGACGAGCCCGAAGCCTTGCGCGCCGCCGCGGGGCTTTCGCGTGCGAAGGTCTCCTATCTGCGGTCCCTAGCCGAACACACGCTCACGGGCGAGCTGGAGCTCGAGCGTCTGGACGATCTGGACGACGACACCGTGATCGCCGAGCTGACGGCGGTGAAGGGACTCGGGGTGTGGACCGCGCACATGTTCTTGATGTTCCACCTCGAACGCCCCGACGTGCTGCCCGTCGGCGACCTCGGCATCCGCCGCGCGATCGAACGCGCCTACGATCTGGACGATCTGCCGGATGCCGAGGCGATGGAGGAGATCGCCCTGCCGTGGCGTCCGCACCGCACCCTCGCCTGCCGCTACCTCTGGCGCTCACTTGCCAACGAGCCAGGGTCGTGACCCGGCTTGCGTCGCTCGATCCACGTTCGCACGACCGTGTGACCCAGTCACGCCACCCCTGAGTCTTAGAACCTCGTGGCGCAGGCTCTCGCTTGCCGCGTAGCGCGTGGCGCGTCCCCTCCCCTCCCGAGCGATCAGCCCCGCGTCGAGCAGGCGTCTGAGGTCGGTGCTCGCGGTGGGCGCGGATATGTCGGCTTCATTCGCGTAAGCCGCCCTGTCAGTCCCCTGAAAGAGACTCTGCTCGAGCGCGATCACGAGACGGTCGGGCCATCCGCGTCGCTCCACGAGCGCCTCGAGATACGCCCAGCGCGTTCCCGCGTCAGCGAGCTGTCGTATGCGCAGGCGTGCCTGCTCGATGTGGGCGGCGACGCAGAGGCTCACCCATGGGGTCGCGTCGCGCTCGGGCCGATAGGTCCCACCCTGGACCGTTCGCAGCGTCGCGTAGTACGCAGCGGTGTTGTGGCCAAGATACTCCTCGATCGAGACGAACTCGGGCGCCAGCAACCCTCCCCGAGCAAGCACGAGCGATTGCAGGATGCGTGAGATCCGCCCGTTGCCGTCGCGGAAGGGATGCACCGAGACGAGGTGCAGGTGTGCCATCGCCGCGCGCACGATCAGGTGCGCTTCGGCGTCGCCATGGTTCAGCCATTCGATGAGCTCGTTCATGAGCATCGGCACGTCTTCGGCGGCCGGGCCCACGTACGCGGGTTGCCCGCCGTCGGGGCTGGTCACCTCGATCCCGCCCCGACGGTACCGGCCCGGATCCTTGTCCTTCTGGAAGTAGCAGGCGTCGAAATGCAGGTCGAGAACGACTCGCTCCTGCCATCGGAACGCGGGATCCTCAGACATCACCCCGACGTGATCCATGGCTCGCGCGTAACAGGAGAGGGCCATGCGGTCCTCGTCGGTCGGATCGACCGGCTCCGCCCCACTCGTGAGCGCGATCGCCTCCCCGCGGGGCACGTGGAAGCCCTCGATTGCGATCGAGCTCTCGGCCGAGGCCGCCCGCCACTGGCGGCGCAGGCTGCCCAGCCACCGGCCGGCCAGCCCGGCTTGATCTCCAAGTTGTCCGCGCAGCTCGTCGAACTCGGCAAGCTGAGCGAGCAGCTGGGTGTCTGTCTCGGGGGTGGAGAAGATCATTCACCAAGCATAACACCATCATACGTATGATCGTATAGTCTAATTTTCACCTTAATGATCTACCGCCTGGGATACCTGGGCGCAGACGAACAAGACCTTCGACGGGTACCAATCAGTCCGCTTCACCAACGTCAGCGCGCGTCCACCCGCCTGACCGCGACCGTCCGATCGGCCTCGGCGGAGATCTCCCAGCCGGGCACGCCGCTGGCGGTGCGAAAGTGGCGATCGACCACCGCCGTCGGACCGGGCAGGCCGCGCCCACCGGCTCGATCGGCACGAGCGTCATGAAAGACCACGTGGCCGCCGGGCGCGACGAAGCGATGCCAGCGCGACCAGTCGATCTCGCATCCAGACTCCGAGTGGTCGCCGTCGATGAACACCAGATCGACCTCGTCCTGCCAGCGCAGGGCCAACTCGCCGGAGAGACAGGCGTGCCAGCGCACGATCGGGGCATCGGAGCCGCGCCGGCGGCAAGCGCGGGCGACGGCCCGGCGGGTGGCCCACTCGGTGGCGCCCCAGCCTGATGGCAGCGCATCGGGATGGCGCCCGAAAGGATCGACGAGGTGCAGTTCCGCGCCGGCGGACAGCCGCTGACAGAGGGCTACCGCAGACGAGCCCTCGTATACCCCGATCTCCACCACGCGCCGCGCGTCACGGGCGGCGTTCAGCAGCACGGAGGCGTCCTCGGCGGAGTGCATCGTGCGCGGCGGGATCAGCCCGGTGCCGACAGCGAGCGCGCGCAGACGCACGTCATCGCGCAGGCGATCGGGAGTCAGGCGGCGCAGACGTACAGGCAGAAGGAACGCGGGCACGAGTAACGACAGGTCATAGACACGCCCGTCTGACGGTCGGAGGGCAAGCGGGGCAAGGACGCAGTGAGCGTGGTGTGCTTCAGCACACGTGACCCAGCCCTCCGGGCTGTGTGCCCCCGATCGGAGATTCCGTCGATCTCCGATCGGTAAGGACGCAGCATCCGCGCCGCCATCCGGCCGTCAGACCGCGGAGACCTGCTCCTCCTCGGCGACTCGGAACGAGGAGCCGCAGCCGCAGGCGGCGACGACGTTGGGGTTCTCGACCTTGAAGCCGGCACCCTGGAGAGTCTCCTCGTAGTCGATCACCGAGCCGCGCACGAACGGGAGGCTGTCGTTGTCGACCAGCAGCTTCAGCCCGTGGGTCTCGAAAACGGCGTCCTCGTCGCGCTGCTCGTCGAAGGCGAGCTGGTACTGAAAGCCCGAGCATCCGCCACCGCGCACGCCCACGCGCAGTCCCGCCATGCTCACGTCCGCGTCCTGAGCGGCCAGGAACTCGCGGACCTTCTCGGCACCCTTGTCGGTGATCGTGACCATCGCTTTCCAAAGTATAGCGAGGGGTGATCGAGTGTTCTAAGCTGCGAGGAGCATGCCGAATGCCGAGGAGATCAAGCAGCGAATCGAGGCCGCGATCCCGGGTGCGAGGGCCGAGGTCGAGGACTGGACCGGCGGCGGCGATCACTTCAAGGCGACGGTGACCGCGGCGGCGTTCGCGGATCGCAGCCGCATCGAACAGCACCGGCTCGTCTACGAGGTGTTCGGTGCGGAGATCGGCGGCCCGATCCATGCGCTGTCGCTGAAGACGCAGAGCCCCCAAGACGACTAGCCAGGAGCCAGCCATGCCAGATACCGAGCAGAGCAGCGAGATTCGCGAGGCGATCGCTCAGGCGATCTCCGAGCACGAGACGATCCTGTTCATGAAGGGCACGCCGGACGCGCCCGCGTGCGGTTTCTCCGCACGTACGGTCGCCGCGCTGCAGAGCCTGCAGGCGCCGTTCGCCGCGGTCGACGTGCTGCCGGATCCGCGCATCCGCGAAGAGCTCTCGGCGATCTCGCGGTGGCCGACGATCCCGCAGCTGTTCGTCAAGGGCGAGCTCGTGGGCGGCTGCGACATCGTGCTGGAGATGTACGAGTCGGGCGAGCTCGCGCAGACGCTCGGCGTCGAGGAAGACGAGGCGGATGTGGGAGAGTCGGCAGAGGAAACGCCGACGGTCGCGCCGGGGCTCACGCAGATCGAGAACCGCCTCGGCTGAGCCCCATTCGACGCTGAGCTCTCGCCCCGTTGCGGACAAGGGGCGGGAGGCGCGCGCCTCCCGCGGGCGCGAGGTCCGCTGGCGCTGGGTCCGCCGTCCTCACCGCGAGCCCCCGCAAGCCTCGGCGGTTGCGATAGCGTCCGCGAAGGGATGCCTGAGTCCGTCGCGGTGGTCACCGACAGCACGCAGTACCTGCCGCGCGGGCTCGCGGACGCTCAGGGCATCCACCAGGTCAGCCTGTACGTGGGCTGGCAGGGCAAACCGGAGCGCGAGCTCGAGCTCGACGGGTTTGACGCCTTCTACAAGCGCCTCGCCTCAGACCCCGAGCTGCCGACCACCTCGCAACCGTCGATCGGCGATTTCCTCGCCGTGTGGGAGCCGTTGCTCGAGCAGGGCGGCGACATCGTTTCGATCCATCTCGCGGGCGGCATCTCGGGTACGTGCGAGGCCGCCAGGCAGGCCCACGGCCTGCTCTCAGAGCGCGGGCTCGGTGAGCGCGTCGCGGTGATCGACGGCGAAACGGCATGCGGCGGGATGGGCCTGCTGGCGCTCGCGGCCTGCGCCGCCGCCCGTGCGGGCGCCGATCGCGACGGGGTGCTGGAGCGCGTGCGCGAGGCGCGGAAGGCGCTGAAGATCTGGTTCTGCCTGGACACGCTCGAGTACCTGCGCCGCGGCGGGCGCGTCGGCAAGGCCCAGGCGTGGCTGGGCGGTACGCTGCGGATCAAGCCGATCCTCTCGATGGAGTACGAAATCGTCCCCGTCGAGCGCGTGCGCACGGCCGGGCGGGCGTTCGAGCGGATGGTGCAGTACGCCCAGCAGTTGCATGACGAAGGCTCGGACGGATGGGTGGTGCAACACATCCAGGCGACCGAGCAGGCCGAGCGGTTGATCGAGCGCTGCCGCGAGATTTTCGACTCCGAGCCGGTGTTCACATCCGAGGTGGGACCCGTGATCGGAACCTACACCGGCCCCGGCCTGATCGGCGTCGGCGCGATCCCGCGAACGCTGCTGAGCTGACTCAGCCACACAATTCCCGAACCCGCTAGATGGACTGTCTAGCGGCGGCGGCGGCGCAGCAGGCGCGTGCCGAGCGCAAGGCCCACGAGCGCACCCGCGACAACGACCTCGCGACGGTGGCGCTCGAGGTGACCGCGCCAGTCGGTGATATAGGCGACCTCACCGCGCAGCTGCACGATCGAGAGCGCAAGCTCGTTGCGGTTGGACTCGATCGAGTCGCGAATCTCGGCGGGCGAACGCTGGGGCATCAGGAGGCGGCTCCCTCTCCGCCGTCGGGTGTGGACGGCTTATCGGCTGGCGGCTGGCTGGCTGGCTGCTCGCTGGCATGCGGCGCGGCGGCGCCGTATGAGGGAGCGGGAGCGCCTGTGCCGGCGCCGGTGCTCCCCGAACCCGGCGATCCTGCGCCGCCTATCGCCGCGCTTGCAGCGGCGGTGCTCGGCGAGGATGCGCCGCCGGGAGCATCGCCGACACCCGAGGAGACGGTGTCGCGGATGCGACGGGCCTCCTCGATCGCCATGTCGGGTGTCGGAGGGGCTCCCCGTTTGACCGCGCGAGCGGCGATCAGGCCGGCGATGAGGCCGAGGATGACGAGAATCAGCGCCATCGCGAAGAAGCCCCAGAAGTAGGTGAACTGGTTGCCGATCGGCAGGTAGTAGTAGAGCAGCCAGGCGCAGCCGACCAGCACGAAGAACAGCGCGGTGATGAAGAAGATCCCGGCGGCGACGCCGACGACGGCGCCCTTGGCGAGCCTCGTGGCCTTCTCGGCGACCTCGGCCTTGGCCAGCTCGATCTCCTCGCGAACCAGCAGGGTCGCCCGCTCGGAGACCTCGGTGATCGCGGCGGCGATCCCCTTGGCATCGCCGCGCTGCGATCCCGGGCCGCCGTTCCCACCGCGATCGGTCCCCCCGGTACCGAACTCGCCGCCTGCGGGCGGGACGCTCACTCGGGCGGCTCCTCGTCGAACAGCCGCAGCCACACGCGCGTGGCGATGCGGTGCGCGACGATGCTCGAGAGCGCGCCGATCCCCGCCAAGAGACCGGACCACATGAGGCGCTTGATCACATCGTTCTCCATATCGTGACGGCAGTCTATTGCGCCGAGCCGACATGCCCCGGCGCGAGCACTGCTCGGGGTCGCGCGCGCTCAGGAGGAGGAGCCGCCTCCCGGGGCCTCGAGGCCACCGCAGATCGTCTCGACGACGAGTCGCTTGGCCTGCTCGTAGTGCTCCTCCCCGCGTGGCAGCAGGCCAAATATCCAGCCGGTGAGCACCTGCTCGATCGCCCCGTAGAAGGCGATCGCCGCGAACTCGGCGCTGATCTGCGGCTTGAACTCGCCGTCCGCCTGTGCCTTGGTGACGATCTCGGCGATCTGCGTGAACGCTTGGCGGATCTGCTCGAGGTGGGTCTGCCCGAAGGAGTTGGCGGCGCGCGTGACCTCGACGATGATGACCTTCATCAGGTCGGGGTTGTGGGTGTAGGAGTCGACGATGAACGAGGCGATCGCGGCGAGCTTCTCGCGCGCGGAGATCTCCTGCGCGTCGACGCTGCGGATCGTCTCGAGCATGATCTCCCAGCGCTCGAGGAAGAGGGTGTCGAGGATCTCGTCCTTGGAGGCGAAGTAGTGGTAGACGAGCCCGTAGGCGACGCCGGCCTCGTCGGCGATGTCGGCGACGCGGCAGGCGTGAAAGCCCTGACGCGCGAACACGCGCACGCCCGCGTCGAGGATCGCGCGGCGCTTGTCGGCCGCGGTCTTCGCGCGGGTGCTCGCGACCACACCCGGGTCTGCGCCCGCCCTGGCCTGCCGCCCTGGACGAGCGCCCACCGGGGGCGCTTCGCGATCGCCGTCTCGCGGCTCTGCGGCACTCATGTGACGTATGCCTCCGGACGGCGGTGGGTAAGCGCCGGCAGCTGCGCGCGGATCTCGACCTGGCGCTCGAGATCGAGCTCGGCGCAGACGCGGTGCTCGCCGTCGGGCGCCTGCGCAAGCACGACGCCCCAGGGATCGACGATCATCGAGCGCCCGCCCGAGCGCAGCCCGCCGGGATGGGGTCCGACCTGATTGGCGGCGATCACGAACGCCTGGTTCTCGATCGCGCGCGCACGCACGAGCACTTCCCAGTGATCGCGGGTGGTCGGCAGGGTGAAGGCTGAGGGCAGCGCGAGGATCCGTGCGCCGCTCACGGTGAGGATGCGAAACAGCTCCGGAAAGCGCAGGTCGTAGCAGATGGCCAGGCCCAGCTCGACGCCCGGCTCCCCCGCTTCGCCCGACTTGTTCGCCGCACCCGACTCGTCCGCCGCGTCTCGGCCACCCGACTCACCCGCGCTGCCTCGCCTGCCCTCACGCGGCTCGCCCGCGTCACCCCCCGCGCCCGCGGTGGTCTGGCTGAGCACGATCTCCTCGCCGGGCAGCTCGATGTCGGACTCGCGGTAGGAGCGCCCGTCGATGGAGACGTCGAACATGTGCAGCTTGCGATAGACCGCGCGCACGCCGCCCGAGGCGGAGACGTGCACGCAGGTGTTGGCGAACTTCTCCTCCCCGGGGATGCGCTCGAGGAACGAGCCGGCGACGAGATCGACGTGCAGTTCGGCGGCGATGTCGCGGGCCCAGGAGACGGCGGGTCCGTCGAGCGGTTGCGCGCACGCGCGCAGCTCCTCCTCGGAGCCCATCGCGTTCCACTTCTCGGGCAGCACGATCAGGTCGGCGCCGTCCGCGGCGGCGGCGCGTGTGAGACGATCGGCGGTGGCAAGGTTCGCGCCGAAGTCGGCTGTGGAGTTGATCTGGACGGCCGCTGCCTTCATACATGCACTCCCCTTCGCGAGCCGAGCCCAACCCACGGAAATAGATTGACCAGTCAGTCAACGCTCACAAGCATAGCTCCAGAGCGCCTCGGGGCGAGCCCCGACGAAGGGCGCATGCGGCTGCTGCGAGGTGGCCGCCCGCTCAAGCGCTGGCGCTACGTGGGGGTGTTCTGCGAGGAGCTAATGGCGTGCGCCGCGATCGTGCAGGTGGGGCCCGCGCGGCAGTGCTTCTGGGCGCTTCACACTCGTGCAGACGGCCGGCTGCGGGAGCGGACGCGGATGATCGTGCACCGCGGGTCCGTCGCACTGGCGCCCGGTCGAATGGCGGTGCGCGACGGCGAGGTGAGCCTCGAGCTGGAACTCGAGGAAGACGAGGGCATCCAGGCGCGGTGCCCGCATGGAGCCGGCGAGGTGTGGACGCGCAAGCAGGCGGGCGTGCGCGCATGCGGGACGCTCGCGCTCGACGGCGGCCCCCCGCGGCCGATCGAGGCGCTGGCAACGATCGACGACACGGTCGGGTACCACGCGCGCCACACCGAGTGGTGGTGGAGCGCCGGGGTGGGCAGCGGCAAGGACGGCGAGGCGCTCGCGTGGAACCTCGTTGCCGGCGTCAACGACCCGCCGAGCGGGAGTGAGCGGGCAGTGTGGGTGGACGGGATCGCGCGCGAGACCCGGCCGGTGAGCTTCGCGGCGGACCTGAGCGAGATCGTCGCCGCCGACGGTTCGCGACTGGGTTTCACAGCGGAGGCGGTGCGCCGGCGCAGTGAGAACCTGCTGGTGCTGAGCAGCGACTATACAGCGCCGTTCGGCACGTTCGCCGGCGCGCTGCCAGGCGGCGTGCGCTTGGCAAACGGGCTTGGCGTGATGGAGTACCATCGCGCGAAGTGGTAGCCCTGCGTCTTGTCTGAGTAGGAGACAAACAAGTCTCGAGTTTTCCTATATGGACTGAGCAGATACAAGATGCCCCACCGTCGTATGGTCTGAGTTGGAAACAAACAGTCCCAAATTTTTTTATATATACCCACGATCAGATGGCCCATTGCTGCGCTTGCCGTTACACAACCAGCAAGCGCCGAAATCCAGTCCGTGACAGTCGCGCCCTGAAGCATCGCTTAGATTCTTGCATACTGTGTGCTAGGCCTTATCAGCGCTCTCTCAGCGCCCGCGCTGACGCGCGAGCTCGGTGAGCAGCAGCTTGGAGTGGATCGCCCCGATCAGCTCGCGCAGGGGCTCGGCGCCGGCCTCGATGATCTCGTGGGCTCGCTCCACCTCGACCTCACCGGCGAGGCGGTCGAGCAGCGCGCGGATCTCCTCCTGCACGAGCGGCTCGAGCGCCTCGCGGTAGCGGAGGGTGTCGTAGACGGTGAACCCGAGCGCCTCGTCATAGCCACCGGCGCGGAAGCGGCTGATGGCCTCGACGATCTGCACGTCATCGGGGCCGTAGCCGCGGCTGGAGGGGGTGAGCACGCCGATCTCGACCAGGCGCGCGAGCACGTTGCGAGGGATGTCGTAGCGCTCGCGGATCTCCTTCGCCGACACGCGGCGCCCGCCGCCGCGCTGCTCGGCGCTGGCGAGCGTCCGCTCGAGGATGCGATCCTCGGACTCGATCATGGCGCGCACCCGCTCGGGCTCGGTGTCGAGCATCGCGCGGATCACGCGCAGAGGCATGAAGCGCTCCTCCTGCAGACGCCTGATGAGCTCGATCCGCTGGACGTTCTCGGCCGGGTACCAGGCCATGTTGCGACTCGTCTTCACGGGCGCCGGCAGCAGGCCCTCGCGCAGGTAGTGGCGCACGGTGCCCGCGCTGACGCCCGCGCGCTCGGCCAGTTCGCCGATCTTCAGGAGCTCGCGCGCGGGCGCGCGGGGGTCTGCGTCTGCGTTCACGCGCGGAACGTCGCCGGCGCGGCGGGCTGCGCCGGCCCGGCGGCGGCCCCGCTGCGAAGCAGCTCGGCGATCCGCTCGTCGTCGTAGCCAGCCTCGCGCAGCGCCTGCTCGGTGTGCTCGCCGAGGGCCGGCCCGGGCAGGCGCCGGTGATCGCCGGGCGTGCGCTCGAGCTTGACGGGGATTCCGAGCTGGCGCACGGCCTGCGCCGCTCCGGGCTGGTCGATCTCGACGACCATCTCGCGGGCGCGCACGAGCTCGGAGTTCAGCGCCTCGTCGAGATCGAGCACGGGCTCCAGACAGCAGTCGTGCTCGCGCGCGAACTCCTCCCATTCCGCGCGCGGGCGAGCGCGGAAGATCGCCTGGACCTCGGCGTGGGCCTCGGAGCCGGGGCGCTCGAACTGGCGCTCGATCAGGTCCTCGCGCTCGACGCCGCGACAGAAGGCCTGCCAGAACTTCGGCTCGAGCGCGCCGAGCGTGACCCAGCCGTCGGCGCACTCGTACGGCCGGTAGCAGATCAGCGAGCCGGCCAAGGGCAGCTCGCCACGGCGAGGAACGGCGCCGTCGACGAAGTGCGCGCCCGCGACCATCGCCAGCCAGGAGAGCGCGCCGTCGGCCATCGAGACATCTACGACCTGGCCCTCGCCCGAGCCGGGCCGCGCCGGGCGTCCGGGGGAGCCCTCGCGCGCCGGCACGGCGGGGGCGCCGTCGCGCTCGTGCAGCGCAGCCATGATCCCGAAGGCGGCCATCAGCGAGCCGCCGCCGAGATCGGCGATCTGTCCGGCCGCCTGCACCGGCTCGCCACCGGCCTCGCCGGTGAGTCCGAGCAGGCCGACGAGGCCGAGGTAGTTCATGTCGTGCCCCGCCGCCTCGCGCTTGGGACCGCTCTGCCCGTAGCCGGAGATCGCGCAGTAGACGATCCCGGGGTTCGCCTCGCGCATGCGCTCGTAGCCGACGCCGAG
Source organism: Solirubrobacteraceae bacterium (assembly GCA_036495605.1). Lineage (GTDB taxonomy): Bacteria > Actinomycetota > Thermoleophilia > Solirubrobacterales > Solirubrobacteraceae > Palsa-744. The sequence continues at coordinate 10,818 of DASXMO010000051.1, forward strand.
CCGGTCGAGCACGCCGGGGCGGAAGGACTCGAGCACGACGTCGTGCTCGCGCACGAGCGCCAGCAGCGCCTCGCGACCCTGCTCCTGCTTGAGGTCGAGGCGGATCGAGCGCTTGTTGCGGTTGAGCGCGAGGAAGAGGGCGCTCTTGGCGCTCTCATCGGTGCCCTCGACGTAGGGCGGCGACCAGCGGATGTAGTCGCCCATGCCGGTGTCCTCGACCTTGAGCACATCCGCGCCGAAGTCCGCGAGCAGCAGCGAGCAGAAGCCGCCCGGCAAGAGGCGCGAGAGGTCGAGCACGCGGATGCCTTCCAGCGGCAGGCTCATGACGCGGCGCCCGTGGTCTCGCGAGGCTTGATGTCCAACATCGCCCGCGCCTGCGCGACGGTCGCGGGGCGACGGCCGACCTCTTCGGCCATACGCCGCGCCTGCGCGATCAGCTCGCCGTTGGAGGAAGCCATCTCGCCGCCGGGCAGATACAGGTTGTCCTCCAGCCCCACCCGCACGGAGCCGCCAAGCGTCAGCGCGGCGGCCACGAGCAGCCACTGCTGCCGGGAGATGCCGATCACACCCCAGTGAGATTTGCGCCCGCCGTTCCCACCTGCACCGGGGATGTTCTCGACCATCGCCGCGAGGTTGCGCGCGCTCGGAGAGATGCCGCCGGTGACGCCCATGATGCAGTCGACGTGCAGCGGCGGGTGCAGCACGCCCATGTCGATCAGCGGCTCGAGCGAGCCGACGTGGCCGATGTCGAAGCACTCGTGCTCGGGTTTGATGCCCAGCTCGTTCATCGCCTCCAGCAGCGCGACGATCTCCTCGAAGGGGTTGGCGAAGACCATCTTGAAGACGAAGTCCTTGCGCGAGCGCGAGTACTTGGCGTAGTTCATCGAGCCCATGTTCAGCGCGGCGACTTCGGGGCGGCACTCGCGCAGGTAGGCCACGCGCTTCTCCACCGACACGCCGACGGCGCCGGTCGAGAAGTTGATGATCGCCGCATCGCCGACCTCGGCGCGGATCGCCTCGGAGATCGCGCGGTAGTCCTCCACCTCGAAGCTCGGCGACCCGTCGGGCTTGCGCGCGTGGATGTGGATCATCACGCCGCCCTCGTCCACGATCCGCCGCGCCTCCGCGGCGTACTCGGCGGGGGTGTAGGGAATCGCCGGGCACTGCTCGCGGTTGGCGAGCACGCCGGAGATCGCGCAGGTGATCACAACAGGGTCATCGAGGCTCATGAGCGCTCCGTATGAGTTCGTAGGTCAAGCGATACAAGGACGCAGGAAGCGTGGCCTGCTCCGCAGGCGAGCGACCGAGGACGCTGTAGCGCGCAGGCATACGGGCTCATACGGGAACTACTCCGTGCCGCTTCCACGGGCGCTCTACGCGCTTGCCTGCCGACATCTCAAGACCCCGACAGATCGTCTCGCGTGTGGCGCGCGGGTCGATGACGTCGTCGATCAGGTCGTTGCCCGCGGCGATGTACACATCGAAGGTCTTCTTGAAGTTGTCGATCAGCTCCGCGCGCTTGGCCTCGGGATCCTCGGCTTCGTCGACGACTTTGCGGAAGGCGATCTCCACGACCCCCTCGGCGCCCATCACGCTGATCTCGGCGCTCGGCCAGGCGACGATCAGATCGGGCTCGTACGCGCGGCCGTTCATCACGTAGTAGCCCGCGCCGTAGGCCTTGCGCGTGATCACGGTGATCTTCGGCACGGTCGCGTTGGCGACGGCGTAGAGCATCTTCGCGCCATGACGGATGATGCCGGCGGCCTCGACCTTCGTGCCGACCATGAACCCGGGCACGTCCTGGATGAACACGAGCGGGATGCCGAAGGCGTTGCAGAGGTTGACGAAGCGCGCGGCCTTGTCGGCTGAGTCGTTGTCGAGAATTCCCCCCAGCTGCTTGGGCTGATTGGCGACGATCCCCGCCGGGCGCCCGCCGAAGCTGGCGAAGCAGGTGATGATCGTCTTGGCCCACTGGCCCTTGATGTCCAGGTAAGAGCGGTCGTCGACAATCGCGCGGATCACCTCGTACATGTCATACGGCGTGCGGTTGGACGGCGGGAGCACGTCCAGCAGCGACTCCTCGCGCCGCTCGATCGGATCGCCGGCCGCGCGTACCGGCGGCGGGGTCTCGCAGTTCTGGGGCATGTAGGAGAGGTACTCCTTGATGCGCTCGATGCACTCCTCGTCTGACGCCACCTCCATGTCGCCGACGCCCGACTTGCGGCAGTGCACGCGCGAGCCGCCGAGCTCCTCCTGCGTGACGTCCTCGCCGACGGCCGCGCGCACGAGGTGCGGGCCGGCGAGCGCCATCGAGCCGCGGCCCTTGACCATCGGCACGAAGTCGGCGAGCCCGGGGATGTAGGCGGTGCCGGCCGCGCACGGCCCGAGCAGCGCGGCGACCTGCGGGATCACGCCGCTCATGATCACCTCCTCGCGGAACAGGTGCCCGGAGCCGGCGAACATCGCTCCGGCGGCCTCCTGCACGCGCGCGCCGGCGGAGTCGAGCAGCCATACGAACGGGATGCGCTTGATCAGCGCCAGCTCGCGCAGGCGCGTGACCTTGAACTCGCCCGTCATCCCCATCGAGCCGGCCATCACGGTGAAGTCGTACGCGCACACGGCCGCGAGGCGCCCATCGATCTTGCCGTAGCCGGTGATCACGCCGTCGGCGGGCGCATCGACGCCGTCCATCGCGCGCTGGGAGGAGTGCGGGCGCCCGTGAATGCCGAGCTCCACGAACGTGCCCTCGTCCACGAGCAGCGCGATGCGCTCGCGCGCGGTCAGCGCGCCCTTCTCGTGCTGGCGGTCGATCTTCGCCTGTCCCCCGCCGAGCGCGATCCGTGCGCGGCGGGCTTCGAGGTCCTCGACGAGGGGGCGCAGCAGGCTGGACTGGGTAGACGGCGCGGCCACGGAGCAATCCTAACCGCATTCCGCGCCATGCAGGAAGTAAGGAGTCCTACTGCTTACTTTGCGCGAGGCTCCCGTGCACGTGTCCACAATGGCAAACGCTTCAGTTGAGAAAGCGTGCCTACAATCGAAGCGATGGGGACCCTGAGCGACACGTCGCTGAGCCCGGACGAGCGGCTGCTGCTGGAGCGCTTCGCTTCCAACCTGCGCTCGGACGAGCAGAACAAGGTGGACGCGATCTGGCTCTTCGGCTCGCGCGCGCGCAGGACGACTCCGAGCGAGAGCTCGGACGTAGACCTGCTCGTGCTGGTAGCGGACGATTCGTGGAATGCCAAGGCGGGCATCCACGACATCCTGCAACAGACGGCGCGGGCACTCGACCTGCAAGCACTCACGTGGTCGTTCTCTGTGCACATCCACACGCCTGGGTGGCTCGCCCAGCGGCGCAAGATCGGCTCGTTCTTCATCGCCGAGGTCGATCGCGACAAGGTTGCGGCGTGAGTCCACGCAGCGACGAGTTGCTTCAGGCCGCCAAACGCCGACTTGCCGCGGCGTCGGTCGTCCTGGACGAGGACCCCTCGACAGCGTTGAGCGCGGCCTACTACGCAATGCTCTATGCCGCAAGGGCCGCACTCAGCGAGCGTGACGTGAGTGCTAAGACTCATCGTGGAATCTGGCATGAGCTGCGTCGCGCACTCGTGGACACCGGAGAGCTCGACGCCGACCTTGCCGCCTCCGTGCAAAAGATCCAGCCCGAGCGCGAGCAGGCGGACTACGACGCCTGGTTCGCTCCCGACGAGGATGCACGCAAAGCGATCGACCTTGCGCAACAGTTCCTAGCGGCAATCGAAGCAGTGCTCGAGCCGCACTGAGGGGCCACCCACCTCCATTTGGACGTCGCGACCCGTTCGGCGCTTCAGCGCCCTTTCCAGGCCGGATCGCGTTTCTCGAAGAACGCGGTGACTCCCTCGACGATGTCCTCAGTGGAGAGCGCGAGCGAGAGCTGGGCGCGTAGATAGTCGAGCGCGTCATCGAGCGGCATGTCGAGCTGGCGGCGCATCGCTTCCTTGCCCAGGCGCATGATCAGGGGCGACTTGGATGCGAGCTTCGCGGCCCACTCGGCGACGGCGGCATCGAACTCCGCGGCGGGTACGACGCGGTTGACGATCCCCACAGCCTGGGCCTCCTGCGCGCTCCAGCGCTCGCCCAGCAGCAACAGCTCGTTGGCCTTCTTACGCGGGACATTGCGGTAGATGAGCGCCATGATCATGAATGGGAACGCACCGATGTTGATCTCGGGCGTGCCGAAGGTCGCCTCCTCGGAGGCGACGATCAGATCGCATGCAAGCGCAATCCCGAGCGCCCCGGCGAGCACGTGCCCGCGCACCGCGCACACCGTCGGAACTGTGAGGCTCCCGATCAGCTTGAACAGCTCGACGAAGCGCTCGGAGCCGAAGTGCTTGTGCACGAGCGGGATCTCGCCCGCGAACCCTCCGAGGTTGGCGCCCGAGGAGAAGGTCCGCTCGTGCGAAGAACACAGCACCGCACAGCGCGCCTCGGGATCGTCCTGTGCGCGCTGAAAGGACTCGATCAACCCCGCCAGCAACTCCGGCGAGAGCGCATTGCGCGTGTCCGGTTCGTTCAGCGTGATCGTCGCCACGCCGTCGGCGAGGTCGTAGAGGACCGGTTCGGCGGAAAGGGTGGCCACAACAGCTGATCCTAGTGCCCATCGCTCGGATCGAGAATCGACAGGCCGGCGAAGTAGCGTCGGTAGAAGCCTCTGTCGCGGGTGAGCAGGCGGTCAGCGCGATCAAGTGCATGGGCCCCGATGAGGAAGTCGGCGATGACCCGCTCACGCGTTCCGCCGGCTTCACAGTAGGTTCGCCATGCTTGCCCGGTCGCGAGCGCAATCGCATCGTCCAACGCCGAGAAGCTCACCCGCAGATCGTTCAACGCCTGCTCGGCAGCGGCTATGGCGGGGAACGACGCGGCCGTCTCGGCCCAGACGACCTCGCAGGCGATGAGACTTCCCTCTGCGAGACACTCGCGCACGGCGTCGGCCGAACGCGGACCGAACGTGGGGTCCGCTCCGAAGACGTCGAGCAGGACGCTCGTGTCCACGGCGGTAATCACAAAGCGTCGGGCTGTCCGCGCAGCGCGCGAATCGTCTCGTCGGTGCTCGAATCGAAGCCCAAGATCCCGTAGGCCGCATCCACCGGATCGCCGCCTCCGAGAACGGTCTTGGTGACGATGAGCCGTCCCTCCTCTTCGAGGATCTCGAGCTGATCCCCCGGGCGAATGCCGAGCCGCTCGCGCAGGAGTTTGGGGACCGTGATCTGCCCCTTCTCGGAAACCGTGCTCAGCATGTCGAACCACCCTTGTAGGAATTACTACCTGATGATCCTACCAAATCCCGCTGCCTACGGATGACAGAAAGTAAGCAGCACTACTGTTTACTTCCCGGCGAGGCTGCGTTAGCCTCATGAACCACCCACCGCGCCACCGTCGAGACGACTCGAGGGTGCGCGCGTCAAGCTGAGCCTCACCCCGCCGAGACCCAGCGTCGCCACCACCACTACCACCGACCCGAGGAGACCCGCCGATATGGCTGCGACCGCCGAGAGCGTGCTCAAGCCCGACTTCAAGAGCGAGAAGAAGCACTTCATCTTCACCGACGAGCACGAAGCGCTGCGCGAGTCGATCCGCAACTTCGCGATCAAAGAGCTGGCGCCGCACGCGGAGGAGTGGGAGGAGACGACGTTCCCCGACTCGATCTTCCCGAGGATGGGCGAACTGGGCTTCCTCGGGTTGGACAAGCCGGAGGAGTACGGCGGACAGGGCGGGGATTACTACACGGCGCTGGTGCTCGCGGAGGAGATCACGAACGCGCAGTCGGGCGGTCTGGCGATGGGGCTGGCCGTGCACACCGACATGGCGATGCCGCCGATCCTCGCGTTCGGCTCAGAGGAGCAGAAGCAGGAGTGGGTCGTGCCGGCGATCAAGGGCGAGAAGATCCTCTGCCTGGGCATCACCGAGCCCGACGCCGGCTCGGACGTGAAAGGCATCAAGACGCGCGCGGTGAAGGACGGCGATGACTACGTGATCAACGGCTCGAAGACCTACATCACGAACGGCTATCGCGCGGACGTGATCGTGCTCGTGACGAAGACCGACCCGGACGCGGGCTATGACGGCTTCACGCTGTTCCTCGTGCCGATGGACGCGCCCGGCGTGATCCGCGAGAAGAAGCTCGAGAAGCTCGGCATGCACGCCTCGGACACAGCGCTGTTGGCCTTCCAGGACGTGCGCGTGCCGGCCTCGGCCGTGCTCGGGCAGGTCGGCAAGGGCTTCTACCACATCATGTGGGAGCTCCAGGGCGAGCGCCTGATCGGCGCCGCCGGGATGGTGGCGGGCGCGCAGAAGTGCTTCGAACGCACGCTGCAGTACGCGCACGAGCGCAAGGCCTTCGGCCGCGAAATCGGCAAGTTCCAGGTGATCCGCCACAAGTTCGCTGAGATGGCGACGAAGATCGAGGGCGCGCGGCAGATGACGTACATGACGGCGTGGCGCTTCGCCAACGGCGAGTACCCAGTGCGCGAGATCTCGATGTCCAAGCTCGTCGCTTCGCGCGTGCTCTGCGAAGTGGCAGACGAGTGCATCCAGATCCACGGCGGCGCTGGCTACATGAAGGAGTACGGCGTCGAGCGCGTCTGGCGCGACGCGCGCCTGAACAGGAT
>DASXMO010000052.1:0-17626 GCA_036495605.1 Solirubrobacteraceae bacterium
CTCATCGGACGTCGAGCCGCGGCAGACGATATGGTCCCCGCCGCATGGTCTACGCGTTCATCGCATTCTGGGTGCTGCTCGGCCTCAGCGTGTTCTTCGTCGCGATGCGCGGCGGCCCGCGCGGAGCGCGAGAGTCGCTGCACACCGACTCGAAAGCCGGCCAGCGCGCGGTCACGTTCGGGATCGTGCTGCTGTTCGCGTTCGGCCTGATCGTGCCGGGATTCGTGCTCGCCTCCAACTCCGAGCACAAGGCGGGCGTGGCCGTCGGAGGTTTGCACCTCACCGCCGAACAGCAGAAAGGCCGCGAACTGTTCTCGCACACGTGCGCCGTCTGCCACACGCTGTCGGCCACGAACTCCGTCGGGCGCACCGGCCCGGACCTCGACGTGCGCGTGGGCGATGACATCTCCACCGCGGCCGGTCGCAAGGCGCTCGTGGAAAACGCGATCGCCGAAGGCCGCGCGCGCGGACTCGGCCAGATGCCGGCATTGCTCTACCAGGGCAAGGAAGCCGAAGAGGTCGCGTCGTTCGTAGCGGCCGTTGCCGGTCACTGACCTCTGAGGTTTGGCCAACAGTCGATACCCCTCCGCTGGGTCATCTACTAAGGTCCGCCGCGATGGCCGAGCAGTCGAAACCGCAGCGGGCGCAGACCGCGGAGGACGTCAAGGCGCTCGTGGCCGAGCACGACATCCGCTTCATCCGCTTCTGGTTCACGGACATCCTCGGTCAGCTGAAGTCGTTCTCGATCAACGCCGCCGAGCTCGACGATGCGTTCGAGGCGGGGATGGGGTTCGACGGATCCTCGATCACGGGGTTCAACGCGATCGAGGAGTCGGACATGATCGCGATGCCCGACCCCGCGACGTTCGCGGTGCTGCCGTGGCGCCCGGAGGAGCAGGGCGTGGGGAGGATGTTCTGTGACGTCATCACCCCCGAGCGCACTCCCTATGAGGGCGATCCTCGCCATGTGCTGCGTCGGGCGCTCGAGCGCGCCCAGGCGCTGGGCTTCGACACGTTCAACGTGGGTCCCGAGCTCGAGTACTTCCTGTTCCGCGACTCGCACTCCACCGAGGTGCTGGACGAAGGCGGCTACTTCGACCTGACGACGCTCGACGCCGGTTCGGACGTGCGCCGCGAGACGGTGCTGGCGCTGGAGCAGCTCGGCATCCACGTCGAGTACACCCACCACGAGGTCGGTCCCTCCCAGCACGAGATCGACATGCGCTATGCGGACGCGATGAAGATGGCCGACGACTGCATGACGTACCGCATCACGGTCAAGGAGTACGCGATGAAGTACGGCTGGCATGCGACGTTCATGCCCAAGCCGCTGTTCGGCGAGAACGGCTCGGGGATGCACACGCACCAGTCGCTCTTCAGCGAAGGCAAGAACGCCTTCTACGACCCTGACGACCAGTACTTTCTCTCGGACGTAGGCAAGGCCTTCATCGCCGGTCAGCTCAAGCACGCGCGCGAGATCTGCGCGATCTTCGCCCAGTGGGTGAACTCCTACAAGCGCCTAGTGCCGGGCTTCGAGGCGCCGACCTATGTGGCCTGGTCGCGGCGCAATCGCTCGGCGCTCGTGCGCGTGCCGCTCTACCACCCTGGCAAGGAGAAGGCGACGCGGATGGAGCTGCGCTGCCCGGACCCGGCGTGCAATCCCTATCTGACCTTCGCCGCGCTCTTGCAGGCGGGCCTGGAGGGGATCGAGAAGGGCTATGAGCTGCCCGAGCCGATGGAGAAGAACCTCTACCACCTCTCCGGCGAGGAGCGTCGTCGTCTCGGCGTCGAGCAGTTGCCCGAGAGCCTGGGCGAGGCGATCGAGCTGACAGCTCAATCCGAGCTGGCGCTGCGCACGCTCGGAGAGCACATGTTCAACCGCTACGTCGAGATCAAGCGCCAGGAGTGGGACGACTACCGCGTGCAGGTCACGCAGTGGGAGCGCGACCGCTACCTGGCGATTCTCTGAGGGCGCGTGGGGAGAGTCCGGTCTCCTCAACGCGTGTTGAGAGGGCGGGAAATGTTTGTTTTTTCGGCGTACTACGCCGAAAAAACAAAGCATTCCCCGCCCTTACCCGTCGCCTCTTGTTGACGGCACGGCGCACGCGATCGGGCGTGCCGGCACGAAGTGCCAATGCAGCGCCTGCAGCACATGCCCGAACGAGCTCGGGTGGCGGGGTGCGATCTCGGCGAGCAGGTGCAGCACCGATGCCGCGTGGCGCTCGTACTCGGTCTCGCCCGTGAGCTGAGCCAGTCGCAGCAGACCCATCGCCGCGCTGGAGGCGCCCGAGGGGATGGGGGAGTCCTCGAGGTCCTTGCGCCGCACGATCAGCTGCTCGCCGTCGGTGGCGGTGGAGAAGAAGCCGCCATGCTGGTTGTCGGCGAAGCGCTCGATCAACGTATCGGCGAGTGTGATGGCCTCGTTGAACCAGTGGTCCTCGCAGGTCGCTTCGAACAGCACGATCGCCGCCTCCAGTAGAAACGCATGGTCCTCCAGGTAAGCGCCGATCTGGGCCCGACCGTCGTTGTAGGTGCGCAGCAATCGTCCCTGCTCGTCGCGCATCTCGTCCAACAGGAACTGCGCGCAGGCGACAGCCGCATCGAGATAGCGGGGCTCATTCAGCATCGCCCCGGCATCGGCGAGAGCACTGATCATCAGCGCGTTCCAGCTCGTCAGGCGCTTGTCGTCAAGCCCGGGCCGCGTCCGCTCGCTGCGCACCTCCAACAGCCGTGCGCGTATTCGCTCGCGCTGCTCTGCCGGCGGGCGCGGTCCTTGGGCCTGCAGTACGTTCAGGCCCGGCTCGGGATGGTGGGGGTCGGTGAAGTTGCCCTGCTCGCTTGCGCCCAGCCAGGCGATCGCGGCGTCGGCGTCCTCGCCCAGCGTGGCTCGCAGCCGCTCGATGGTCCACACGTAGTAGCGGCCCTCGGTGCCCTCGGAATCGGCGTCCAGCGCGGCGTAGAAGGCGCCCTCGGGCCCGCGCATCTCGCGCAGGGCCCAATCGAGGGTCTCGCGGCAGGTCTCCAGGAGCAGTGGATCCCCGCTCGCCCGCCAGCCGTGCAAGTAGGCGCGGGCAAGCAGCGCGTTGTCGTAGAGCATCTTCTCGAAGTGGGGCACGGTCCAGTGCGCGTCGACGCTGTAGCGGGCGAAGCCGCCGCCGAGCTGGTCGTAGATGCCGCCGCTTGCCATTGCGCGCAGCGTTGCCAGTGTCATCTCGGTCTCACCGCGGAGCAGGAGGAACTCGATGGCGGAGGCCTGAGGGAACTTGGGTGCGCCGCCGAATCCGCCGTTGCTAGCGTCGTATATCGCCGTGAGGTTCTCGACGGCGCTATCGAGTGATTGCTCGCGCAATGGCTCGTCGGAGGGCTGCAGATGTGCGCCGCCGGCCAGTCGCTCGCGCAGGCGCTCGCCGCCGGCGCGGACCTCCTCGCGGTTCTCATTCCACGCCTCGGCGATCGCCTGCAGCACCTGCGTCCACGCGGGCATTCCCGGGCGCGGGTCGGGCGGGAAGTAGGTGCCGCCGTAGAAGGGCAGCTGCTCGGGCGTGAGGAACACGTTCAGCGGCCAGCCTCCGTGGCCGGTCATCGTCTGCACCGCCTCCATGTACAGGGCGTCGACGTCCGGGCGCTCCTCGCGATCGACCTTCACGCATACGAACTCCTCGTTCATCAGCGCCGCTGTGCGCTCGTCCTCGAAGGACTCGCGCTCCATCACGTGGCACCAGTGGCAGGCCGAGTAGCCGATCGAGACGAGCAGCGGAATGTCGCGCTCGTGTGCGAGCGCCAGCGCCTCGGGACCCCACGGCAGCCAGTCGACGGGGTTCTCGGCGTGCTGGCGCAGGTAGGGCGAGGTCTCGTTCGCCAGGGCGTTGCTCATAGTTTCAGCCTATCCGTGCTGGCTTGCCGTTCTCACGGCTCGCGGCTCTTGGCGCCAATGGCGACTCAGTGCACGCGTGCGAGTCCCGGCAGCGGAAACGCCACCCTGCCCGCTGGCCATTCTCCGTCGCCGGAGCCGGCGCGCGCGAGCTTGACCTTGGCGATGCTTACGTCAAAGTGGCGACCTCCGAGCGTGCCGCTGACTGTCTTGCTCGCACCGACCCTGACCGCCCCCGAAGCGGCCGCGGGCCCGGAGATGCGGATCGTGGCGTTCTGCAGCTGGCCTTCCTTGACGGGGAAGGTTCCGCTGAGTCGCACGCCCGATACGAACGAGAGGTCGTGCAGCACGACTTTCGAGGGCTCGAGGCGCGCATAGCCGCCGTGCAGTCCGCCGAAGCTCGACCCGACCGGAAGTTCGGCGTTGGCCTGCAATGTCGCTCCGATCACCTGACGATTGAGGTCGAGGATCGTGTCGAGCACAGCCGTCAGCGTCTTTCCCGCCTTCCCGGGGAGGATCGAGGGCGGATGGATGTAGGCGAGCTTGGTCGGTGTGATCGGCGTGGGGCTGAAGACGTTCTGCGTCGGTCCGCACGGCTGCACCGGCGTGGCGGCGAAGAAGGCGCCGACGGCCTGCTCGGCGCAGCCGCTGAAGTCGCTGCCAAGGACCGAGTGTCCGGTGAACGGGACCACGAGCAGGTTTGAGCCGGGGATCAGTGCTGCCACGCTGCGCGCGTTCGCGGTCGGTGTGCGCAGATCCTGGGCACCGGAGAGGATCAGCGTCGGCACACTCGGCAGGGGACCCTGGGCCGGTGGTGGCGGAGAGGCGTCGGGCCAGCTCGCGCAGACCGAGACGAGGCTGGCGCTGAGGGCTGTGCTCGCGTCGAACGGGTAGAACGTCGCGCTCGGTATCGTGCGCAGCGCGGCGAGCGCTTCGGCCTGTCGGGTGGCTGGCGCGGCGGAGCGCTGCCACGGAAACGGGAGCTCCTCGCAGGAGGTGTCGACGAACAGGGTTTCGTCGATCGACTCCGAACTTTCGACCGGGCGTTTGCCGGGCACGTTTGGGATCAATCCCTCCGATAGGAGCTCCAGGCGCAGCAGCGGGTCGGGATCGTGACGCAGGGCTGAGACGACTGCTGCCGGAAGCAGCGCGCGCAGGGCGGGGTTCAGGTCGCCCGCCTGCAGGATCCCCAACAGTCCAGCCTCGGTCAGCCGGCCCGCGTGTCGATGTCCGGAACCGTCATAGACCGAGCCGCTGAGGGCGTGCTTGCGGAGCTTTGAGTTCAGGCGCGCGAGATCGGCCAGGGGATTGGAGGTGATCCCGGCGCAGGCGCGATTGGAGCACAGCTCACCCAACGCCCCGCCGATCGCCTGGAAGGTGCCGGCCGCGAACGCTTCGGGCCCGGTGGTGGGCACTACGGAGTCGAGGACCAGTGCTTCCACGTGCTGGGGATAGCGTTCGGCGTACTCGAGCGCGACCTTCGTGCCGTACGAGGTTCCGTAGAGCACGAGCTTTTCGTATCCACCCGCCTGGCGCAGCGCCTCGATGTCGGCGACCGATTCCCGGGTGGTGTAGTCGCCGCGCGCCGGTCCGAGCTGCTGCGCGCAGCGAGCCACGAGTTCGCCGATGGAGCGTGCGTGTTCCAGTTCGCTCTCGCTGCTCAGCGCCGGACAGCTGAGTGGGCCCGATTCGCCGGTCCCGCGCTGGTCGAACACGAGCAGGTCGCGCGACCCCAGCGCGGGTGCGATCGCTTTCGCGATGAATTCGCCCAACCCCAGCGCCGACTGTCCCGGACCGCCCGCGAGCGCTACCACGGCGTCCCTGCTGGGACTGAAGCCGGCGAGTTTGCGCTCGAGCTTCAGCGCCACCGTTCCCGGAACCTGACCGCTGCGATCGAGCGGCACGGTGACGGTCGCACAGGCGAGGGACGGGTCGGCGCCGTTGGGGCAGGGGCCGAACTCAGGCGCTGAGGCGAGCGAGGAGGCGGGCCAGCTTGCGAGCGAGAGGACGAACAGCAGAGCCGCCAGGAGCAATGGGATGGCTGGCCTGCGCATCGAGCCGGACAATAGCGGTACTCACGGCACCCAGGTCGAGGCTGCGGCCGCTGCTCACGCGCCGCCCCCCGAGCGTGCCGGAGAGCGCCTGATGGGCTCTCAGGCGCAAGACGCCGTGCGCACCGGCGGACCCGCTGATGCGCAGCACGGCTGCGCCTTCGCGCACCTCGCCGGAGACGAGCACGCCGGGTACGTAGGAGTAGTCGTGCACCGTCAGAGCCTTGCTCGTGGCGTGTGCCCAACCAGTGCGCAGCCCGCCGAAGCTCAGTTGGTTCTCGAGCCCGAGTCCGCCGAGCGCGTGCACGATCTCCTGACGGGTCAAATCGGCGAGCGTCAGCTCGACCGCGCGCAGGGTGCGCCCCGGCCGGCCGCCGGCGCCGGGGGCAGGCGCTACGTCCGATAGTCGGGCCGGCGCCAGCGGCGCCAGCCCGAGCAGGTTCTGCAGCTGCGGACCGCCGGTGCAGGGTTTGATCGGAGCAGGCTTGAAGAGGGCCTGCAGGGCTCTGTTCGCGCACCCGCTGAAGTCGCTGCCAAGAACGGAATGCCCGACTTCCGGCACGACCACCAGGTTGGAGCCCAGGATCTGCGCGGCGACTTCGCGCGCGCCCGAGGTCGGCGTGCGCAGATCCTCGGCGCCGCTCAGGATCAGTGTCGGCACGCTCGGCAGCGGCGCTGTCACCGGCGCGGGCGCGAGAGATGTGAACGGCCAAAAGGCGCACGCGGGGATGTCGCTGATGCCGAGCGCGTTTTCGCGAGTGAACGGCGCGAAGCTGCCCGCGGGCGAGCGGCCGATCGCCGCGCGGGCTTCCGCGAGACGCTTTTGCGGACTGGAGGCGCGGCTCCAAGGGAACAGCTCCTCTTCGCAGCTCGTGGCGAAGTACAACGGAGTGTCGAAGCTCTCGCTCGGGCTTTCTTCTTCGGCGCTCCCGCCCCGTTCGGCGGCGTCGCGCAGCAGGCGCGCGAACGGCGCTCCGTCGCCGTTGGCGGCGGAACGTATCGCCGCTGGGAATTCGGTGCGCAGCACCGGTTCGAGGTCCCCGGCGATCAAGATCGAGAGCACTTCCTCGGAGGAGAAGCGAAGCGTGTGGGAGCGGCCTTCGCCGTCGATCCAGTGCGCGCTCATCGCACCCGCTCCGAGCCTGTGCACGAGCTTTGCCACGTCCGCGACGGGGTCGGGAGTGATGCGTGCGCACCCGCCATGAGCGCACAGTTCACTCAGCACCCGTGGTATCGCCGCGAACGTCGGCAGGTTCAGTGGTTCGGGGCCGTTCGGGGGTACGACCGAGTCGAGCACGAGCGCCGCCACGCGATTCGGGTAGGTCTGCGCGTAGCGCTCTGCCACCTTCGTGCCATATGAGGTCCCGTACAGCACGAGCTTCTGGTACCCGCCGGCCTGGCGGATCGCCTCGATGTCGGCGACGGTCTGAGCGGTCGTGTAGTCGCTGCGCGTCGGACCGATCTGGGCGGCGCATTCGGCGAGCTGCGCTCCCGCGGGACCCCCGGCATCGAGTTCGAAGCGGTGACAGGACAGCGGGTGCGACAGGCCGATGCCGCGTTGGTCGAAGACGATCAGATCGCGAGTCGCGGCGATCGGGCCGAGCAGGCGGGCGAACTGTTCACTGAACGGGATCGCCGCCTGTCCGGGACCGCCCGCGAGCGCGATCACGGCTTCGTGCGCTTCGCCGACGGGGGCGCGGTGGCGGCGCATCGCGAGCGTGATCGTGCCGGGGGTTGCGCCGCTCGGGTCAAGCGCGACGGTGAGATGTCCGCAGGCGTAGTCGTTGCTGTCGCCGCACGGTGCCCAGGCGATCTGCGCCTGCGCTGTCGCTGCGCTGCCCGCCGCGCACATCGCAGCCGCGAGGAGCGCGGCGGCGACCGGTCCCCTGAGTCGCATACGTGGAATCTATTTGATCTGGCGCGTTTCCGCGTCACCCGGTACTGTCAGCCGATCGCGCTCGAACGCAGGACATACACAGCGCCGGCCGCGCCGCCGGCGATCGGCCCCTACAGCCACGCCGTGAGCGCCGGCGGGCTGCTGTTCTGCTCGGGCCAGATCCCGCTCGACCCGAGCACCGGCGAGATCGTGGGGACGTCATGCGCCGAGCAGGCAAGACGGTGTCTGGAGAATCTGCAAGCTGTCTGCGCGGCCGCGCAGACCTCGCTCGGACGGGCGGTGCGGGTGACGATCTACACCACGAGCCTTGAGAGCTTCGCCGAGATCAATGAGGTCTACGGCTCGTTCTTCCCCGGCGAGGAGCCGCCCGCGCGGGTGACCGTTGGGGTCGGAGCCCTACCGAAGGGTGCGCTCGTGGAGATCGAGGCGACAATCGCGCTGTAGTCACGCCGGGCACGACGTGCACTTGTCGCCGGTCAGGGGGTGCGTGCCTTAATGCTGGGTCAGTTGACTTGCGCGCCGCCCCGCGTAAGCAGCACATGCAGCTGCGGGCCGGTGAAGCTGTGATCGTGGTTTGAGCATCCGCCCGTGAAGTGCAGCTGCAGGCTGTCGCTGTGCACGGAGTAGTAGCTCGCGAACAGCGTCACGGTGCCGTGTGTGCCGACGGTGCATTCCGGATCGCTGCTGGCGGAGACGGTGTCTTTCAGTTCGAGTGCCACCCCGCGCAGGCCCATGCGCGTGATCCCGGGAGAGAGGCGCGCCGAGCCGGTGATCTTCAGCACGAGTTCGCGCGAGCCGTGCCCGCCCGTGAGGCTGTCCTCGTGGCAGGCGGTTCCGGTCGCGTGCCCGCCCGACCAGTTGCCGCGGCCGTGCGTGTAGGAGGAGGAGATGCCCGCATGTGGGCCCGAAGGCGGTCCCGACTCGGTGAACGCCCATTGCACCGAGCCGCCGCTCGGCGATCCCGCGCCGATCGGGCAGTGTGCGGAGGACGCGGTGCGCCCCGCGGAGGAGGATGAAGCGGGGGCCGCGAGCGAGACGCCGACCGCGGACAGCGAGATGCAGGCGGTGAGCACGAGCAGCAGCGGCGTCAAAGGGCGCTTGCGAATGGGCACGCGCCAACGATAACCGACCGTGCCCGTCGTGTGAGCGCCGGCGCCGCGCCGCGCTCGCAGCCGGGCGCGCGGATTGTGCTTACTCGGCGACGGACGTGAGCGGGACGTCGCGGGCCGCATCCGCCGCGGCGCAGTCGCCGTCGGCCGGCTCGACCCCGCGCAGCGCGCGGGTGAGCAGCTGCCAGAGCGTTGCGCGCTCATCGCCGTCGAGCGCTTGCAGGACATCGTCCTCGATCGCTTCCTGCGCGCGCTCGGCGAGACTCAGGGCCTCGGCGCCCGCGGGCGTGAGCTGCACGAGATGGCGGCGACGGTCGCTGGGGTCGCGCAGGCGTGTGACGTAACCGAGCTGCTCGATCTCGTTGAGCAGCAGCACGACGTTGTTGGCGTCCATGCAGAAGGCCTCGGCGAGCTCGTGCTGGGGGCAGGCGTCGTGGTCGCGCACGTAGCTGAGCGCGACCAGGTGGCGCAGCTGCATTCCCAGCAGCTCGTCGCCGCTGCGCCTGTACACCTGCTTGGCCAGGCGGGTCAGCAGGACCATCGATCCTGGCGCGCATGACGATGCCCTCTCAGCACCCATGTCGCGTGATTTTACACCATTTCGCATGTGTTGTCACTTTAGCAACGATCATAAATTTTATGTAGACCATCCTTGAAACAGGGATGATCATTGCTATGGTGTGTCCCACGCAACGAAGGGAGTCGCGCCCATGAGCGCCACAGCCACACAGACCGAGACCCGCATCGCCCGTGCCGCCCGTAGCGCCCGCCGCACGTTCCGACCGGAAGGTCGCGCGCGCGCCGCTGGGGACGGCCAACGGGACGGCCGTCCCGTCCGTGAGGAGGAGCCGTCAGGCAGCGGGTCCGTCCACGGGGAGGAGCGAGCATCGAACTCGGCGTCCCCGGGCGCTCCGAGCGCGCGCAGCGAGCGCCGCCGCTGGATCGCGCTGGCGGTCCTGTGCCTGGGTCAGCTGATGATGGTGCTGGATGCGACGATCGTGAACGTCGCGCTGCCCTCGATCCAACGCGACCTGCACTTCTCGCAGGGGAACCTCACGTGGGTGATCGACGCCTACCTGATCACCTTCGGCGGCTTCCTGCTGCTGGCGGGCAGGATGGGCGATCTGGTGGGGCGCAAGAAAGTCTTCCTCTCCGGTCTCGTGCTGTTCACGGCCGCGTCGATCTTCTGCGGTTTTGCAACGAGCCAGGCGATGCTGATCGGCGGGCGCTTCGTGCAGGGGATCGGCGGCGCGGTGGCCTCGGCGGTGATCCTCGCGATCATCGTGACGGAGTTCCCCGAGAAAGCCGAGCAGGCGAAGGCGATGGGCATGTACGCGTTCGTCTCCGCCGGCGGCGGCTCGATCGGGCTGCTCGCCGGGGGCGCGCTGACGCAGTCGCTGAACTGGCACTGGATCTTCTTCGTGAACGTCCCGATCGGCGTGCTGACGTTCGTGTTCGGATCGCTCTTGATAGAGGAGAACCGCGGCATCGGGCTTGCCGGCGGCGTCGACGTGGCGGGGTCGGTGCTGATCACGCTCGCGACGATGCTCGGCGCGTTCGCGATCGTGAAGTCGACCGAATACGGCCTGCTGTCGGCTCGTACGCTCGGCGTCGGCGGGGCCGCGATCCTGCTGCTGGGCGGCTTCTTCTGGCTGGAGTCGCGCATCTCCAACCCGATCATGCCGCTGCGGATCCTGCGCTTGCGGACGCTGATGGGATCGAGCCTCGTCCGCGGGCTGCTCGTGACGGGGATGTTCTCGGCGTTCTTCCTCGGAGCGCTGTACCTCGAGCGGGTGCTCGGCTACGACGCGATCGACACCGGGCTTGCGTTCATGCCGCTGACGATCTCGATCGCGGCCCTCTCGATGGGCCTGGCGGTGCGGGCGGTCAATCGCTTCGGTCCGCTGAACACGCTGGCGGCCGGTCTCGCGGCGATCGCCGGCGGACTGCTGTTGCTGGCGACGCAGGGTGTGCACGCGGGCTACTTCCCGGGCCTGTTCTTCGCGTTCCTGTTGATCGGCCTCGGCGCGGGCGCGTCGTTCCTACCGCTGCTGACGATGGGCATGGCCGACGCGCCGCCGCAGGACGCGGGACTCGCCTCGGGGATCATCAACGTGTCGGTGCAGCTGTTCGGTGCGATCGGCCTGGCGGTGCTCGGCACGATCGCGACCGATCACACGAAGGCATTGAGCGCGAGCGGGAACTCGCTGGCGAGCGCGCTCACGGGTGGCTATCACCTCGCCTACCTGGTCGCCGCGGTGTGCGTCGGGCTCGGCATCCTCGCGGCAGTGCTGATCCTGCGCCCGCCCACGCGCTCAGTCGAGCAGGAGGTCGAGGGACTCGAGCGCGACTTCGCCCGCGGTGGCGCTCGCGCGGGTGCCACGGCGCAGACCGCGGAGCAGCTCGCCTGAGTTGTGTTGGGGGGCGGGCCGCGAGGCGGCCCGCCCCGAGCCGTGCATGCACGGCTCGGCCGCCGGCGCATGCGCCGGCGGTACGACGATCCACATGTGGATCGTCGCCGGACCGCACATGTGCGGTCCGGCCGGGCGGCGCATGCGCCGCCCGGGACAGCATCAGCTTTTTATAAGCATGCGTCTCGCCCAGACGGCGTATGTTTTATACGCACGCGCCTCGCCCGGGCGACGTATGCGCCGCCCGGAACAGCATCGAACGCGCGCGGGCGCTACCCACTCTCGCGCAGCTGCGCCCGCTTGACCTTTCCGCTGGGCGTCTTCGGGAGCTCGCGCACGAAGTCGACGATGCGCGGGTACTTGTAGGGAGCTGTCTCGCGCTTGACGTGCTCCTGCAGCTCGCGCACCAAAGCGGCGGGTGAGGGATTGTCGTCTTCGCGGTCGCCCCCGCCCACGCCTTCGTCGCGGTCCTCGCCATACCCCTCGCGCAGCACCACGACCGCGCGCACCACCGAGCCGCGCTCGGGGTCGGGCGCCGCGACGGCCGCGGCGTCGGCGACGGCCGGGTGGGAGACGAGCGCGGACTCGACCTCGAAGGGGCCGATGCGATAGCCGGCGGAGACGATCACGTCGTCGTCGCGGCCCTCGAACCACAGGTAGCCGTCCTCGTCTTCGTGCACACGATCGCCCGTGCGCCACGGCCCGCCTTGGCGACGGTCGCGCACCCGCCACGTGCCGTCCTCGGCACGGTGGACGTCCTCGCCGAGATAGCCCAGGCAGAACGTAGGCACCGTCCGCGGATCGGCGATCAGCTCGCCGTCGTCGATCGTGAGCCCCAGGCCCGGCAGCGCCCGGCCCATCGAGCCCGGGCGTGCGCTCTCCTGCGCGCCCATCCCGGTCATCTGCCCGGTCTCGGTCTGGCCGTAGCCGTCGCGGATCTCAAGACCCGTGCCCTGCAGCCAGGCGCGCTGCACCTCGGGGTTCAGCGCCTCGCCGGCGGCGACCATCGTGCGCAGGTGCGGCAGCCGGCCGAGCGTCGCGCGGGCGGCGATCACGCGGTACTCGGTGGGCGCCATGCAGAGCACGTTCACGCGCTCGCGCTCGCACAGCTCCAGGCGCTGCGCGGGATCGAAGCGCGCGTCGTGCAGCAGCGCGCTCGCGCCGCGCAGCCACGGCGAGATGAAAACGTTTCGCGCCGACTTGCTCCAGCCCGAGGCGGCCGTGCACCACACGAGCTCGCCGCGGCGGGCGCCGAGCCAGTGCCTCGCCTGGAGGTGCTGGCCGGGGAGGTAGCGCTGGGCGTGAAGGACGGCCTTGGGCTCGCCGGCGGTGCCGCTCGTGAAGGTGATCAGGCACGGCTCGTCCTCGCCCAGCTCGACCGCCGCAGCGGGCTCGCCCGCGAACAGCGCCTCGTCGGGCACGAGCACGACCTCGCATTCCGGCCGTGCGTCTTCCAGCTCCGTGCGGTTGCGCTCGTCGGCCACGATCAGCGTCGGTCGGGCCACGGCGATGCGCAGGCGCAGGTCTTTCGCGCGCAGCTGCTCGGTGCAGGGCAGCACGACGGCGCCGATGCGCATGCAGGCGCACATCGTCAGCACCCACTCCGGGCGGTTGCCGATCAGGGTCATCACGACGTCGCCCCGCCGCACTCCGAGCGCCTGCAGGGCGCCCGCCAGGCGCGCGCTGCGATCGGCCACTTCGCCGAACGTCCACTCGCGCCGGGAGCCGTCGCGCGCGAGCTCCAGGAGCGCGCGGTCTCCCGGCGGCAGCGCTTCGAGCACTTCGTGCGTGAAGTTCACGCCGGTATTCTCTCTGAGCACGCTCAAAACGACCTTGGAGCCTTGATCAGATGGCCGTAGCCCCCGCGCAGTACACCGAGATGACCGACGAGCAGAAGGCGATCACCGAGATGGTGCATCAGTTCGTCGACGAGCAGATTCTGCCGAACGCCGAGCACTACGACCACGAGGACTCCTTCCCCGAGCCGATCGTCGAGCAGATGAAGGAGCTGGGACTGTTCGGCGTGACGATCCCCGAGGAGTACGGCGGTATGGGCCTCGACCTGACGACCTACGCGATGATCGTCGAGGAGCTCTCGCGCGGCTGGATCTCGATCTCGGGCGTCGTCAACACGCACTTCATCGGCTCCTACCTGCTGATGAACTTCGGCACCGAGGGGCAGAAGCAGAAGTACCTGCCGCAGATGGCCACCGGCGAGATCCGCGCCGCCTTCTCGCTGTCCGAGCCCGAGCTCGGCTCCGACGTGCAGGCGATCAAGACCTCTGCCAAGAAGCAGGATGACGGCAGCTGGGAGATCAACGGGCAAAAGATGTGGGTCACCAACGGTTTGCGCTCCTCGCTCGTCTTCACGCTCGTGAAGACCGACCCCGAGGCCGACCCGCGCTACCGCGGGATGACCTGCTTCATCTGCGAGAAAGAGCCGGGCGTCGCCGAGAACACGGGCGCGCTGAAGGGCTTCGACGTCCCGCCGCAGATCAAGAAGATGGGCTACAAGGGCGTCGAGTCGACCGAGCTCGTCTTCGACGGCTACCGCTGCCCAGCCGAGAACATCCTCGGCGGCGAAGAGGAGGGGCTGAACAAGGGCTTCGTGCAGATGATGGACGCGCTCGACCTCGGTCGCGTCAACGTCGCCGCACGCGGCGTCGGGCTGGCCCAGCGCGCGCTCGAGCTGGCGCTCAAATACGCGCAGGAGCGCAAGACCTTCGGCAAGCCGATCGCAGAGCACCAGGCGATCCAGTTCAAGCTCGCCGACATGGCCACGCAGGTCGATGCCGCGCGGCTGCTCGTGCGGCGTGCGGCCGCGATGAAGGACGCGGGTGAGCGCTCGGATTTGGAGGCCGGGATGGCGAAGCTGTTCGCCTCCGAGGCCGGCCGCTTCTGCGCGGAGGAGTGTCTGCGTATCCACGGCGGCTACGGCTACTCGAAGGAGTACGAGATCGAGCGGATCTACCGCGACGCGCCGCTGCTGTTGATCGGCGAGGGCACTTCGGAGATCCAGCGGATGGTAATCGGGCGGAAGTTGCTGCAACGTCATAAGATCTGAGCTGAGTCGATCCATTTATCGGGCGGCCGTCTTCGCTCTGGCGGGGGGAGATCGGGCCGGGGGAGAGAGGTAGCGTGATATGGCAGAAGACGCCAAGGCTCTGATCGAGCTTGCCGTGCGCCGGTTCATCGGCGAAGTGCCGGCGCTCGAGCCGATAAAGCTCGTCGTCGGCATCGAACTGCGCGGACGCGGCGACGTGCAGCACTTTCGCCTGGAGATGCCCGACCTGAAGGTCACGAAGGGTCCCGCGGCGGACGCCCGCGTGCGTGTGGACATGCGCCGCGAGTTCTTCAACGTGATGGCCCGCGAGGCGAAAGTCGCCGACTGGATCGAGGCCTTCACCTACGGGCAGGCCAAGGCCTCAGGCCCCGAGCAGTTCCTGCGCCTGATCATCAACGTCGTCGACAAGCAGCAGGAGCGCCAGCGCGTGCGCAAGGCGCGCGACGCGCACCACTAGGCGGCACCGACCGTCGACTGTTGGTCACTGCGCCTCTAGACGCTCGCTGGTCAAGGGAGGCAAGGACGCAGGGAGCGTGGCGTACTACGTACGCGAGCGACTGAGGACGCCGCCTCCCGCAGGCCAGCGGGCGTCTAGTGGTACGAGGTCAGCTGCTGCGCCAGGAACGCCAGGGAGGCGAGCAGGAAGATGCACATCACGATGAGTGAGAAGTTTTCGTTCATGCTCGGTCGACGCTCCTGCACACAGGATAGGGGACGGCGCGGTCCTCAGGCGAGGACGGCGTCGTTGTCGTAGAGCTTGATCACCTTCACGGCGCCGTCTGACCCGGCGGCGCTCGCGGCGTCGAGACACAGCCGGCAGAGCACGCACTCATCGAGATTGCCCTCGACGAGCTCGAGCGTACCGGCGTCGTTCTGGGCGAAGATGTCCACGGGGCAGGCCTCGGTGAGCTTGCGCGCGAGCTCGGCGTCGGCGGTGGCCGCGTCGTCTACCTCGATTGCGATGAAGAGACCGTCCTTCCTCACGCTGCGCCAGCCCTCTCCGCGATCTTGGACTTGACGAGGTCGGGGATCTCGTCAATCCGCTGCACGACGGGGATGCCGGCCGCCTCCAGCCGGGCGATCTTCTCGGTCGCGCTGTCCTCCTTGCCCTCGACGATCGTGCCGGCGTGCCCGAAGGACATGCCCTGCATCTCCTCGTCGTCCATGAACTTGCCCGCCATGAAGGCGATGATCGGCAGGCGCGAGTTGTGCTCTTTGACCCACTGCGCGAGCTGCGCCTCCATGCGCCCGCCGGGCTCGGTGTAGATGACGATCGCCTGCGTCTGCTCGTCGGCCTCGAAGTAGGGCATCAGCTCGGCGTAGGTCGAGCCGATGATCGCGTCGCCACCGATCGAGACGGCCGTCGAGACTCCGAGCCCGGCGGCCGTGAGCGTGGAGGAGATCTCCGTGGTCATGCCGCCGGAGCGGCTCATCACGCCGACCGCGCCGGGCTGATAGGCCACTTCGGCGTTGCGCGCCGGGCCGCCGATGCCGCCCATCTTGGCGACGCCCGGGACGATCACGCCGAGGCAGTTGGGGCCGATGATCCGCGCGCCCTTCGCGTCGGCGAGCTCGACCATCATCGCGACATCGCGGCGGGGGATCCGCTCGGTGACGATCACGACCGTCTTGATACCCGCGTGCAGCGCCTCGAAGACCGCGTCGCGCGTGCCCGCGGGGGGGACCGTGACGACGGAGCCATCCGGGACGGTGCCACCGTTGTGCTCGACGACCTGCTCGACGGTGTCGAAGACGGGGACGCCGTGGACCTCACGGCCCTTACGCCCGGGGGTCACGCCGCCGACGATCTTCGAGCCGTAGTCGAGGCACTCGCGCGTGAGGTTCACGGCCTCGCGCCCGGTGATGCCCTGGATGATGAAGGTCGTGTCCTGGTCGATGAGGATGCTCATGCGCTCTGCCCCGCGTGCTGGCTCATGCCGTGGCGCCTTGGATCTTGGCGACGGCCCTTCCCGCGGCCTCCCAGAGGGAGACCGAGCGATCGCAGTACTCGATCCCGTAGCGGTCGAGGATCTTGAAGCCCTCCTCCTCCCACGCGCCGGGGATGCGGAAGATCGCGATCGTCTCGCCGGGGTCGCGGTCGAGCTCAAGACAGGCCTTGATCACGCCGCGCGCGACGATGTCGACGCGGGTGTTGGAGACGATCGACATCATCACGGCGATCTTCTCTACGCCGTCTTTCCGCAGAACCTGCTTGGCCAGGCCGCAGGCCTTGGCGACGGAGGGGTTGCCGCCGATCTCGGAGTAGTTGGCGGGTTTGCCGCCCTGCTGGCGTACGGCGTCGGTGAGCGTCAGCGAGCCTCCGCCCGCGCCGATCACGAGACCGATGTTGCCGTTGAAGCCCGTGTCCTTGCCCTGGATCACGCCGCGGTGGTCGGCGGCGTCGATCGCCTTGACGGCATCCTCGAAGGAGGTCGGTGTGTGGCCCTCGCGGGTGCCCTCCTCGGCGCCGATGCCGAGCGCCTTGATCAGGTCCTTCTGGCGGGGCATGCCCTCGTTCTCCATCTCCATGTGCGCGTCGAGCGCGACGAACGAGCCGTCGCTGAGCTCCGCCAGCGGGTTGATCTCGGCGAGCGTCATGTCGTTCTCGAGGAACAGCCGCGCGAGGCGCGCGAGCACGGGGGTGGCGCGCTGCAGGGCCCTGCCGGTCACGCCGGCGGCGGCGATCACCTGCTTGGCCCGGAAGTCGGAGAAGGGTTCGAGCGTGGAGAAGTGACCCCGACCGACGTGGTCGGGGTGCTCCTCGGCGACCTGCTCGATGTCGATGCCGCCCATGTCGCTGAACAGCATCAGCGGCTTCTTCGCCGTGCCGTCCCAGACGACGCCCGCGTAGTACTCCTGCTTGACCTCGGCCTTCGGGTCGACGAGCACGCCACGCGGCATGTGACCGCCGATCTCGAGCGCCAGGATGTCCTTCGCGTAGGACTCGGCTTCGGCGGGGGTGTCCGCGAACTTGACCCCGCCGGCCTTCATGCGCCCACCGGAGAGCACCTGCGACTTGATCACCGTCGGGCCGTCGATCCGTGCGGCGATCCCCGCCGCCTCGGCGGGGTCGGTCGTGAAGCCGTAGTCGGTGACGGGGATGCCCGCGCGCTTGACGATCTCGCGGGCCTCGAACTCGTAGAACCTCATCGAAAGAACCTCATGCGGCGCGGAAGCCTACACGGAGCTTGCTCAGGCGGGCACGCCGACCGCGCCCGCGGGG
>DASXMO010000053.1:0-12005 GCA_036495605.1 Solirubrobacteraceae bacterium
CGCACGGAGCCGCACATGTGCGGCTCCGCCGGTAGGCGCATGCGCCTACCGGCCCGGCGGCGCGTGCGCCGCCGGGAACCACACCCGCACGAGCCCCACGCGAGCAGACGCGCGTGCCTTGCCGATGCGGCCGTGACACGCTACCTTCGGGGCATGTGCAGGAACATCAGAACGCTCTACAACTTCGAGCCCCCGGCCAGCGAGGATGAGGTGCGGGCGGCGGCGGTGCAGTATGTGCGCAAGATCAGCGGCTTCACGAAGCCCTCGCAGGCGAACGCCGCCGCGTTCGAGCGCGCGGTCGAGGAGGTGACCGAGGTCTCGGCTCGGCTGCTCGGCGAACTGGTCACCGCGGCGCCGCCGAAGGACCGCGAGGTCGAGGCGGCTCGACGCAGGGCTCGCAGCGCGCAGCGGTTCGCGGCGTAGACGCCACGCGATCCACCCCACCGGCTCGCCGGCGGCGCGTTCCGTCGTCGCGGAGATCGACGCGGCTCGTTCCGTCGGCGCGTTTCCGTCGGCGCGGCCTATGGGCTCTCCCACCGGCTCGTCCGACCGGCGCGTTTTACCGGCGCGTGCGAGATCTCGGATGGTCCGCACGTGCCGAGAGCTCTCGGGCTGGGGGCTGTGAGAAGATCCACCATCTCGATGGGGGCGCGAAGAGTCAGATCGCCGGCCCGTGCTCGCGGCATGGCCGGCGCGGCGATCTTGATTGCGTCGAGCGTGGCGTGGTTCGTGCTCCCGAGCACGCTCGCGGCGAGGCCGCGCGCGTCGGCGGCGGATTCCCGGGTGGCGCCCGTCGAGCCGAGGAGTCACGTCCGCTCGGTGGGACTTGCCAAGCCGAGACCCTGCAGGCTCGCGCACGTGCGTCTGCGCTGTCCGGACATCGTCATGTCGGCCCCCTCGCAACTGCACCTCGATCGCGGTACCGAGCCCGGGCGCGTCCTGCTGCGCGCGGCGAGCGCGCTCAACAACCGCGGGTCGGGTCCGCTCGAAATCAGCGCGCATCGCGGCCCGCGCGGACGGATGGTGCTCTACCAGGCGATCTACGACCGCCGCGGGCGTCGCCACCTGTTCCGCACGCCGGCGACGCTCGTCTACAAGTACGTGCCGGGCGAACGCTACGGCTACGGCAACGTGGGCTCGGCGAGCTACTGGAAGTTCAAGCACGCCGCGGCCTTCCAACTGTGGTCGATCGACTCTCACTACCGTGCCCTGCGCCTCGTGCGGACGGGACCGAAGGTCGATTATTGCCTGCGCGACCTCTTCCACACGCATCCCACGCGCAACTCGCCGAGCGCGGCTGTGTATCCGGCGTGCAACCAGGACCCCTACATCCGCCACGACGTCCTCGGGACGTCGGTCGGCTGGACGGACGCCTATCCGTACGAGTACCCCGAGCAGTGGATCGACGTGACGGGCCTGCGCGGGCGCTTCGCCTACGTGCAGATGGCCGACCCCGACAACCTGCTGCGGGAGTCAAACCACCGCAACGACGTCTCCGAGACCTACGTCGCGCTGCCCTCCGGGCGCGTGCTCGGGCATCGGGTGGGCGTCTCGCGGCCGTGATCGCGTGGTGAGTGCGGTTTTGCCGCGTCGCGGTCGCCGTCAGAACTTCATGCGGTAGCGGAGATGCACGACACCGCTCCAGCCCGTCGGGGATCGGATCGGGTCCGCATGCGAACCTGATGGACAGAAGATGTACGCCGTGCATCAGATCGAAAGGCATTCATGAACATGGAGCAGCCCATCTCCCCCGAGCCGCCGGCCCAGCCGCCCGGCCCCGAGGCGCCGTATCCCGTGCAGTACGCCGTCGACTACCCGGACCGTCCGCTCAACCGCCTGACGACGTTCTTTCGCCTGCTCGTAGCCATCCCGATCCTGATCGTAGTCGCCTTCATCGAGGGCGGAGGCTATGGCTACAGCGGCGGGAGAACCCTGGCGATCGGAGCTGCCGGCCTGGTCGTGGCGCCGACGTTCCTGATGATCATCTTCCGGCAGAAGTACCCGCGCTGGTGGTTTGACTGGAACCGCGAGCTGATGCGCTTCTCTGCTCGGGTGGGCGTG
The DNA here is from genome assembly GCA_036495605.1 of Solirubrobacteraceae bacterium. Taxonomy (GTDB): domain Bacteria; phylum Actinomycetota; class Thermoleophilia; order Solirubrobacterales; family Solirubrobacteraceae; genus Palsa-744. The sequence continues at coordinate 2,062 of DASXMO010000053.1, forward strand.
TATCTGGCGCTGATGGACGACCGCTACCCCTCCACGGACGAGCACCAGGGGGTTCACCTCGACTTCGCCCACCCCGACGCGCGCAACGACCTGAACCGCTGGCTGCCGCTGGTGAAGTGGTTCCTGGCGATCCCTCACTACGTGGTGCTGCTCTTCCTCTACATCGGCGCGCTGTTCGTCGTGATCGGGGCGTGGTTCACGATCCTGCTCACCGGCCGCTTCCCGCGCGGAATGTTCGACTACCTCGTCGGCGTCGGCCGCTGGACGAACCGCGTGATCGCCTACGCCCACGTGCTCGTCACCGACCGCTACCCGCCGTTCCGCCTCGCCCCGTAGACCCCTCGACGTGGCGCCGTGGACATACCGATGGGTTTGAGCGTGGCGTGGTGGGTAGACCGTTTTAGATGACGGCCCTGAAGATCTCCATCGGGGTCCTGTGGGTGGTGTTCTGGGTCTACTGGCTCATCTCCGCCGCTGACGCGAAGGAGGGTTCGCGCACGGGGCGAACCCGGCCGCCGGGAATGATCATCGCCGTGCTGGCGCTCGTGCTGCTGCGCGTGATCAAACCCGGAAGCCTCGCGGTCGACGACCCCGTCCTGGAAGCGCTCGGAGCGGTCCTGTTCCTGGCCGGCCTCGGCCTGGCGGTATGGGCGAGGGTCTATCTCGGGCGCAACTGGGGTATGCCGATGAGCCAGAAGGACGAGCCGGAACTCGTCACCTCGGGGCCCTACCGGTTCGTTCGCCACCCCATCTACTCGGGTCTCCTACTGGCGGTGCTCGGCACGACGCTCGCGATCGACCTCTACTGGGTGATCGCCCTGGTCGTGATGGGCGTCTACTTCGTCTACAGCGCGCGCGTAGAGGAAAAGCTGATGGCCTCGTCGTTCCCGGGCGCATACGCGCGCTATCGGGAGCGCAGCAAGATGCTTATTCCGTTCGTGCTCTAGCTGAGTCGGACCGATGCCGACGCGTACCCCTCGAACGCATAGCGGTTGAGGAATTGGCGGCGCCAGAAGAAAGAACGCTCGACTGTAGTCATCTGAGCGCGTTCGCAGACGTCCTCCCACTCACGTTCGATCACTTCTACCTGATGATCGATGATCTCGCGCGCCTCGCCCGCGGCGAGCAGGAAGGTGCTCGCACGCTCCACGCAACCGGCGAGCTGGCTCATGCGGTAGCCGTCGGACCCGATCATCATTGCCTGGCTCGTCTCCCCGCCGGCTCGTGGCTGCGGGCAGATGTCGTAGGCAGGCGTCAGGGTGAGCCACTCGCCGTCCCAGAATGCGGCGTGGTTGCGCGCGTGATCGTCGCTGTTGCCTGTCAAGATGTTGAAGGTGATGCGAGCGAACAGCTCGCGCAACGTCGAGCGAGCGTCGGTGAACCGCGCGCGGATGATCTGTGCGAGCGCAGAGTAACTCGCATAGCGCGCCATCAGCTCGTCGAGCTCGAGGATCGTCAGAGCGGACACCATCGCGCGGCGCTGCTGCGTCTTGGGTGTGCGATCGAAGCGCTCGACGAGCAGCACGTCCCGCCCCATGACCCGGACGAGCTGGACTGGCGCGACATCGATGCCGGCGCGACCGGCGAGTTCCATCGCGGCAAACTCGCCCTTCACTATCGAGTAGGTGTCGGTACGCGAGGAGAACTTGGCAATCAGGTCGCGCCCGCAGTCCTTCAGGAGAGTCTTGGGACGTGCACCACCGACCGAGCTGCCGTGGAGCAGCGCAAGGTCGAGGGCGGGCGGCAGCGGTAGGTTGTCATCGACGAGGTCAGCGGCCCGCATCAGGTCTTCGAGTGGAGCGCTCGCGTCGTCGCGACTGAGGTACGCGTTCGAATTGGCTTGGAAGTCGAGCGCGCCGATCCGATCAGAGCCTGAGTGCAGCAGATAGGTGACCGGCCCGAAGACCGCAGGATCCCCATCTTTGGCGCCGGCGCCAAAGAGGTGGTTCATGACAACACGCTGCCCGCAAGCATCGGGGCTCGCGTCCTCGATGCAACCCGGCATCGTGAGACCACCGAGCGGCTCGATCACCCCGGCCTGCAGAGGCAACTCAGGCAGGTACAGCGGAATCGCTCCCGGCCGATCGAGGTAGCTGCGCCCGTAGTTGAACCGAACGATGCCATCGGCAAGCTCGATCCGCCCCGCGACGACGGGCTCCTCTGCGCCCGGCAGCCAAGTCCACACGAAGGCCTCGGTGGGTTCAGAACTCATCCTTCACCTCGACATCCCGCCGCACCCGAGGCGGGCGGGGCAGCAGCGCTCCCTTCGCTTCGACACGGTCGAGGTCGGCACTCAGCCGCGAGCGCTCGGTGAAGAACAGCGGGACGCCGACGAGCGCCGCGGCCTCGAAGACCGCGCCCAAACCGACGCTCAGCTCGCCATGCTCGATCTTCGAAAGCGTGCGTGGCGTGATGCCGGCGCGCGCCGCGAGCTCATCCTGCGACCAACGCCGCTCACGCCGCGCCAGCCGTATCCGAGCCCCAAGCAGCTGCGCCGCCTCGGCGGCGTAGGGCGAGTAGGGATGTTGGCGCTTGCTGGGGATAGATCGGAATTATAACGAGTCTACTATGCATTATCGGAATCTTTTTTCGTGCTTCAGCGCTCGCCGCAGCTTGCGCACAGCACATGTCCTGACCTGTGCCGAATGCGGTCGCCAGGAAGCACTGAACAGCCGCACGCGTCGCACTTGCTCTGGTAGCGCGCTCGTATCCATCGGCCGGGTCTGGTGGTGACAGGGTGTGGTATGCGACCGACTCGGATCAGGGTCGCGAGCAGGAAGCCGACGATGGCGCCGGCGAGGAGCCCGATCAGGACCGGAAGGAGGAAGGCCAGGATGTCCGAGGTGAGTGTGCTCGAAATGATGTGCATGCAGCTCGCGACGTTCTGCGTGTGGCCCGCGCGACCGTGGCATTGACTGGGGGTAGGGTGTCGAGTCTGAGCGTGGTAGCGCCCGACCGCCGAAATCAGCCCAAAGAATCCTCCAGCGATCGTGCACAGACGGAAGACGAGATCGCGCAGCTCCCGTCCGATGGTGCGGCGCTGTCGGTAGCTCACGGCCACAAGACCGTATCGGCACCAAGTTCACAACACTGAACTGTGGGCAACAGGGTAGATGCCGGCGGCATGCCCGGATCTGTGTTCAGCCGCGCAACGCCCTACACGAGATCGTCGAATCTCCATCCGCACGAGAACAGGCTGACGGCAGGGCAAGCGCTCGGGGAATGGGTGGTCGAGGCGTTCGAGCGGCTAGCGCAGAACTTGCCGGCTCAGTAGTCTCCGGGCTCTCATGCGACTTGACACCATTCTGGACAACGTCGACCAAGGGGCCATCGCACTCCCCGAGTTCCAGCGTGGCTACGTCTGGAACCGGACGCAAGTACGAGGCCTGATGGAGTCGCTCTATCGCGGCCATCCTGTTGGCAGTCTGCTTACGTGGCTCACAAAAACCGAGAGCGCGATCACTCGCGGTGACGGCCAGCTTCAACCCGGGACAGTCCAGCTGCTACTGGATGGTCAGCAGCGCGTCACATCCCTTTATGGTCTAATTCGTGGTAATGCGCCAGCGTTTTTTGACGGCAACTCCAGGGCATTCGAAGACCTACGTTTTCATCTCGATGAGGAGGCGTTCGAGTTCTGGCAGCCCGTCAAGATGCGAGACGAACCTCTATGGGTTGACGTGTGTGAAATTTTCGCGCAGGGTGCCGGACACCTTATCGCCGGCCTTGTGGCCAACGCAAAAGACGATCCACGGCTCACTGATTGGATTGAGCGCATCAACCGCATCACGGAGATCCGTAATCGCGAGTTTCATATAGAGCAGGTCTCAGGCGAGGACAAGACTGTCGATGTCGTCGTGGATATCTTCAACCGTGTCAACTCCGGCGGCACCAAGCTCTCGAAGGGTGACCTTGCACTGGCAAAGATCTGCGCAGAGTGGCCAGAGGCGCGTCTAGAGATGAAAAGGTGTCTTGCCAAGTGGCAGGAGGCCGGCTTCGATTTTTCACTCGAGCTGATGTTGCGGTCGGTCAATGCGATCGTCAGCGGCCGGGCGCCGTTCTCGGCGCTCTCCGACCGATCACCGGCCGAAGTTCAGAGAGGTTTGGCGCGCGCGGAGCGGGCTATCGACAAGGTTCTCAACACGCTCAGCAGCCGACTCGGACTCAATCATGGCAGTGTGCTGCCTGCCGTATACCCGATCGTCGTGCTCACGCGCTATCTCCACGATCACGACATGTCATTCGGGGACCACGCTACCCGTGATGGGCTGCTTTATTGGTACATACAGGCATCTATGTGGGGGCGATACGCCGGCTCGACCGAGAGTGTCCTTGCCCAGGATCTGTCTGTGCTCGCGAAAGCCAGCCCCGACCCCGTCGCGCAGTTGCTCGTCTCACTTCGTCAGCAGCGCGGCGATCTCACCGTCAAGCCCGCCGATTTCTTGACTTGGAGTCGCGGAGCGCGGTTCTTTCCCGTCCTCTACATGCTCACGCGAGTCGCTGGCGCGCGTGACTGGGGTACCGGTGAGTTGCTTGACAAGACGGCGCTCGGCGCATACAGCAATCTCGAGATACATCACGTGTTCCCGAAGCGGGTGCTGTATGAGGCTGAGTACTCGCGGGCGGACGTCAACGCAATCGCGAACTTCACGTTCCTCACGGCCGAGACGAACAAAGAGATTTCAGGAAGCTATCCCGCCGATTACCTGCCGGAGTACAAAGAGCTGCAGCCATCGGCTGTCGAGTCTCATTGGATACCCACGGACCCCCAACTTTGGCAGGTAGACAGGTACCCGGACTTTCTCGAGCAACGACGTGTGCTTCTCGCCGAGGCTACAAACGCGTTCCTGGGCGATCTATACGATCCGCATTTGGCGGAGCACGAAGAGGTTGAGGCAAGGGCGACACCAGCGACACCCATTTCGGTCGCCGATGGAGTCGCGGAGGACGCAGAGAACACGATCGCAGCGGTTCGTGATTGGCTGCGCGATCATGGTTTCGATGACGGCGAGCTCGACTATCAGCTCGCCGAGGACGATGGTGCAGCGTCCTTCGTGCTCGATGTGGCCTGGCCGCGTGGCCTTCAGGTGGAGCTCAGTGAGCCAGTGGCGCTGTTGTTGAACGAGCCTGCGGAGGTTTTCGAAGCGGCCGTGAGAAATGGATACAAGCCGTTCCAAAACGTTGTTCAATTGAAGACTTACGCGGAGAGACTAGCTGCTGGACATACGCTTTATAACCTCGGGAAACTCGCTTGACGCTCTGTAAATGGTCCCCGACTACCCAGTGCTTAATCGAGAAAATCCGGGGGACACGCAGACGCAAAAAACAGTACTACGGAGTTGGAAGCAAACACGTCGCTAGGATAAATTATCCGCGACGCGGAGTCAGAACAACAGCGAGTAGTTTGTCGAGATCATCGAAATGCTTTACAGTGCGCCCGGCCCCAGCCTTAATGCCCCAGAGGGTACACCCGTCTTGGGTTACGAGGGTCGCGTCGGGCTTCCATTTCCCGGCAGACACCAACTTCACAAAGAGGCGTTCGGGCGCTCTCCTTGGCGTCTCGATCCAGAGCAGCTTCCGTGTCGTCGCGTCGGAAAGCAAATGTCCGCCCTTAGTATCGATCACGAACACGTCCCTCCCGCACCAGACGATGAAGTCGGGGTAGAAGAACGCCGTCGGGCCCATCGTTGCTAGCGGGATACGGTAGCCCGTCCGTGATGGGTTGCGACTCCACGGAACACCTTGCTTGTCCAAAACATGAGCAAACGTCAGCTCCAGCGAGTTGAGGCCATCGTAGCCGTCGTGGATCGCGTTTTTAAACTTGACAAAGCTATCGGGTCGTGCGAGCTGTGGCCCGACTATATACGGACCACGCGGCTTCTGGATGATCTCTACATACTCGAGAAACGTATCGACAACCTGCTCGGCTACGGTGACAATGTGTGACTCTGCATTGCTGCCGAGGCCGATCTCCGCATCGAACTTAGCCTCGGACGTCAGGGCAACTCCAAGCGCACCGGGATAGCGTTTCCGCACCTCTCGCTGAAATATCCATCGAGCAAGAACCCGGCTCGACTGCTCGAATGTCTCCCACTTCACATCCGCGTCGGACGAGTCACCGATGAGGCGTTGAACAACCGCGCGACTACCAATCCCCGTGGTGTTGTTACCGCTATCGCGCTGGTAGTTCGTAAGGCGCGCGATCAGATCGGCGACAGGAGCGACAGCGTCGCTACTCTCGAGTGCCGTTCCTGGAACGGTTACCATTTTCTTAGGCTGGTACTCGATCGGCGCGGACCTCCCTGGCGGAGCGACGACAACGCGAAGCTCAGGCGCCTCGCTCGCGAGGTTCTGACTAACCGCATTGAGGATGTCCGTAAAGACCTGGTTCCGGTCGATCCTGACGTAGAAGTGCGCAGCGTTTAGACGGTCGGCGGCGTAGTGCCGAGCGCCTGGCTGACGTAGCAGTCGTCCGATGACCTGCTCGACCTGAACACGAGACTCCATGCTCTTGTCGATGTAGGCGAAGTAGCAGAGCGGATCGTCCCATCCCTCCTGGAGAGCAAGGTTAAAAATGATATGGCGGAACGATCCTGCCGTAAAATCCGCATAGTCACTGTCGCCGCCCTTAAAGAGATGGAAGCCTTCGGGCGCTGGGTAGTCTTTGTCCATCTTGAGCGAGCAGTAGACGGCGATCTCGTCTGGGTCGATCCTGTGCGATTCGACGAGATGGCGCCAGATAAGGATTGGTGGTGCCTGACGCGATGTAAATGGCTGCTTTGGATCGTCGCGCTCGTTTGCGTTGCCAGCGACAATGTTCGTGTTGCAGACGTAGATCGCCCTGGGCTCCCCATCAAACCCATACGCCGCGGCATCCCTCTCCGCCTCTGCGAAGTCCTCGAGCAACGTCGACACAGTCTCTTCCATCGGGGACTGATATCCAGCCAGGATCACAGTATTCTTGATCAAGCCAGAATCGGCCACTGCCTTTGCGTCGACAGCCGTGATGAGCGAGCTGTCATCCCAGCCATTCGCACGCAGAGCATCAATCTCGCGGGCAAGGCGCTCCGGCAACCTCATCGTGGCACTCGCCAACAAGAATGCTGTCGGCTCCAGCTCCATGAGGAGGTCGGTCTGCTGATCGCTGAGATTGTGTGCCTCGTCGTACACCACGATTAGAGGGCGTCGCAGCTTATCTCGTGTCAGACGTTGCTTGAGCGCATCCCACGTCGATTGGTCTGCCGTATCGATGTCGCAGCGATATATGACGAGAGAGCCTTTCTCCTTGTCTCGCTGGTTGAACGTGCCAACAGTCGCGAAGTAGACGATGGGCTTCGTGAGCTCAGCGACTTCTTCGGGGTCATACTCGGGCAGGGGACGAACCTCTGCGTTCCCAAGGAGATCGTGATACTTACCACCCGGTAGCAGATTTGTAAGTGTCTGCTCCACTACCACTCTGCCCTTGGAAAGCCAGAGCACGATGGGTGCCACAGGCAGGGCTGTAGTGATGGACGACACCACATCGGCAAGAATGACGGTCTTGCCAGATGCCGTGATGGAGGCGAGCGATTGAAAGAAGGGAACATTTCGCTGATGCTGCTGTGTTCCCGCTACTACTGGGTCGGCGACGTACTTGCTGAACCGGTCCGACATTGTTGCTGATGCTTGCTGCTGAAACTCATACAGCTCGATCACGCTGGCGCCTCCGTGAACGGTTCGCTACTCATGTCGAGGCCGAAGTCAGAGAGGATTCTGTCTGGAATCTGATAGAAGCGGACGTTCTCCGTTTGGTAGAGATAGAGCCTTGCGTAGACATGATAGTAAGACTTCAAGCCTGCCTGTTCGGCCTCGATTGCACATGCGTTATACACGCTTGAACTAAAGTCTGTGTTCTTGTCTGGCCCCTCCCACACGAGGAAGAAGCCCTCGTTGTCGGAGTTCTTGGCAACGAGGTAACGCCAGTCCGCGCCATTGATCCGGATAAGGTTCGAGCCCCGCTTGCGATTCGCGTCGAAGTGGGAGGCAATCACGGTATCGACCATCTCGTCCCGCTCCATTTGCAGCAGAGCTTGAGCATCTACCCGCTTGTCGAGACGCTGGAACGAGAATCCGCCGCCGAGGGGACTCCGTACTCCACTCGCCCAGTCTCCAGTGATGATTCGCTTCAGGCGATTCGCTGTGAGTGAGGATGCATAGGGGTCTCCGCGTTCGGGTCGCCCTTGCTCGACAAGAATAAACCGACGAGAGCTGCCTGTCTTGTGATTGAGCGATATGACGGCATGGCCACTTGTTCCAGATCCAGCAAACGGGTCCATGACAAGCCCTTCTGGCGGACACCAGAGTTGAATAATCTTCTCGAACAACTTGAGCGGCTTGACAGTCTCAAAGTTGTGACCCTTGCCAATGATGGCGTCGATCTCGTTAATCCCAGTTTGGCTATGGCCCGACTCAGGGTGCTCCCAAGATGTTGAACCCAGTTCCTCGGGAACGTCGTACTCATCGGCGGCCCAAAAGGTCATCGGCACTACCCCCTTCTTTACACGCTCCAAGTAACGCTTGAGCCGAGGACGACCCTCTCCCGCTTTCAGGAAGAAGAATTGAGGCCACACCTTCGTCCGGCGGACTTTATTGGCTCGTTTGCGTGCCTTCAGAAGGAGTGGATCGTCAGCCGGAGTCGGTACCGGAACACCTTTGAGCACCAATGCCTCGGATGGCATTCCGTCCCCGAGGCCCCGGCTTTCGTAAGGGCCACCCCACACTTCCAACCACCTCTTGATCTTCGCGCGTTCACTGCGCCAGCACTTGCCATCTGGCGGGTACTGGATCTCGCCGGTGAATGGGTTCTGGATTCCATAGACCATCCCCGGGTGAGTGTCACCTTCTCCGGCACACGGATTGTCCGACTGCCACAGCCCTTCGGGGTCATTGTCAGGGTTGCGATACTTCGCGTCCATATCTGCCGTTCGGTCCAGCAATCCTGTCTTGGCCTTGTCGACGTCTCGGGCGTAAACAAGGACGTACTCGGTAGCAGTTGAAATGTGCCTGTTGTCATTGCGGGGAGCATAGCTCTTTTGCCAGTTAATGATGGCGAGACGATTGCGCTCTTGGAACAACTCATCGAGCATTTGTCCCATACGGAACAACTCACGGTGGTCGATACAAATGGCAAGCACCCCGCCTGACTTGAGCATCGACCTCATCATCTGGAGGCGAGGCCACATGAAGCGCATCCATTTCGTGTGCCGAGCACCGTCGTCTGCGCTCACGAAGTCCCCCATACCAGGGTCGTTGGGGTCTTCCTCCCAACGGTCGTTGTACCGGAAGTCGTTCCCAGTGTTATAGGGGGGATCGGCGAGAATGAGATCGACCTGTCCTCGCTCGCGGTAGAGCGTGGCCATCGCCTGGAGGTTGTCACCCTCAATGAGGAGGTTGGTTGCCTGGGCGTCTGCTGGACCGACGCTCAGAGACTTGTTCCGCCGAGTGACCCGAGGGCGCACCTTGCGAGCGATTCTGGCTGCGTGGGCCTTCCCGGAGAAGGTGATCATGATGCCGCCGCGGATCGTTGCCTCGACGAGAGCGATCAGCTCCTCGTGAGACAGATCAACCAGAGCAGAGGGATCAACTCCCGCAGCGTGGGCATCATCTGCTGCGCCAGCACGCGTAGTGCTCGTGGGACTAGACCGACCTGAAGAAGGGACGCGGGGACGGCGTTTGGGGGCGGCAGACATCGACGCCATAATACGAGGCAGACCCGTCTGAATGGATTGGGGTCAGTATGGCCCAGCCCGGTCCCCTTTCTTCTGCGCCACGTATGCCCAACGGACCGAATTCCTCGCGGCTCGTGTTGGTCCCTCGCGGTAGATTCGGCGGATCGGCGCGGCGGCTGGCGCTCCGTAAAGCGCCGCACTCATCGTCGCTTTCGGCGTCTGCCCTCTGGTCCGCACGAG
>DASXMO010000054.1:0-11502 GCA_036495605.1 Solirubrobacteraceae bacterium
CCCGCGCGGGGACCCCACGCTCAGCGGTTCGCGTCGAACGCGAGTTCGGCGCGCAATCCCTCGGGGCCCGGCATCCGTGCCGGGCCCCTTTTGTGCCGGCTGTCCCGGCGGGCGCGCACCGCGAGCGCGGATCGCGCCAGCCCCCTAGCCGTAGTAGCGAGCGATCGTCTGCAGCTGGCTGAGCAGATCGTGTCCCAGGAACAGAACGACCATCGCGGCCGCTACCACGGGCGCCCACTTCCGTCCCGCGCCCCGAATCGCCAGCACGATCATCGCCGCGAATACCGGCAGCAGCGGCAGCAGGTAGCGCGGCTCCCCGAGCGAGCATTCGTGTTCGATCAGATCGCAGCGGTAGGAGGAGAATCCGAGCATGAACATCACCCCCACGACGATCGCCGCGTAGGCCGCGAACTCCGGCAGGCGCGCCATCAACGCGCTGCGGCGCACGAACAGCTCGCGTGCTCCGAGCGCCGCGACCCCGAGCGCCAGGATGAGCGCCACGTTGTCCACCCACGTGGGGAACGTCGTGTCCATCCACCCGTAGAAGCCCACCGAGCGGTCGAACCAGATTTCGCGCAGCGGGAACACGCCCTTGAAGTAGGACGTCATTCCCGGCAGGCGCGGAAGGAACATCTGCCAGGTGTAGCTCAGCTCTTTGAGCACCGTACCCACCGACAGCTGACCGCCGGCCTGCACGGCGCCGTTGGTCGCCGGATTGCTCGTCAGCGCGTTGCGCAGCAGGAACAGCGCGGAGGGGACGATGCCGATACCGCCCGCGATCGCCGGCGAGCGCAGACCGGCCCAGCGATGGGCTTTGAATCCGCGCACCGCCAGGATCGCCAGCCCCGCATACACCCCGAGGGCCACCCCGATGAAGTTGACCTTGCTCGTGAAGCCCACCGCGATCACCACGCCCATCGCCAGCGCCAAGCGCGTGCTGAACCCGCGGCGGAACGCGAGTGCCATGCACATGAAAACGGCCGCGGAGGCCGTGAACAACATCGCGTCCGGACTCACGATCGCCGACGAGGACACGAACAGCGGCTGCAGCGCAACGCACAATGCGCCCACCGTCGCCGCCCACGGCGCGCCCGGCAGGATCTCGCGTAGGAAGAAGAACACCAGCAGCGCCGTCGCCGCGGCCATCAGGGCGCTCAGCAGCCGCATCAACTGCAGTTTCGTGAGGACATTGCTGCCGCCGAAGGCAAAGGGGATCGTCTCCAGCGCGTAGTACCCCGGCGTCTCGGTCGCCACCCGCCCTGCTTCTCCAAAGCCTTCGAGCGAGGCTGCGCTCCTGACGTCTTCGTTCAGGGTCCTCTGCTCCGCGCCCGTGCTCAACGACGGTTCATAGGGCGTGAAACGCACCTCGAAGTAACGGAGGCCTTCCATCACCTGCGTGAGCTTGTGCGAATACGGTTCTTCTCCGCTCAGATGCGCCTTTTCGGGAAGCTTGCCGGCCGCCGAGAGGTATTCGACATAGGAATAGTTGTCGATCTCGTCTTTGCCCTGGAAGAGCGGCGTGATGACCGACCACGCGACGGCGTTCAGCAGCGCGATCAGCGCACATATCCACGCGGCCCTCGGTACGCGTTTGAGTGCTGCCCCCAGGTCGAACCCAAGCATGCCGCGCACCTGGGTCGGCGCGCCGCGTTCACGGCGCAAGGCGCGTTCCTGCTCGCGTTTGCGCCTGCGCTGCAGGGACCGGGAGCCGGTCTTGGTCTTACCCGGCGGTTGGCGTGGAGGTTGCGCAACGCTCACGGCAGGACCCGCCACGTCAACCGGACCGCCAGCACGCCCACGGCCACCATCAGCGCCGCCACCAGGAACGCGATCCAAGTGCCCGTGTAGGAGCGGCCGAGTCCCATGTGGGCCGCCACCGAGGAGATACGCGACCACCACGAGCCGCTGCCGGCGCGGAGATATTCAAGGCCGATCTTGCCCCCGAGAAGCTGGTGGCTCTTACCCGCGGCCGCCGGTGTGGGGGAGTTGGCTCCGAGGGTCGCCACCGTCCCGGCGCTGGTCTTTGCCCCTTCTGGCGTGCCCGCGCCGAGCAGCAGCACCGGCTGGCTGTTGGGACCGATCCCCACACACACCGTCACTCCCGAGCTCGTGCGTGCGATCGGTTTGACGGGCACCGTGACCGACGTGCCCGTCCAGTTCGGTCCCCTGCTGCCTTCCGTCAGAACCCGCGAGCCGCTGTAGACCCGAACGTGCATTTTGGCTCCGTAGAACGCCCACATCCCGACGCGGATGCCCGACACGCCGGCCGGCAGCGTTTCGCCGGGCTGGCAGAGCGAGACGTCGCCCAGGATCTTGCCCAGCGGCGTGGCCTTCACGTCACCGGTGGGAACCCCTACCCTCGCGACCCGCGGAGGTGAGCGCGTCAGCGCCGCCGCGCTCACCGCGCCGATCAGCACCAAGCCGACGGCAAGCGTGATCGTTGCCTTCTTCATAGCGGCGAAGAGTCGTCGCTTGGATGAGGCATTTCAATCTCCCGCGAAAAAGCCACTGAAAAGAGGCTCCAGCCGGACGTGGACGTCTCTGACTCAGTGTTCTCGCGGCGCGCCCGTTCTCATAGGTGCGGTCTATTCCGCCAGCTCGGCAGGGATGCGGTGTACGCTCGCCCGGCAGATGAGCTCGCCCGTCGCCGAAGACCTCCTGACCTCCGCTCACGCCGGCGGCAAGGTGATTCGCGGCAGCGCCTGGCGGGCAGCCGGCAACCTCGCCGGGGTGCTCGCGGGCCTCGTCACCGCCACGCTGATGCTGCGCCATCTCGGGGTCGAGGAATCCGGGCGCTACGTCACGGTCCTCTCGCTGGTCGCGATCGCCTGGAGCGTCGTCGACCTTGGCCTCGGCGTCAGCGCCAGCCGCGAGCTGGCTCTGCGCGAGGTCGACGCTCGGCGCGCGCTGATGGGCAACGTCATCGCGCAGCGCCTGTGGATCGGACCGGTGGCGCTGCTTGCGATCGTCGCCTTCGCTCTGCTCGCCGGCTATCCCGCCAGCATGCGGATCGGCGCCGCCCTCGCGGGCTTCGGCCTGTGCGTGATGGCGCTCGCCGACGCGCTGCTATTGCCCCTGACCGTCGAACTGCGCAATGCCGGACTCGGCCTCGTCGACTTCCTCAAGCAGATCGTCACGCTCGCCTGCGTCGCGCTGCTCGTCGCGCTCGGCGCCCATCTGACCCCGTTCTTCGCCGTCCTGATCGTCGCCGGCCTGGCGACGATGGCGACGGCGCCGCTGCTCGTGGGTCCGGAGGCGTTCGTGCGACCGCGCTGGGATCGCGCCGAGCAGCGCGCCCTGCTCAGCCGCGCGCTGCCGCTGGCGATGGCACTCGTGCTCGGGCAGATCTACTTCCGTCTCGTGATCCTGCTCATGTCGCTGATCTCCAACCCGCAGCAGACCGGCTACTACGGCGGCTCGCTGCGCGCGATGGAAGCGCTGATCGGCATCCCCATCCTCGTGGCCGGCGTCGCCCTGCCGGTGCTGGCCGCGGCCGCGCGCGATGATCGCGTGCGTCTGCGCTATGCCGTCGAGGGGCTCAGCGAGGGCGCGCTGATCGCCGGCATGCTCGTCGTGATCGTCGCCGCGCGCGCCGCCGAGCCCGTGATGAGGATCATCGGCGGCCCCGGCTTCGTCCCCTCCGGGGCGGTGCTGCGCATCCAGGTGGCCGCGCTGCTGTTCGGCGCGCTCGTACAGATCTGGGCCGTGTCGCTCGTCGCGCTCGGCGCCCAGCGGGAGCTGATCCTCACCAACGCCCTCGGTCTGCTCGGCATGGCCGTGTTCGCGGTCGTGCTGGTCCCCGCCTTCGGCGCTCGCGGCGGCGCCGCCGCGAGCGTGCTCGGCGACGCGCTGCTCGCCGCCCTCACGTATTGGCGGTTGCACACCTGCTCGGTCACGGTGAGGATCCGTCCCGGGTTTCTCGGACGAGTCGCCGTCGCGGGCGCCGTCGCCGGCGCCGTCCTGCTGCTGCCCGTGCCCGATTTCCTCGCCGCGGCGCTGGCCGGGGCGCTGTTCCTCGGCGTCGGTCAGCTGATCGGCATGGTGCCCGACGAGCTGCACGACGCGCTCTCCTCGCGCGGGCCGTTCCGGCGGCGAGGATCCTCGCTGTGAGCGCCGCGGGCCGACTCGCTGACCGTGTGCGCCGCCAGAGCACGCCCGCACTTGATCCCGGTGGCCCTCGTCGGAGACAAACTCCCCGATGTGCTTGCGCTGAATCGGCACGCATGCAGTCGATCGCCGCCAAGTAGCGCCATCCCGTCAAGTCCGACGCGTCGGCGTTGCTACTTTGTGCTGCGCCATGGGGACTTTGTCGAATATTTCGGCACCGCGGGACGTGGTCGGCGGCCGCGGCGACGGCCTCACCCCACCGGGTTGACCATGAAGGCGATGTTGTTGGCGGCCGGACGCGGCACCCGGCTCGCTCCGCTCACCGATACGACGCCGAAGATCCTCGCCCCGTTCGGTGCGCGTCCGCTGCTCGTCCACCAGCTCGAGTACCTGCAGCATGGCGGCGTGAGCGAGGTCGCTCTGAACGTCCATCACCACGCCGATCAGGTGCTCGCCTGCCTTAGAGAGCTGAGCCTGGACGTGCCCGTCAGGGTCTCGCACGAGCGCGAGCTGCTCGGCACCGCCGGGGCGCTCGTGCCGCTGCGCGACTTCTTCACCGAGCCCGCGATCGTGCTCTACGGCGATGTGCTCACCGATGCCGATCTCGCCGAGCTGATGGACGAGCATCGCCGCCACGAACCGCTTGCGACGCTCGCCGTCTACCCCTCCCGGGAAAGCGTGGGCAAGGGCGTCGTGCGTCTCGATGAGACCGGGAGGGTGGCTGCCTTCGTGGAGAAGCCCGCCGCGGAGTCGGGTGAGGTGCTGATCAACGCCGGACTGTATGTCCTCTCGCCGCGGCTGCTCGAGCTGCTGCAACCAGGCGCCTCCGATTTCGGGCACGACGTCTGGCCGCGTGTCCTCGCCGGCGGCGGGACGCTGCGCGCGAGCGTGCTCGACGCCTACGTGCGCGACATCGGCTCGCCCGCGCAGCTCGCGGCCGCGGCCGAGGATCTCGCCGCGGGAGCGCTCGCGTGGTGATCTCGCGCACACCCCTGCGTGTCAGCTTCGTCGGCGGTGGCAGCGACCTGCCGTCCTTCTCTGAAGAGCACGGGGGAGCAGTGCTCTCGACCGCGATCGACAAGTACGTCTACGTGATCGTCAGCGAGCGCTTCGAGGACTCCGTCCGAGTCTCCTACTCGCAGACGGAGATCGTCGACAAGCTCGATGAAGTGGGCCACGAGCTCGTGCGCGAGGCGATGCGCGTCGCCGGCATCCGGCGCAAGATCGAGATCGTCACGATCGCCGACGTTCCCTCCCAGGGCACCGGTCTCGGCTCCTCGAGCGCCGTCACCGTCGGCGTCCTCAACGCCCTGTTCGCCTATCAGGGGATTTTGCGCTCCGCGCAGGAGCTCGCGAGCGCCGCATGCGAGATCGAGATCGAGATCCTCGGCAAGCAGATCGGGCGCCAGGACCAGTACGCCTGCGCCCACGGCGGGACCGCCCTGCTGCGCTTCGGTCCCGGCGAGGGCGTGCGCCGCGAGCCGGCGATCCTCACAGGACAGGCGATGCGCGGGCTGCAGCGCAACCTGCTGATGTTCTACACCGGCAAACAGCGCGCCGCCACCGAGGTCTTGAGCAAGATCGACGCCGACCTCAACAACGGCTCCGCGCTGGAGGACCCGCTCACGCAGATGCGCGACTTCGCGCTCTCGCTGTACGAGCGCCTCGGCGCCGGCGAGGACCCCGACATCCTCGGCGACCACCTGCACCGCAACTGGGAGCTCAAGCGCGCGCTCAACCCCACGGTCTCGACCCCCGAGATCGACGAGTCCTACGCCGCGGCGCGCGCGGCCGGCGTGCTCGGCGGCAAGCTCCTCGGCGCCGGCGGCGGCGGCTTCCTGCTGCTCTACGCGCCGCACGAGCGCCAGGCTGCGGTTCGCCGTGCGATGGCCTCCCTGCGCGAGCTGCCGATCAAGATCGACGCCGCGGGCTCCTCGATCGTCTACGTGGGTCGATGAGTTCTCCCACGCTCCACACCTACGTCGGGTCCTACTTCGAGCGCCTGCGCGAGACGATCGACCACATCCCGCTCGAGCGGATCGAGCGCGTCGGCGAGATTCTCTTCCGCGCCTACGAGCACAACAAGCAGGTGTTCGTCGTCGGCAACGGCGGCAGCGCCGCCACCGCATCGCACATGGCCTGCGACCTCGGCAAGAACACGATCGGCCCCAACCGGCGGCGGTTTCGCATCCTCAGCCTGACCGACAACACCCCCCTGCTGACCGCGCTCGCCAACGACGTCGGCTACGACCACGTCTTCTCCGAGCAGCTCACCAACCTGATCCAGCCCGGAGACGTCCTGATCGTCGTTACCGGCAGCGGTCGCTCGCCGAACATCCTGCACGCGATGCGCTACGCCCGCGACAGGGCGGCCACCGTGATCGCGCTGCTCGGCTTCGACGGCGGCCCCGCGCTGGAGCTGGCCGACGAGCTCGTGCTCGTGCCCAGCGAGGACTACGGCCTGATCGAGGACCTGCACATGATCCTCAACCACGTCCTCGTCGGCTACTTCCGCGGGCGTCTGGAGGACGAGCCGTGCAGCGCGCCATGACCGCACGGGTGGCCGTCGTGATTCCCTGTTACAACGACGGCGCCACGCTCGCCGCCGCCGTGCAGAGCGTCCGCGAGTCCGAGCCCATCGAGGTGGTCGTCGTCAACGACGGCTCCAGCGACCCCGGGACCCTGCTCGAGCTGCAGCGGCTGCGCGGCGCCGGCGTACACGTCATCGACCGTGAGAACGGCGGGCTCAGCGCCGCGCGGATGACCGGCGTCGCGGCGACCGCCCCGCCCTACATCTACCCCCTCGACGCCGACGACTGCCTGCAGGCCGGGGCGCTGCAGGCGCTCCTCGACGCGCTCGAGCGCGCTCCCCGGGCGGCCTTCGCCTACGGTGACTACGAGGTCTTCGGCGAATACCGCGGGCGCTGGCACTCGCCCGAGCGCTTCGATCCGTGGGCGATGACCTACGCCAACTTCATCCCCGTCAGCTCGCTGATCCGTCGCAGCGCGCTCGAGCAGGTCGGCGGCTGGGAGCTGCACAACGCCGTCGAGGACTGGGACCTGTGGTTGAAGATGGTCGAACGCGGATGGGACGGGGTGCGCGTTCCGCGGGTCGTCTATCGCAGGCGCGTGCACGGTGAGAGCCTGATCTCCGACACGCGCCGGCGCCACGGCGAGATGGTGGGTCGTCTGCGCGCGCGCCATCGCGAGCTGTTCGCCTCTCGCCGGCGGCTGGCGGCGCGCTCGCGCCCGGGGCTCACCAAGCGCCTTTCCTATCCGCTGCTCTTCGGATTGCGCAACCGCAACCTGATCCCCGGTGCGCTCGAATCGCGCGTGCTGCGCCTCGGCTTGGAACGATCGCTGCGCCGCGCTCAGCGCGAGGCTGGAGATCCGATCGGCGCGTGAGCCGTTTTACGCGGGCGACTGGATCAGCGCCTGGCTTCCAGAACCCAGCTCGAAGCCCACGGCGGCCCGCCCCGGATCACCGCGAAGTTGCGGTGCATCTGGTGGTAGCTGTGAATATGACCGGCTCCCGCGTTTCGCAACTGCTGCTTGAGCTTGCGCAGCGGCCAGTCCTGCACGTGGTGCGGGTTGAGGTGCGACCCGCCCAGGAGTGGGTTGGGCATCGACAGCAACAGGCGCTCGTAACGTGACAACGCGCTGGCCAACACCCGCTCCGGAAAGGCGATGTGCTCCAGAACCTCGAAGCAGACCGCGACGTCGGCGTCCGGCAGTGTGACCGGATCGGTGAGGTCGCCGACGCGATAGTCCACGCCTGCATAGTGCTCCTGCCCATAGGCGATCGCTTCCGGGCTGACGTCGACGCCGACCACCGCGGTGGCGCCTGACCACGACAGCAGGTAGGAGCCATATCCGGTCCCGCATCCCAGATCGGCCACGCGGTGACCATCCACTCGCGGCATCGCCCACAGATAACGGGCCGCATGAACACTCATTCCCCATCCCGGAACTGACCCGGGAATCGTGCGCTCGCCGATCAGCGTTCCCCGCAGCGGCACATAGCCCATGTTCATGTCTCCGCCCTCCTGCGAGGCTAGCTGCTGCTGCTCGGCGCGATGTCGCTGGCGGCGAAACAGGAACCAGAAAGCCAGCCACTCGGCGAGCAGCGCGGGGCGATACCACCGCGGGGCGGTCGGGAATCTGGGGGGACGGAGGTCGTGCCTCAGGACAGGCTCGTCTCCCGCTCGCGCTCGCGCTCGATCGCGGCGTGATAGTCGCCACCATCAGCGGCCGATGACCCCGTGCCGTCGCGTTCGCCCAGCAGCGCGATCTCCTGCACCAGCACGATCACGCGCCGCTCGAGGTTGCTGACGCGCATCGAGAAGTGCAGCAACAGGAAGACCACGAACAGCAGTCCGAAGAAGTAGAGCGTGCTCGCCTGCGAGTCGGCGCCGATGAAGTGGGCGAGTTCACGCAGGAGGCCTTCCCACACCGCCAGCAACAGCAGCACCAGGGCCGTGAGTACCCACAGCACCGAGTACTCCTCCTTCAGCCGCCGGCGGCGAACGAGCTCGACGATGAACACGAGCAGGGTCAGGCTGCCCGCGATCGCGACGATGCGCAGGTTTGCGCTGATCATGGTGCGAGCTCAGCCCGCGGGATCACCTTGGTCCCCCGCCGCAGCAGCGTCACGAAGATCGAGAGCAGCATCTTGTAGACGTAGTAGGGCCCCGTGTGGCCCGAGTGCATCGACTTGCCCGGAGAGGGACGCATCTGCACGGGAATCTCGCGCACGCGATAGCCGGTGCGGTGGAGCAGGATCAGGACATCCGCGTCGGGGTAGTCGGTCGGGTAGACGTCCGAGCAGAATAAGCGCGCGACGCGGCTGCGCATCAGCTGAAAGCCCGAGGTCGGATCGGAGATGTGTTCGTGGGTGATCGACGAGGTCAGGTGGGCGAACAACCCGATTCCCACCGCGCGCGCGAACGGAGGCTTGTAGTGCCCGTCCGCTCCCAGGAAGCGCGAGCCGACGATCAAATCCGCGTCGTGCTCCTCCAACGCTTCGAGCATCGCCGTCAGGTACTCCGCGCGATGCTGACCGTCGGCGTCGATCTGGCCGATCGTCTCATAGCCCCCGCGAACGCCGAACTTGTACCCGGTCTGCAGCGCGACGCCGTAGCCCGAGTTGACGGGCAGCGACAGCACGGCCGCCCCGGCCGCCCGCGCGTCCTGCGCGGTGCCGTCGCTTGACCCGTCGTCGACCACCAGGACATCCGCGCCCGGCAGGGCGTCGTGGACGTCCTCGATCACGCGCCCCACGCGTCCCTGCTCGTTGTAGGCGGGGATGATGATCAGCAGGTCAGGCATGCACGCAGGGTAGGCCTCGGCGGGAAACTCGCCGAAGACATCCTCGCGCCATCACCACGCAGGCGCGCAATCCCTGTCCACCATGCGATTTTCACCGTTTCCCGGGGCGGCGGGCGTTGCCCGAGTGTCTCCTACTCTCCCGGTGCTATCCGGCGCCGTAGCGGTACGCGACGATCTGCGGGGTCTGCCCGGCTCCGGCCGCCAGGCCCGCGGGCGCGATCAGCGTGTTCCCGCTCACGACCACGCCCGTGTTCGTCGCCGCCGGCAGTTTCGTTTCCCATACGACGCTGCCCGTGTTCGCGTTAAACGCGTACAGCGCCCCTTCGAAGGTCGTCGCGAACACCACGTCGTTGACGGCCGTCGTCGCGCCGAACACGGCCGCCGGGAACTTGCGCGTCCACTTGACGGCGCCCGTGGCCGCGTCGAGCGCCACCACTTCGCCCGTGCTCGGGCCGTTTTCCTGCGGTTCGGTCTGGTTGTTGAACGTCACCGGGTGGTTCACCACCGGTACGAACACATCCGTGCCGTTCGTCGACATCGGCGCGATCACTCCCCCCAGCAGGCCCGGGTACACGGTCTCGGGCAGGCTCAGCTTGGAGTATTCGTGTTTCATCGCATACAGGCCGTCGTTGTCGTGCCCGTTGTGCGTACCCACGCTGCGCTTCCACAGCACCTGGCCGTTCTGCGGGTTCAGCGCGATCACCCAGCCCGACTTGCCACTGGCGATCACCTCCTTGCGCCCCTTGACTTCGGCGAGGATCGGCGGGTCCTGCAGGTCCCAGTCATACAGGTCGTGCGGCGTCTGCTGGTAGTGCCAGAGAACCTTGCCGGTCTGCGCGTTGAGCTTGACGATCGAATCGGTGTACAGGTTCGGGCCGGGGCGGCTCGACCCCCACGGCGAGGATTCTGTGCCCGGGAATGGCGCCGGATTGGCCGTACCCACATACATGTTCCCTTCGCCGTCGAATGCCGGCGTGTACCAGAGCCCACCGCCGGCATTGACGCTTTCCTGTCCCCACAGGCTTTCGGGCGCGGTGGCGAAATGCCACAGCTTCTTACCCGTGCTGCCTTCCAGCGCCCACAGGATGCCCACGCCGCCTGAGCCGTAGAACTTTTCGTTGTTCCCCGGGACAGTCGAGACGTACACGACGCCGTTGTGGTAGCCGGGCGCCATGTCGATGCCCTCGTGTTCGTTGCGCGTCAACGTCACCGACCACAGCTGCTGACCTGTCTTCTCGTCCAGCGCGAACGCGGCCGTGGCGGTGGCGCCGTAGACCCGCCCCCCCGCGACGACGAGGCCGTTCGGTCCCTGATCGGGCGATTCGAAGGACTTCGTCCAGATCACCTTGCCGGTCTTCAGGTTGATCGCCTGCACGTTCGAGGCCAGATCCTGGGAGAAGATCGCCCCGCCGGAGACGATCGGTGCCGCCGAATAGCTCCCGTACTGGCTTTTCGCGCTCAGCGGCAGCGTCCACGCCTGTTGCAGCCGCGAGACGTTCGTGCTGTTGATCGGCCCCTGTGTGAAGCGGGTGTTGGAGGTGTTGCCGTTCGGGTATCCCGAGCCCGTCAGCAGCGAGCTTTCGTTCGAGGATGAGGAGGAGCCGAGCGAGACGATCGCAATCACCGCGACGATCGCCACCACGACGATGCCCACAGCGACCCAGGCGTTTTTCGAGAGCTTCGGGACTTTCTCTCCTAGGTTGGGCCCCCCGCCCCCCTGGTCTGTGCGAGTCGCTTTCTTGGCCTGGGCGCGACGGGCTTCTGCGCGGCGCACCTGGCGGGAGCTTGACGGCATCTAGACGACCTCCGTTATCGAGTTGCGGCTTGCCTGTATCTGTGCGTCCCTCTCGCTGAACAACGGCTCCAGCACCCGGTTCGCGAGCAGCCCCAGCGAGCCGAGATTGGCGAAACCCGGCCCCTGGCTGAGCGCGCCCAGCCCCGGGATGTACAACCGCGGGCGCATGCCCTGAAGCTCGAGATTGCGTCCGATCGGGATCTCCGCGCCCGCGGAGCGCTCCCACACTCCGCCGACCCGGCCCTCGATCTCCGCCCGCACGGCGGGTGGGA
>DASXMO010000055.1:0-12315 GCA_036495605.1 Solirubrobacteraceae bacterium
CTGGCTAAGCATGTCTGGCCCACCGGCACGAGGCCCGCGCGGCGCTGCCGTGCGACGAGCTCGCTGTCGGCGCTCGCGACATGCTTAGCCAGCAGCCGCGAGCCGTTCGTATTGCGCACCCCCGCGCAACACGCGAGCAGATCCTTGATCAGCAGCGGCACGCCCGCGAACGGCGTGCTCGGGTCCACATGTTCGGCGGCCGCGAGCGCCTGCTCGTACATAGGAGTGACGACCGCGTTCAACTGTGTGTTGAGCGCCTCGATGCGCGCGATGCTCGCCTGCACCAGCTCACCCGCGGTGACCTCGCCGCGACGGACGAGCTCGGCCAGTTCCGTCGCGTCGGCGAACGCCAGCTCACTCAGCATCCCCGGAGTATCGCGCCGCGCTCGCCATCCGTGCCTGCGCGATCGGGATCTGCGCCGCGGTTGGGATCTGCACCCAGTCGCCACCGCGAGGGGCATTCCGGGATCATCCCGACCATCGCGCAGAAGCATTCCCCTCGCGGTCATTGACGTAGATCGGATGAGTCGGATAGTGTGCTCAACGGCGCCTCGGGCAAGCGCTCGGAGGCGAACGGCAGGGGATGCGAGGAGGTAGCGGTACACATGGCAACGCAAGCGACACAACAGGCGCCGCCGAGCCTGGACATCGCCTACGAGGACGACGCGGAGATCCTGCGCGGCGCGAGCACCGAGGACTATGCCGGGCACATCGCCCCGGACTCCTGGCGCGCGGGCAGCGGAGCGCTGGGGATGGCGTGGCTCGGCTTTCCGACGGCGATCTTCTGGATGGTCGTCCCCGCCGGGCTGTCCTTCGCCGTCGGCACCGGGCCGGTGCTGATCGGCCTGCTCGTCTCCGCGGTGCTCGTCGCCGCGGGCGCCTACGTCGTGATCCCCTGGGCGACCGCCACCGGCCTGCCCGTGTCGGTCTTCTCGCGCCGCCTGTTCGGCTACTTCGGGGCGGCCTTCGCGACACTCGTGCTGGCCGCGACCGGGATCTATTTCGCCGCCTTCGAGGGCTCGGTGATCGCGGTCGCTTTCCACCAGTACTTCGGCGGGCTCTCGCTGAACCTCTGGTACCTCGTTGTCGTGCTGATCGCCGTGCCGCTGATGATCGGCGGCGTGCGCGTGTGGCTCGATCGCCTCAACGGCGTGCTGTTGCCGCTGTATCTGCTCGGCCTGATCGGCGCGATCGTGTGGGCGATCGCCGAATACGGCTATCACGGCGGCTGGTTCACGTTCAAACCGCCGCACCCGCTCGATACCCACGGCCCCGCATGGGTGTTCGTGCTCGGCGCCTACATCGCCCAACCGACGCTGCTGTTCGCCTGGGAGTACGCGCGCCTCGGCCGTCGCGAGGACGTGACCGTCAACCGCCGGATCACGTTCGGCCTGCCGTTCTGGCTGGCGACTTTCTTCGTCAACGGCCTGATCGGGATCTTCCTCGTGCACACGATCAAGGTTCCCGGCGAAGTCTCCGAGGTGACACTCGTGCTCGCGCTCGTCTCGCTGATGGGCCTCGCCGGCGTGGCCTTCATCTGGGTCACGCAGACGCGCATCAACACAGCCAACTTCTACGTCGCCTCGACCAACCTGCAGAGCTTTACCGCGCGCGTCTTCAAGCTCGAGCTCCCGCGCGCCGTGTGGGTGGCGATCGCGGGCGCGATGGTCTACGCGCTGATGCTCGCCGACCTCTTCTCGTTCCTGCTCGAAGCGCTGCGCTACCAGGGCGCGTTCGTCACCGGCTGGCTCGTGATCCTCGTCGCGCACACCGTAATCGCGCGCCGCAGCGGCGAAGACCCGCGCCAGATCGAGTTCCGGCCCGGGCGCCTGCCGCAGATCAACCTCGTCGGCTTCCTCCCGTGGGTCATCGGGGGCACCGTCGGCGTGGTGCTGCTCGCGGGCGAAACGGCCTTCGCGAACACCTGGGCGCTGCCGATCGACGCAGGCATCGCGCTCGTGCTGTTCCTGGGAGCGCGCGCGCTCGCACCCAAGAGCTGGGAGACGATGGCCCGACCGCACGATCCCCGTGCCGAGGTCGAGGATCCCTGGAGCGCGCGCATCCGCTGCGGCGCCTGTGGGCACCTGTACCTCGCCGCCGAGACCGACCGCGACCCCAGCGAGGGTCAGCGGCCGGTGTGCGCGGTCTGCGCGACCACGAGCACGCGCCTGTACCATGCCGCGCATCTCGAGGCGCGCGCACATAGAGCATCCGCGAACGGGGCCTGACGCGACCGTGACACGCACGCCCAGGCGGGGGTCGCAGGGGAGTCCCGAGGGCTCCGGCAGGTCCACGCGGCGCTCTCTCGCGGAACCCCGGCGAACCGCGAGCAAGACGGTCCGTCGTGGGTGAGATCACGGTCGGCGACGTCCGCGTCAACTGCCTGCGCGACGCGATCGCGCCGTTCGCGCACGGCTCGCTCGCCTACGCCTTCCCCGGCGTCACGCTCGAGCAGTGGGAGCCCTACCGCGAGCGCTACCCCGACACGTTCGTGGGCGACAACTGGCTCGTGCGCTTCTGCGGCATCCTCGTGCAGCGAGACGACCTGACGATCCTCGTGGACACGGGTCTCGGCGCCAAACCCGACGCCTACTGGGGGGTCGAGCAGGGGCGCCTGCTCGACGAGGTCCGCAAGTCAGGGGTCGCTCCGGAGGATGTCGACATCGTCTTCCACAGCCACCTGCACGCCGACCACGTCGGCTGGAACGTCACCGCCACAGGCGAGCCCACGTTCCCCCGCGGGCGCTACATCGCCAACCGCACCGACTGGCACGCCTTCCACGAACCGCTGCTCGAAAAAGCCTTCCCCTTCCCCTACCTCGAGGAGCAGGTCTTCTCGCTGGAGCGCCACGGCGTGCTCGACCTGATCGACGGCGAACACGAGCTCGCACCCGGCATCACCGCAATTCCCGCCTACGGCCACACCCCCGGGCACATGTGCCTGCGGATCGAGTCACAGGGCGAGCTGGGGATGATCTGCGGCGACGCGATCCTGCACCCCGCGCAGATCACCGAGCCCGACTGGCCGTTCGTGTTCGACGTCGATCGCGAGCACGCCGCGCGCACGCGGCGTGAACTGATCGACACGATCGAGCGCGAGGGCGCCACGCTGATCCAATGCCACTTCCCCGAGCCCGGTCACGGCCCGATCGTGCGCGACGGCGACAACACGCGCTACTGGCAACCCGTCTGAGCGACGCCCGCGGCGCGCCGAGCGAGGCACGCGACGCGCAGCGCGACACTTGCAAGTGCGTAGGCTGAGCGTCGAGACGATGGCCGTCGCCCAATTTCTCTTCACAGGACAGATCGCGCCCGACCCGGCGGTCGGCGAGGACGTCGGCGCTCAGGCCCACTCTGTCATCTCCCAGCTGGCCCTCGCCTTGGCTGAGCGGGAGCTCGTTCTGGGGGATCTCCTCAGGCTGCGCCTGTTCGTGCGTGACCTCGGCGAGTTGCCGAGGATCGAAGAGGCGATCGACCGCCATGCGCTGGGGCGGCCGGCGATGAGCGTCGTCGAGCTGCCCCCCGCCGATGCGGCCGAGCCCGGTGTGGCCGTAACCCTTGACGCCGTGGCCGCAGCCGGCGCCGGCGAGCAGCGGGGCCTGGGCCCGAACAGCGTGCGGCTCGGACCGTGGGTATTCCTCGGCGCCGTCCCCGCAACCGACCCGCGGGCTCTGTTCGCGCAGATGGAGGAGCTCCTGCGCGCGCAGGGCGCGCGACTGCGCGACGTGGTGAAGGTCGGCGGCTGGCTGACGTTCCCGATGGCCGACTACGGTCCGCTCGGAGAGACGCGCTCCGCGTTGGTCGGCGAGGCGGGCCTGCTGCCGGCCAGCGCCGCTGTTCAGGTGGGGCGTGTCGGCAGCCGCGGCGAGCGCCTCGCCTTCGAAGCGATCGCCTTCGCACCCGAGGAGCGCGACAAGGAAGCCGGGCACGAGGCGACCTCGCGGCTCGCCGACTTCTACGTCGACGCGCGGGCCGCCGGCTGGTACGTGTTCACCAGCGGCGAAGTCCCCGACGGCCGCGGCTCGGCCGCCGAGCAGGCTCGCGAGATCTACGAGCGCCTACGCGCCCACCTGGTTGCGCACGGCGCCACGCCCACGGACGTGCTGCAGCAGACGGTATTCGTGCGCGCCGGCGGGGATGGTCGGAACAGCGTCGCGGCAGGCGACGGTAACAGCGGCGGCTACGGTGACGGCACAGTCGCCGGGGCGATCGTGACCGAAGCCGCGCGCGCCTTCTACGGAGCCGGAGCGACCCTCCCCCCCACCACCCTGCTGCCGGTCGCCGACTTCGGGTTCCAACCCGGGTGCGCAATCGAGATCGAGCTGGTCGCGCGAGCAACGGCGGCCGACGGGCGAGCCGGCGATGCCGGATGATTCTCCGGTGAGCGCTCCGCAGGACATCGAGCTTGATCTCGCGGCGCTGGAGGAGCGCGAGCGCTACTTCCTGCTGACCTCCGTCGTCGTGCCCCGTCCGATCGCGTGGGTCTCGACGCTCGACGCCGAGGGCGCGCGCAACCTCGCGCCGTACAGCTACTTCAACGCCTGCTCGGCCACACCGCCGATCGTGCACTTCACCTCCACCACCTCGCGCGACTCGCTCGCCAACGTCAGGGCGACCGGAGAGTTCGTCGTCAACGTCGTCAGCGACGATCTCGCGCCGGCGATGCGCGTCAGCTCCGCCGCCCTGCACAGCGGGGAAGATGAGTTCGCCGTGGCGGGCCTACAGACCGTCCCTTCGCGCGCGGTCTCCCCCCCACGTGTAGCCGGAGCGAAGGTCGCCCTGGAGTGCCGCTTGCGCCAACTGCTCGAGATGGGTGAGGGCACGATGGTCTTCGGCGACGTCCTCCACGTCCACGTCGCGCAATCGGTCTGGCGCGACGGGCGTGTGGACCCCGAGCTCCTGCGCCCCGTCGGACGGCTCAGCGCCCCCTACTTCTCAACCGTCACCGACGTCTACTCGCTCGATCTGCCCGCGGACGTCAAGCAGCGCGCGAGCGATTACACGATCCGCGGCGGGCCGTCCGGGCCGGCGGGATCGGTCTAGCGAGGGCGGCCTCCGGAAAGCAAGCGGATCAGGCTTTTTTTGCTTTGGCCCGTTTGGCAGGAGCGGCTTTTTTGGCGGGCGCTTTTTTCGCTGGAGTTTTTTTTGCCGGAGCTTTTTTCGCAGCGGCTTTCTTCGCTGGAGCTTTTTTGGCCGCGGCCTTTTTCCCCGCAGCTTTTTTAGCGGGTGCTTTGGCGGTCGCGCGCGCGGCCGCCTCCCCGGCGCTCGCATCCGCGGCGGCGCCGAGCTTGCGCGAGAGCGTCCCGAGCTGCTCCTCGATCTTCGACAGGCGCGTTTCGACACCGTGGGAAGCGAGCACGCGATCGAGGCGGTGCACCCCGTCCTCGATGCCCTCCAGGCGCTGGGAGACCGAGCGCAGACGACGCGTCAGGCGTTCGATGTCAGCGGCGGAGGGGATGTTGAGCGCGCCCATCGCAAGCTCCTGCGCCTGCGCGGCCTTCTCGCGCGCATCGAAGGCCCGCCCGATGGTGCCCGTGAGCAGCGGGTTGTCGAGCAGGTCGGAGAGGGCCTTGCCGAGATGGTCTTCGCCGGCGCCGGCGAGGCGCTCGCGCAGGTTCTTGACGGTGTTGTTCGGGTCGGGCATGTGGCTCCAGACGGTCGTTACGGGACAAGAAGGATACGGTGCTGGGCGTGAGCGAGAATCCCGACGGCGGTCCGCTGCGCCTGTTCCTGTTCATTCAGTGTGAGCTTCCGTGGGAGTTGGGCCCGCCCGACGGGCGTTATCTGCTGCGCTCGCCGAGCGACGGGGAGCCCGAGCGGGTGGTCGTGCTGGCCACACTCGGCGCCGCCAGGGCAACGCTCACGCGCGAAGCGGGACCGCTGCGCCGTCGCGCGGCGGCACGCAGACGGGCCGTGGCGGCGGAGCCCGAGCCCGAGCCGGTTACGACCGCGAGCGCGACGATCGTCGACCCCGTGTCGGTCTCCGCCGAGCGCCAGGCGCAGGCGTGGCTGGACGAACTGCAGCCCGAGCGCGAGGTCGCGGCGGCGTTCGCGGCGCTCAACCGCGTGCTGCACGCGCAGCGAATCGCCACGGCCGACCCGTACGCGCGCGAGGTCTCCCCCGCGCAGGCGCTCACGATCCGTGCCGGCTGGGGTGAGGGCGAGCAGGTCGCCGAGGGGCAGTGGCTGCACGCCGTCGAGCTGCCCCTCACGGGCGCGCGTCAGCGCGTCAGGCGCCGCGCCTCCGCGCTGCGCCCCGACGAGCGCCTCGCGGAGATGCTCGCGGCGCGCGAACGTCCGCTGCTGTGCGAGGAGCTGACGCTGCGTGCGCGCCTTGACCTAGACCAGGGCCGCCTCGATCACGCCACGATCGAGCTCGACCGCGCGCTGTTCGCCGCACTTGCCGAGCTGGCACACGAGCAGCGCGCGGACCTGCCGCTGCGCGTCGCCGAACTGCAGGCGCTGCACGAGAGCGTGGCCGCAGCCGCGCGCGGGATCCTCGGTGTCGAGACACCGCTGGAGGAAGGTGGAGGCGCGTGCGAGAGCACCGGCGAACCTGCCCTCGACTCGGACGACGCGGATGACACGCCCACGGTGGCCGACGAGGACGCGATCCGTCACGCGCTGGGCCGCCTGGAGGCCGCGCTGCGAGCACGCTCAGCCGCCGGCTACGACCGCTCCTGAGGCGCGCGTGACGGCGCTCCGGTGCCGAGCTCGATCCCGTTGAGTACAATCCACACGCCAGATCGAGTACGATCCCTTTGGCAAAATAAGTACAATCCATCTGCCGTATCTGGTACGATCTCTCGGTCGAGCAGCGTGGCACCTGGGAGACGGCAAACATGGCAGGCGAGCATCGCGCAAGAATCATCCAGAGTTTGGTGCAGGCGCGTCTGCGCACCCACGGAGCCGTTCTGCTCACCGGGCCGAAGGCGGTCGGCAAGACGACCACGGCACGCAGCTTTGCGGCCTCGGAAGTGCGCCTCGACCAGGACCCCGCGGCGCTCACGGCGGCGCGGACCGATCCGCGTCTGGTGCTGGAAGGCGATCACCCGCGGCTGATAGACGAGTACCAGCTCGTCGCGGGCATGTGGAACGCCGTGCGCGGGCGGGTGGACGATCTCGGCCGCAAGGGCCTGTTTCTGCTGACGGGATCCTCCACTCCCGAGATCGAGGAGGCCGGCCACAGCGGCGCGCGCCGGATCGCCCCAGTGCGGATGCGCACGATGACGCTGCAGGAGCGCGGACTCTCCAGCGGCGCCGTTTCGATCGGTGCACTCCTCGATGGTGCTCCCACCGCTGCCGAGCCGAGCAGGATCGGCGTGGCCGAGACGATCCAGGCGCTGGCGGTCGGAGGGTGGCCCGACAACCTCGACTTGGCTCCGGCCGACGCGCTCGACGCCAATGCCGACTACCTCGACGTGATCGTGAACGTGGACGTTCACCGCCTGGGCGGCGTCAGGCGCGATCCAGACGGGATCCGCCGCCTGCTTGCCTCCTACGCCCGCAACGTGGCGACGGGGGCGAGCCTGCGAACGATCGCGCGCGCCTCCGAGCAGCCGCTGGCCGAGTCCACCCTCCACGACTACCTGCACGTGCTCCGACGCCTGTTGCTGATCGAGGATCAGGAGAGCTGGAAGCCGTCTCTGCGTTCACGAGTCCGCCTCGCGGCCACGCCCAAGCGCCACCTCGCCGACCCCTCGCTTGCGGTCGCCGCCCTCGGCGCCACGCCGGAGCGCCTGCTCGGCCCGGAGATCGAGCTCGCCGGGCTCCTATTCGAGTCCCAGGTGATCCACGATCTACGCGTCTACGCGCAACCGCACCGCGGCCAGGTCCGCTTCTATCGCGACAACAAGGGGCTGGAGGTCGACGCGATCGTCGAGACGCCAGACGGCCGCTGGATCGCGGCCGAGGTCAAGCTTGGACACAACGGGGTGGAAGACGGCGCCCGGAACCTGCGAGCCCTGCAAGACAAGCTCTCTCCCGAGACCAACGCCGCCCGCGGCGCGCTCGTGGTGATCGTCGCCGACAGCCCCACCTATACCCGCCCCGACGGGGTGCTGGTCACCTCGGTAGCCGCCCTGGGCCCCTGAGCAGACCGGCGGCTACGGCCGCTCCTGAGGCCGCGCATGGTCGGCTTGCGCCGAGCCTCACCGGCCCACCCAATGAAGGTTTTATCCCTCTAGCCGGTCGCAGACCGGCCGTCCACAACGGGAACCTTAATTCAACGCTACGAAATGACCGGCGAGCGAACAAACCGCTGAGTCGCGATGCGAAAACTTGCGTAGCTTGTCACCGTCCACCCAGGCACCCTCGGCATGCCGCGTTGGCCCTACTTCCGCTTGCTCCCCTTCTTTGCCTTCTTCAGCTGCCCATACTTCTTCCGTGCGGCGCGTTCGCAGGCTTGGCGCTTCTTGCCCTTGGGTTTTTTGTGGCAGGCCTTGAGTGCAAGCGCGAGTTTCTGTGCGCGGGTGGGGACCTTCGTCTTGGGGCACCCGGTGACGGCGAGGGGCGTGCTCTGTTTGGTCTGTGCGCCGTTTTGGCCAATGAATTCGGTTGGCATGCTGAGGTGTTGTGTGCAGGGGTTACCGATCGCCGTCAATGCGGAGTAGGGGCCCGAGGGAAGCATCAGTTCGAAGCTAGTGACGGGCTGGTCGGGGACCGTCTTGAACGTGCTGCTCGTGATCCCTGTTTTGCTGATGAAAGTGCTGCCGACGAGATCGATCGTGATGCCATACCCCTGCAGGACCAGGACGAGGTTCTGGAACGCTTCCCCACCGTTCGAGACAAAGTAAGCCGGGCCTTCGAGCGGGACGGGCAGTATAGGTGTGATCGCCTTGCCGTGCCCTACGACTGATGCTGCGGGGCACCCTGCTGGGTTGGTGTGGAACTGCGCGGCGGTGCACGCCTGCTGCAACGTCGTCAGCCGTGACGGTAGTTGCTTTGGTAGTTCGACTTTGACGTAGTGGATGTTTGCTTCCTCATGACCAGCGTTCTGCGCGCCCTGCGCGGGAGCAGTGAGCTTGACGTTCAGGCTCGTGCCATCCGCTTTGGAGACCTTCCCAGACATCGTGGCGCTAAATGCTGGTTTGAACGCCAGGTTCGCACAATCAGCAGCCTGGAACGAGCTACCCACCCCCGCGGGAACATCATCACTGGGACTGGAGAAGTCCTGTCCCGACCCGTAAACGGTCGCTGCGAACATCTTCTTTTCGCAACTCGTGGGGTTGCTCGTGAAGTTCCCTCGGTCTACATAGATTTGGATGTCGCGGACGTGGACGATGATCCCGTCGATGATGTGCGGTATCTGATCCGCAGGACCCTGCGGAATACTCACTCTCGCAGTCGTCGGGTCGACCTGCAGCGGGAGATGTACGACGACGGTCCCGAGATCGAACGGGCCGACCTTCGCCGCGCTGATCGAGACGATCGAGAACGGTGCGCCTTCAAACGGGCCACCCAGATATAGCTTCCCCGGCGCATACGCCAACACCGTGCCTACGCCGACACCGACCTGCGAATGCCCGATCTGACTCCCAGCGGGACATGAGGGTTCGGCCTCCTCCGCCGCACCGGTCTTCGAGCGCGCCAATGCGATCTGTGCTTCAGAGCAGAACGGGATGCCGTTCAGGTTCGCGGTCAACCCTTCCGGTAGCTGCGTCGTGAACCCTGTGATCTCCTGTTCGCCGTCCTTGCGCGTGATCTGCAGGTTGAGGGGGCTATACGCTCCAGCAGCGTTGTTCGCTGTGCCCGCGCTCAAACCAGGATTGAATGGTGGGGTGCCGCCCGTGGGGCACGCGCTGCCTTCGGTGCCGTGTTCGATAGTGAAGAACGAGTCGCGCTCCACCGGTTCACTGGAGGAAAACGGTGTCAGCTGCGTAACGGTCTTGAACTGTCCGCATGTCGGCGGGGTAGCCAACGGCGCGCGGGCACCTTCACGGAAATGCAGGTGGAAGGTGTTGTAGGGCAGCGGCGGCAAACCTTCAAAACTCGTCACAAGCTGCCCGGTAACGGGGTTTGGTTTGACATCGCCGACCTGCTTGATCAACACACCACGTTCAGGAGCCCGCAGGACCATGTAGATCGC
The DNA here is from genome assembly GCA_036495605.1 of Solirubrobacteraceae bacterium. Classification (GTDB taxonomy): domain Bacteria; phylum Actinomycetota; class Thermoleophilia; order Solirubrobacterales; family Solirubrobacteraceae; genus Palsa-744. The sequence continues at coordinate 10,088 of DASXMO010000055.1, forward strand.
CAACAGGCTTCCGAACTTGTTCTTATACGGCTCCGCCAAGTACAGAGATCCTTCGACTGGTTCTTCAATCAATGGCGTTTTCGCGATCACCGAACCCAGCTTCGAGGTTTCCGGACACCCCTCCCCCGGCCCAGTCTCGATCTGCTCGCTCTGATACTGCGCTTCTGAGCAGCCCGTGATGCCTTCCGCGAACGACGGGTTAGCCGTGAACCCTTCCGGCAATGCCACCACAACCTTCGACGGCTGCGTTTCCGCGGTACCGCCAGGGTTCAACAACCCTTCATCCGGAAGCGCCAGTTCGAAATCAAGACCGCTCGGGGAGCCCGCATTCCGGGTCGTCGGCTGCGCCGCGACGCTGGGACTGAACGGCACCGACCCGCAGCCAAGCAACGACGCCGGATGACCACCAGTATCAAGCGATTCCGCTGTCGCAGACACGTAGTGGCCCGGGTCGAGCTTGGAATCCACTTCGACCGTCGTCTGCAACGGCGCATCGCAATTCGCGGGCAAGGTTAGGAAGGCCTGGTCGGGTGCAGTAGACGCCACCGGTGGAGAACCCACGACGCCTGCTGCATTCAGCCGTCCGCGTTGCGAGTCGTGTCCTGGGTTTGCGGGGTCGCCCCAGATCGTCGCCGCCACCGATGTGATCGCCAACGGAATGCCATTGGTAGTGTCGTTCAACGCGTAACCCTGTTCGCTGAGCACTGAGATGTTCTGCAGCGCGTTGAAGCCGGTGATGCTGAATCCGAGCTGTGCGGCCATCCCCGGCGGAGGCACGAGATTATAGATAGGACCACCGGCCAAGCCGATGCCCGCGATCAACGCGTTGAGGCTACCGACCTGGGTATCGGGAGAGCATTTCGGTTCCAGGCCCTCGAAGTCTTGGCGGGTGCAGCGCGGCACAGCCAACGGGTCACCGGACATACCCTTCGGGAGATCAACCAGGACATCCCGCGGGTCCCCGCCTTCGCTCTGGCCTTCACCGTTTTCGTTCAGGCTGAAGGAGACCGTGAACGCGTACGGGTGAGAGGACGCCTGCGGCACCACATCGACACCTTCACGGTTTTCGAACGTCGTACTCACCGAACCGGGCTTGAAACCGAACTGCGCGTGCGCCGATACAGCACCAACCACAAGCGAATACACGATCGCCACCAAACATACCAGGAACACCATCATACGGACACCCATCCAGGTGCGTACCGCAAACATCGACTGGGCGCTCATCGCTTGCCTCCCTTCTTCTCGTGCTGGGTGCTGCGCGCTGGACGCATAGCCTTGCGTGCTCGGCGTGCTGTTTTGCGTGCCCGCTTTTCGCACTCCACGCGCTTGCGCTTGGAGCGCTGCCAACGACACGCTCGCAACTTCTTCGCCATCGCTTTATTGCCCGTAACGGTCTTCTTAGGTTTCACCGTACTGCTGCCATCCGGGAGTGGCTGTAGGAGGTTCCCCGCACCGGAGAACGTCGCGCTGCCAGGAGTCGCGAACAAAGGCGGAGCGGGCGTGGACTGGCATGCTTCGCCCTGGCATTCCACACGCTGCGTTTCCGTTTGCGACGCGAACCCGCCGCCTACGCGAGCGTCATAGACATCTATCAGTTCGTCCTTGTCCTGCGGGACGAGGCGTTCGCGGGTCGTGAAGAACACGCTCGCTCCGGTTTCGTCCATCGCCAGGAAATTCGAGTCAACCGACCCTGTTCCCGGCGAGATCAACAACACACAACCAGCCGGTCGCGTGCACGACCCGACACCCTGTGGCTCAAACTCATACACGTCTTCGACGCGACCATTCGAATCCGCCGCTGACAACCGGTCACCACTGTCAAACGCGAGACGGCCGACATTCGTCAGATAGCGCGGCTGGGGAAACCATTCGTGCGCGTCATCGATCACACGCAACACCGAGGGGCCGCGCGGTGCTTCACCCGTCGGGTTACACGACACACAAGACAACCGGCCTGTTCCCGAATCGTAAAGAAACACCTCAGAACAATTCACCACATCCGTTCCAGCTGTGGGCCCACACGGGCCGCGGTTGCCATAACCCGTCAACTGGGATTCGGAGATGAATGCCAGCCACCGCCCGTCCGGACTGGCCTGCGCAGTACGCTTCACCGGCGCAGCAGACCAGTCCAGCGCAGTCGAAATACCGGTGTCAGTGCTTGCGATGTACCGTGACATACCGGCTTCCCAAACGTAGAGGTTGTCCTTGCCTGTTTGCGCTGTCTG
>DASXMO010000056.1:0-41932 GCA_036495605.1 Solirubrobacteraceae bacterium
GGTGCCCGCGAAGGTGCCACCGGGGCGCAGCACGCGCGTGACCTCTCCGAGCAGGCGGTCTTGGAGCTCGGGGGAGGGGACGTGGTGGAGCATGGTGAAGCAGACTGCGCCCGAGAAGGAGTCCTCGGGGAACGGCAGCTCGGTGGCGTCGCCTTGGATCACGGTCGCGCTGTCGCCGAGCTCGCGCCGCAACCGCCGGCAGTAGCGCTCCTCCAGCTCGAGGGCGGTGAGCCGTCCGGGACGGCGGGCGAGCACGCGGGTGGTGGCGCCGAACCCGGGACCGATCTCGAGCACGTCATCGCCGAGCTCGACGCCGTCGAGGCACCAGGGGATGAGCTCGCGCTCTACTCCGCGTGCCCACCAGCGCGAGGCGCAGATCGTACGATGGATGCCGTTCACCGAGTTGACGGTACAACGAATAACCTGGGTCACGTGACTTACACGACCGCGGACGGGCATAGGCAGATACTCGAGGCAGTGGCGAGGGCGGTCGAGCGGATCGGGGTGGCGCTCGCGGCGCTAGGCGAGGCGTACGAGCTGCTCGACGAACGGACGGGCGAGCGCCTGGAGGAGGAGCTGTTCCGGCCCGTGCAGAGCGCCTACGGCAAGGGGCAGCGCACGTATGCGGGGTTCGCCGAGCGCCACGGGCTGCCACCGCACACGTTCGTGCCCGCGCCCCAGGGCGCGCCGTCCACGGGGGTCAAGGGGTTCGTGGAGGCGGCGGTGCAGGCGGCCGCCGAGGCCGACGAGCAGCTGTCGGGACTGCAGGACTCGATGCTCCCGATCGAGGTCGGCGACACGGAGCTGCGCGCGGGTTTGCAGGAGGTGCGCGAGCTGCTCGGCACGGTGCGCGGGCATGCGCGCGATCTGGTGCGCGTGCTGGGCCGCTGAGGATCAGGTCGCGATGTTTGTCGGCCCGCTGCCGATCTGACGGGCCCGGTCGGTCTGTTCGTGCTCGAACGCCGGCACCATTTGCGCGATCGCCGCGCGGGAGAGACCGGCCTCTGCGGCGACGATCTGCCATCGACTCGTGGCGGCGGCAACCTCGCCGAGCACTCGACGTGCGTCCTCGCCCCGCAGCCGGAAGTACTCGGCTACGCTCATGAGAGCGTCGATTGATGCGGCTGTGTCGTCAAAATCGATCGCTGTACAGAGGTGCTTCGCACCCGGGCTGGGATCGGGGTTCAGGTCAAACGCCGGCGACAGGGTCCACCCGGCGGTACTGCTGCGAAGGAACCCATGGTTGCGCAGGTGATCGTCGGTGTTGGAGATGAGAATGGTGAAGGCCATCCGCCGCCAGAGCTGTCGCAGATCCTCGCCCGCGTTGGGTGAGTGACGCTCGATAGTCTCGGCGATTTCCAGGTAGCTGCCGTGATCGCCGTCGCCTGCTTGAAGCATCGTCATCGCGCTTACGTAGCCAATACGCAGCTCTCCGACTCGATCAAAGCGGTCCACAACCAGAACCGCCTTACCGTCCACTGTGTGCGACGTCCAGTTCGCCACGCTTATGCCGGCCATACGTGCCAGGGCCAGCGTCACAGCCTCCCAGCGCATTACATCCCACTCGTCTTTGGCGGAGCTGGGGAACTTGGCGATGGAAACCTTGCCGTGCCCGTCGAACACGTGGGCTTTCGGACGGGCACCGCCCAGCGAGCTGCCGCCACGGAGCAAGGTCCGCAGATCCTCCTCGCTGGCCTCATCGCGCTCGAGCCGATCGGAGGCGCTGAGCAACCTCGGGAGCTCCACCAGCGGCGGCACGCCGGCCTTCTCGTGTGCAAGGTATGTGTCGGTTGCAGAATCGCAGAAGCGCAACGCACCCTGACGCAGGTCATCGCGGACGCCCAGGAGATAGTCGATCTCCCCGAAACTACGTTCGGCATCTCCTTCCTTCAATGCCCGCCGATGCTCGTCCCGGGCGAGCAGATGCCGTCCCCACCTGTCCGGAGCGCAATCGGTGAACGCACCAAACATGGCTCGGCCGGTTGGCGTCTGCTGCTGTCCGGCTACCAAGCTGAGCGCCGGGTCCAACGCATAAGCGTCTGGGCGTGCCAGATAGTCAGCGCTGTACGCGAAAGTCGCCGACTCCGTCGTTCCACGCCGACGGTGCGACCACAGCTGGCCGACGCGCACATCCTCATCGCCGAGCCGGACGAGGACGTTAACGGGCGACGGAACCATTGGGCGTTGTCAGGTCTTTGGGACGAACACGTTGAGGCAGTTGTTCATCGGCGCGCAGCCTGCCAACGTCGGTCGCGTATGGGTCGAGAGCGCGAGGCACGTTGTCGAGCACTCCGAGCGCACGGAAGATGCGGAGGCTGTTCTCGAGGGTGACGCCGCCGTCGCCGCTCTCGAGCCGGCGCACAGTTTTCGAGGACACGCCTGCGCGGTCGGCGACTTGGACTTGCGTCAGCCCGCGCAGCTTGCGCCAGATGACCACGTCCTCAGCCATCACGCGAAGGGCACGGCGGATCGGCAAGGACGCCAACGATCTTGAATCGGGTAGGCGTCCTGATCCATTTTTAGTATCCATATGAGGGCTATTATAACAGTTAAGAGCCCGTATTTGGATCTTAATCCTTCAAATGCAGCCTGAACACTCCCGAGACGCCGGGCCTCACTCCCGCCACTTAATCGAGCAGCCGACGGGTGGTGTCTGCGCGAGCTCGGGCTCGCGGCCGTCGAGGATCGCGTCAAGAGCGTCGCGCAGGTAGGCGGCGCGCTGGGAGGGGTCTTCGTAGTCGGAATCGGGGGCCCCGCGATAGCGCAGCAGGCCGGCGGAGTCGAGGATGAAGACGTCGGGCGTCGTCTGGGCGTCATAGGCACGGGCGAGCGCCTGTGACTCGTCGCGCAGGTAGGGGACGCCGTCGAACTCGCCGCGCTGCACGCGGGCGCGCATCGCCTCGATCGAGTCACGCGGATAGCGGCTGGCGTCGTTGGGGTTGATCGCCAGCACGCGCACACCGCGGTCCGAGTAGTCGTGTGCGAGCGCGAGCACCCGATCGTGCCAGGCCAGCGCGTAGGGACAGTGGTTGCAGGTGAAGACCACAACTGTCGCCGGGGACTCGCCGAGTGCGTGGCCGACGCCCTCTGTGTCCGGGAGCGTGAATTTCGGGGCGGGCTCGCCGATCGCTGTCATTTCATCTCTCCTTGCTGATCTGCCGGGGTTTGCTGGTTCTGCGCGGCGATGGCCGCCTTCAGCGCGTCGCGCACGTCCTCGGGGTCGGGGGTCGGAGAGACCCGGCCGTCGCGGCGATGGTAGACGCGGCAGGCGAGTCCGTAGGGCTCTTCGCCCGGGGGCTGGAGGTCACTCCCGTCGATGCGGATGGTGGGCGATCCGACGAATCGCTCGAGCTCGACCTGCTCGCGCGTATCGATCTCGCGTACCAGCACCGTGCTGGGGTCGAGCCCGAGGTCGGCCATGCTGGCGCGCAGGTCGGCGAGCGCGCGCGGATGCGAAGGGCAGCCCTCCCAGAACAGGAACTCGACGTTCATTGTGACCAGCGTAGAAGGCGTGGGTAGGAAACGATCGTTGTAATGACGGCAGTGTTATGTAGGATTCGGACCTATCGTATTACTGGCATAGGGCGATTACAGGTGGATAGGGAGAAGAGCGCAGCGCTGGTGGAGGGCCGCTCGCCGATCAAGGCGGCGGCGCTTGCTGTGCTGCTCGAAGGGCCGACCTACGGTTATGAGGTCGCCAAGCGGATCAACCGCCGAATGGGCGCTTCCTGGCATGTGCAGGCGAAGCACATCTATCCGGTGCTCAAACAGCTGGAGGCGGAAGGGCTCGTGCGCTCGCAGAGCGAGCCGATCGACGAGCCCCCCCATTCGCGGAGGTTCTTCTACCCGACCGAGCGGGCGGCGACGGCACGCCGGGAATGGCTCACGACACCGCCGGCCGCGAGCGTCATGCGCGCCGATATTCACGCACGGTTGGCGTTCTCCACCGAGGAGGACATTCCCGAGCTGTTGCGCGCCCTGAACGAATGGCGGATGGATCTGCTCGAGGAGATCGAGGAGAACGTAGAGACCGAAACACCCCGAGTTTCTTGGCTGGGTACGATCATGAGCCTGTACCGTTCGGCTGTGGACAAGCGTTTGAATGCTGAACTTGAGTGGGTGAGTGAAGCCTGCCGAGCGCTCGAAGAGGGCCTGCCCGAACAGTCACGATGACGGTTCTCGCGTTCCGGGAGGTGACCAAGCGCTTCCGCGACGGTCTGCGCGAGGTGGCGGTGCTGGATGGCGTCTCGTTCGAGCTGTACGCCGGAGAGACGGTCGGGGTGCTGGCGGCGCGTGGCGCGGGCAAGACGACGCTCTCGCGCGTCGCCGCAGGCTTGGAGGCGCCGGATGCGGGCGAGGTCAGCTGGCGGGGACGGGATCTTGCGGGGCTCGGCGCCGACGAGCGCGCGCGTGTGCGCCGGCACGGTGGGATCGCGTTGGCTCGTGGCGATTGGCGGACGGGCGACTCGAAAGTCGTCGTCGAGCACGTGGCGATGCCGCTATACGCCGAGGGTTTGGGCATGGAGCGCGCCGAGGCGTGCGCGTGGCGTGCGCTGGAGCGGGTGCAATCGACGGGACTGGGCTACATGCAGACCGGCAGGCTGGGGCTGGTCGAACGAGTGCGCGTGGAGCTGGCGCGCGCGATCGCGCGCGAGCCGGCGCTGCTGCTGATCGACGAGCCCGCGGTACTGGCGCGGCCGAGCGACGCGCGGGCGTTCTACGCGCTGCTTCACTCGCTTCCCAAGCAGCTCGATCTTTCGCTGCTGATTGCCTCCGAAGAGGTGTCGGCGCTGCGAGGCGCCGGACGTGTGATGACCCTCGACAACGGTCGCCTGTACACGACCGACTCGCGACGCAAGATCATCGATTTCCCCCCGCGGCGCGGCGCGGCATGAGCGGCCACGCGCTGTGACGCTCGAACTGCGCGAGGTCTCCAAGCATTATGACGGCGCGGGAGAGGCTGTCGCGGCGGTCGATCGCGTCTCGCTGACGGTCGCACCGGGCGAGTTCGTCGCGTTGTACGGTCCGAGCGGGTCGGGCAAGACGACGCTGCTGATGCTCGCCGCCGCGATCATGACGCCGGACGCCGGAAGCGTTCTGTTCGACGGGCTCGAGGTGAGCAGCCTGACTGCGAGCGAGAGCGCGCGCTATCGCCGCGAGCGGACCGGAGTGGTCTTCCAGTCCTTCCATCTCACGGGCGCATCGGCGCTCGAGAACGCGGCGGTGAAGCTGCTCGCCCTCGGGATGACGTTGGGAGAGGCGCAGAATGCGGCTCGTCCGTGGCTGGAGCGCGTGGGCTTGGGTGAGCGCATCGAGCACACTCCTGCACAGATGTCGATGGGCGAGCGTCAGCGGGTGGCGATCGCGCGCGCCCTGGCCAACGATCCCGACCTGCTGCTCGCCGATGAGCCGACGGGGAACCTCGACTCGAAGCGTTCTCGGGAGATCCTGGAGCTGTTGGCGGAGATCTGCCGTGAGCGGCAGGTCCCGGTGCTGCTCGTCACGCACGACCCGCAGGCGACCTCGTTCGTCGATCGGGTGTACACGCTGCGGGACGGCAAGCTGACCGAGGGTCTGGCTCTGGATCTACACGCGTCGATCGCACAATGAGGGTCCTCCCGAACCCGACGCTCTTCGGCATGCGCGTCAGTGTCCTGTTCGGGCTGTATCGCCGCAGGCTGCGCGACCACACCGTCACCGAGCTCTTGGCGGGGGGCGGCATCGCGATCGGCGTGGCGCTCGTGTTCGGCGTCCTGGTTGCCAACGGCAGCATCATCGGTTCGGTTCGCGAAGACGTCCGCGCCGTCGGAGGATCTGCCGATCTGGAGCTCGTAGCTCGGTCTCCCGCCACGTTCAGCGCGCGACTGGCCGACAGAATCGCGAGCCTGCCGGGAGTCGAGAGATCCGCGTCACTACTTCGTGAGTATGGGGTGATCGTCGGTCCGCGGGGGTCTGAGCGAGTTCAGTTCGTGGGCCTCGATCCGGGCCTGATCACCCTGGGCGGCTTTGCGACTAAGAACCTGGGCTCCGGGGAGCTGCTGCTCGCGCGCGGCGTGGGGCTGCCATCGCAATTGGCGAGCGCGATCGGGGCCGAAACCAGACGAATGGTCACGCTGGTCGTCAACGGGTCGAGCAGTCGTGTGCGGGTGCGCGCGGTGTTGAACTCGGGGACGATCGGCCCACTCGCCTCGGTACCGCTGGTCGCGGCGCTGCTGCCGTACGCGCAGGCGATCGCCGGCACGCCCGGGCAGGTCAACCAGGTCCTGATCAAGCCGCGAGCCGGAAGCGAGAGGCAGGTCACGGCGGAGTTGCGGGCGCTCGCCGGCAACACGCTCGACGTGGGGCCCGCCGACAACGAAGTGCGGCTGGCGGAAACGGCGGCGGTGCCTGTGAACCGCTCGACTTCCTTGTTTGTCGCGATCGCGGCGATGGTCGGGTTCCTGCTGGCGCTGAACGCGATGCTGCTCACGATCCCCGAGCGTCGCCGGGCGATCGCGGACATGCGTATCCAAGGATTCGATGTGAAGCAGGTGCTCGCGATCGTGGTCTTTCAGGCGTTGGTGCTCGGGATCGTCGCCTCGTGCGTGGGCGTCGTCGCAGGCGATCTGCTTGCGCGCACGCTGTTTCACGAAGTGCCCAGCTATCTCGCTACAGCGTTCCCGGTGACCGGCAATCAGACGGTCCACGCGGGCACGGTGCTGGTGGCGTTTGGCTGCGGGCTGCTCGCGGCGCTGCTCGTCTCGCTTTCACCGATCTTCGACCTGCGCTCGGATCGTCCCGTCGACGCGGTGTTTCACGAGACGGGAGAGCCGGGGCAGACGCTCACCCACAGGACAACGGTCCGCGCGGCGGCGCTCGGCGCGATCCTGATCGTGCTGGTCAGCGTGTGCGTCCTGCTCGACGCGGCGCTGACCGTCTTTGGGGGAGTTGTGTTGGCGCTGGCGGCTCTGTGCTTCATCCCGCTGCTGTTCCAGGCTACGTGCCGCGCTTTGAAAGGCTTTGCTCGTCGCTGGCACGGAGGCATGGTCGCCGTGGCGGCGATCGAAATCAACGGCACCGCCACACGCTCGGTCGCACTGGCGGGCGTCGCGGCGCTCGCGGTCTACGGCGTGGTCGCGGTCGGTGGAGCCCGGCACGATCTCTTGCGCGGGCTGGACAACGCGATCACGGAAGAGTGGGGATCGGCGCCCGTGTGGGTGACTCCGGATGGAAACATCTTCGATGCGGACGGCTTTCGCGTTGAGAACCCGGCAAACCCCTTTGCCGGCGCGGGAACGACGGTCGCCTCGGTGCACATCCACCAGGGTGGATTTCTGGACCTTGGCACACACCGAATCTGGGTACGCGCGGTACCGGCGAACAACAGCACGATGGTGCTCTCGAGCCAGCTGCTGAAGGGCGATCTGGCGAGCGCGACGGCGCGCATGCGCGAAGGCGGCTGGGCGACCGTGTCGAGCGGGCTGGCCGAAGAACACCACCTCCACACCGGCGGTCGCTTGCTGCTACCCACCCCCTCGGGCATCGCGCCGCTGCGGGTTGCGGCTATCACCACGAACACGGGGTGGCCGTCGGGCACGATCAGCGTGAACACGCGGGACTACAGCCGTTACTGGCTGAGCACCACGCCGACGGCGATCTCGCTGAGCCTCAGGCCTGGAGTTACACCCGCCGCGGGCAGGGATCTCGTGAAGGGGCTGCTCAAGAGTCAGCCGAGCCTGCGGGTGCAGACCTCACAGGAACGGATCGCCGAGGTCGAGAGCTCGGTGCGCCAGGGGTTGAGAACATTGAGCGAGATTTCGACGCTGCTGCTGGTAGTGGCCGCGCTCGCTCTGGCGACAGCTCTATCGACGGCGATCTATCAACGGCGCGCGCGCCTGTCGTCGCTGAAAGCGCAGGGCTTTGACCGCGGGCAGCTGTGGCGCTGCCTGCTGCTGGAAAGCGCGATCGTGCTTGGCATCGGCTGCTTGGACGGCGTAGTGATGGGCGTATACGCGCACGCGCTGGGAGACCGTTACCTGCGTTTGGATGTTGGCTTTCCCGCACCGTTCAGCGTCGGGGGTGCACAGGTCGTGCTGACGCTCTTGCTGATGCTGGGAATCGCGCTTGCCATCATCGCGCTACCGGGGTACTCCGCCGCGGGCGTTTCCGCGCGAGCGAGCTTTCAGGAGTAGCCGAACAGGGGTTGCATGGAGATTGACACGCGGGGAAGCTATCCCGTGTGAACACGCGACTCAATCGACGCTGGGAATTGGCTGGCGCCTTCGCCTCGGCGGCCGGTCGCTACTGGTTCACGGTGCTGCCGGTTGCCCGGCGAGAGCTTCGCGACCTGCGCCGGCGGGCGCAGGAGATCCCCGACGCGCGGCTTCGCCGCCTGGCGCTCGAGGTCTACGAGAACGATTGGGCGAGCCTGGAGGGCGTCGCGGCATTCGCGGCATTCGCAGATCCCGATCTACGGGCGCCGCTCGTGCGCCTGCTTGTACGACTGCAGAGCATCTACCAGTACACCGACTCGCTGATGGAGCAGCCAAGCGCCGATCCATCCGCAAATGCTCGTGAACTGCACGCGGCGATTGAGATTGCCCTGCAGCCGGGCCGACCTCACGTCGATTACTACCGGCACGACTGCCACGGCGCGGACGGTGGCTATCTGATCGCACTGGTGGACCGTTGCCGCGCGCTGCTGGTCGAGCTGCCTGCCTACGGTTTGATCGCGGAGTCGGTGCTCGAGCAGGCCGCGCGGATCGTCTTCTACCAGAGTCACATCAACCTCGCCGAAGCCGAGGACCATCCTGCGCTGGCACGCTGGGCCGAGCGGGTCGCTCCCGCGCAAGCGGGACGGCGATGGTGGGAGCCGGCGGCGGCCGCCGGCTCATCGTTGGCGACGCTCGCCCTCCTCGGCGCGGCTGCCGATCGCAGCCTCACGGCTGGGCATGCGCGGGCGATCGAGTCGCTCTACTGGCCGTGGATGGGAGCGCTGCATACGCTGCTCGACAGCTTGGTCGACCGGGCCGAGGACGCAGCGACCGGCCAGCGCAACCTCCTGGACCATTACTCCTCGGGAGCGGAGATGGCCGAGCGGATGGAGCTGCTGGCGATCGAAGCGGCCCAACGGGCCGAGGCGGTGGGCGTCGAGCATCGGCTGATCCTGGCCGGGATGACAAGCCTCTACCTGTCGGAGCCCAACGCGTGGTCGCCGTACGCGCGCGAGACGACAGAACGCGTGCTCGGCGCGCTCGGCGGGCTGGCGCGACCGGCGATGCTGGTGCTGCGCTCCCGCAGGCTCGCCCATCGCGAGCGCCCGTACACCTGTCCGCGCTTAATGCCGATCGAGGCAGCGGGGAAATATCCGATAGCGGATATCCGCTAGAGGAATACTCCCCCAGCGGACTTGCCGAGCGCGTTTGCGTGCGTCACGATCATCGACCATGACCGAGGACATACATGCCGGCCGTGCGAGCTTCCCGCTGAAAGAGAGGCGCCGTCGCCAGACGGCGCGCGGGTATCGCTCGGTGCGGGTCATGGGAAGTTCCGCCTGTCCCGGTCTCTGCCAGAGATAAGGGTCGGGCGTCGCCCCACGGCGCCCGACCCAACTGCTTGATGACGCCGAGCCGAACCATGGACGATTCGATCTCGATATCCCCCTCCCTCTCGCCAGTTTTCTCCGGCCCGCGTTACTCGCAGTCGCTGGCGCGGGGGCTGGCGATTATGGAGTGCTTCAAGCCGGGGCGTTCGGTGCTGGGGATTGCCGACATCGCCGACCAGCTCGGGATGAGCCGCTCCACCACGCATCGCTACCTGACGACGCTTGTCGCGCTCGGTTACATGGAGCAGGACAGGAGTCGCAAGTACCGTCTGTCATTGCGGGTCACGGATCTGGGGATGTCGGCGCTGAACTCGACGGGATTGCGCGAGCAGGCGCGCCCGATCCTCGAAGAACTGCGCCGGGGATCCAACTTCACGGTCGGCCTAGCGATGCTCGACGGTCTGGAGATCGTCTATCTCGACCTGGCCGTGAGCTTTCAGCGCGCACGAGACAGGATCGATCTCGGTGTCGGAGTCGGGTCCAGAGCGCCAGCGCACTGCACGGCGCTCGGAAAGGTATTGCTCGCGAATCTCCCCGAGGAGGACGCGCGAGCGTTGCTGGCGCGAGCTGGCAGCGAGCGCCGAGGGCCGAACGCGATCGCCGGCGGAGAGGTGCTTTGGGCCGAGCTTCAGGCGATCCGGAAAGAGGGTTTTGCGACCGAGGACGAAGAGCTCGCGAAGGAGCGAATCGCGATTGCCGCCCCCGTGCGCAACGAGGCGGGAGCTGCAGTCGCAGCGATCGACCTCTCGGCGGACGTCTCGGCGATCAGCGTCGAGCGACTCGCCGGCGCGCTTCACCCGCATTTGATCGCAGCAGCGGATCGCATCTCGGCGCGCCTCGGCTACCGACTCGAGGACCAGATCCTCGCCCGTTGAGGAACGCCCGCCGGCGACGGCCGGGAGCGGCGGACGTTGGGGAGGTTCGGCGGCTTGTGTGAGACTGCGGCGATGCGCAGTCTCAAGGTGGCGGTTGTCGGACACGTCGAGTGGGTGCGCTTCGCGCGCGTGGCGCATGTGCCGCGGGCCGGAGAGATCGTGCACGCGGAAGATCCGTTCGAGGAGCCGGCCGGGGGCGGCGCCGTCGCAGCGGTGCAGATGGCTCGGCTGGCGGGGACCTGCCTGCTCGTCACCGCGCTGGGCGAAGACGAGCACGGCCGCCAGACGGTCGAGCGCCTGGACGAGCTGGGCGTGGAGGTAATGGCCGCGCGGCGGGCTGCGCCCACGCGGACCGCGACAACGCTCGTGGACGCCCAGGGTGAGCGGGCGATCGTCACCTACGGTCCGCGGCTGGAGCCGCTGGGCGAGGATGTCGCGTGTGGGTGGGACCGGCTGGCGGAAATGGATGCCGTCTACTTCACAGCGGGCGACGTGGCCGCCTTGCGTGCCGCCCGCGCCGCGCGGGTGCTCGTGGCAAGCCCACGTGCGAGCGACGCGCTCGGGCGCGGTGTCGCCTTGGACGCGCTGGTGTTGAGCGCCAACGACACGACCGAGCGCGGAGAGGCGCACACCGCCGAGAAGGAAGCCGAGCTGGTCGTCTCCACCGAAGGAGCGCGGGGCGGCGTCTACCGGCAGCGCGATAAGGAATCGGGCTCATGGACGGCAGCGGCGCCAGCCGGCGAAATCGTCGATTCCTACGGCTGCGGCGACTCCTTCGCCGCAGGCCTCACCTACGGGCTCGGCGCCGGGATGCGTGCGCCGGACGCACTGACCCTAGCGGCGCGCTGCGGCGCCGTGTGCCTCACCGGCCGGGGTCCGTACAAGCGTCAGCTCACTGCCGAGGGGCTGAGACGCGTCGGGTCCGCGAACTCGTAATGGAAACCACCCCTGCCGGATACACGACCGACGCCGCCGCTTAGCGGTGCTCAGTCGAGCGTCTCCGGTATGAGCTGGAGCCCCTCTGCACAGGCGGCCGTATGCAGGCGCCGGTCCCAAGTGGCGAGGAGCAGGTCCTCCACGGGGAGCGTGAGGGCAGCGGCGAGGTGCAGAGCGTCCAGACTGCGCAACCCGCGGTCGATCGCGAGTTCGGCCGCATCCTCCGCCAGGCGCTCGCCCATCTCTACAACGTCGAACATATGCCACTCCGCTCGCACTGTTTTGGCGGCCGATCGACCGCTTGCCAGGCTTACGGCACGGACAGTCTCGACGAAGCCGACACGACACATGAACCATCCGTCTGCGCGATCCATCGCGTCGCGGACAACATCACTGCCGGACTCAGCGACATAGCGCTTGACCAGCGCACTCGCGTCCAGGTAGAGGTTCAGCGCTCGGCTTCCCGCTCAGCCAACACCAGTGAGGATGCGCTGATATCTGTCTTTACGAGCCGAGGCGCCCGTTTGGCTCGCTCGCGCGTATGCGGAGTCAGCCTCCCTTCGGCTACCAGTGCTCGCAGGGGATCGTCCCGCACGGAGGCGCCGGCCGGGACGATGTCTGCCAACGGCCGGCCGCGGACGGTCACACGCACCTGTTGACCACCGGCGACCTCTCTTAGGGTCTCGCTCAGGGACTGCTTCAACGCACGGACACCGATCTCACGCATGTGGTCACTATACCAGCAATGAGGCCACAAGCTAGGCCTGTCTTGACAGACCTTCAGGGAGCCTTGGCCAAGTACTTGTGCCCAGTCTTGACCTCGACGTGCTTGTGGTTGACGAGGTTCGTCACCGCCACCTTGTCGCGCGTGACACGGATCAGCGTCCCGTCGCATAGATCCTCGGTCAGCCATTCCGTACCCTGGACCGCACCAGCGGCGTAGTTGCCCTTGGTGGAGAATTTGCCGTGGGCGTTGGCCCACAGTTTGCGCACTACGTGCTTGCCCGAGGCAGCCGCGTAGGCTGACGCCGAGTTCACCCGAGCAACGTGAAGCCGCTCGCGCTTGGTAGGACAGACCGAGAAGTTGCCGCCGGTCAATTCGGCGATGACCATCCCGTTGCGTTCCTGTCTGAGGATGAACTCACCGGCGAAGAACTGCCCCGTCTGTGTCTTCCCGTTCGGTAGCGCCGTCGTCACACTCACCTTGCCGTTGGTCGCGTCGATGACCGAGCCAAACGGGATCTGGCGCAGCGTCTGCAACGGCACGAACTGCTTGCTCCCGGGCACCTTCACCAGCACCCTGCCGGACACAGGCGCCACGTTGCCGGTGCGAAGGAAGATCGGGGGCGGGACGACGACCGGAGGGGCCTGTTTGACGACTGTCTGATTGCCGATCGGCGGAGCACAGGCACAGGTGGATTCAACGGGCGGTTCGCCCGCGCGAGCCAGCTCGACCACGGCATGATCGGGCTGTCCGGCCACATATAGGTTCCTACCGTCGGGGCTTACGGTCACCCGGCGTGCTCCCGCGATGCCGGTGGCGCCGCTCGTGCCACAGGTGTTTTTACCGGTTTTGCCGATGCATTCGTAGGGCGCCGGAAACGCGGTTAGAGCACCCGTTTCGGCGTTGCGGGTGAACTCCGCCACGTCGTCTTCGTTGGAGCTGCTTGCGTAGACGTCTTCGCCGCCGGGGCTGATCGCTACGCCGAGCGGATTCCCGACCCCGTTGGCCGGCGAGCAGCCGGCGGTCGGCCCGGTTTTTGCGTGCGCCAAGCACCCGTTCGGTTCCGGCAGCTGCGCAAGGGCGCCGGTCGTGGAGTTGCGCTTGAGCTCGACGATGGCGCTGTCGTCGAAAGAGTTGGCATAGACGTTCTTTCCGTCCGGGCTGATGACGAGCGACTCTGAGCCTTCGATGACTTTGGCTTCGGCGCAGCTGGCGACGGTGCCGATGCAGCCTTCTGCGCCGGCCAACTGTTTGAGGACCCCGGTGCCCGGTTCGCGTGCGAAGGCGGCGACATCGGATTCGGGGTCTTTTGCTCCGGCCGCCGCGTAGAGGTCAGACCCGTCGGGACTGACCTCTGTGGTGACGACTTCGTGCAGGCCGATAGCCGTGTTGATCGGACAGCCGCTGCCTGTACCACCGATGCATTCGTGGCCGACGATCGCCGCAAGCGCGCCTTCGGTGTTGCGCGAGAACTCGGCGATCGCTTCGCTGCCGAGGCTCGCGACGTAGACGTTCTTGCCGTCGGAGCTGATCGTGACGCCGTAGGGATTCCCCAATCCCTTGGCTTCTTTGATCGCGCACGGGCTCGCGGCTTCGGCGCTGATACAGCCTGTCTCCGTGAGCAGTCCCGTGGTGGTGTCGCGCGTGAACGTGACGAGATCGTTGGAGCCCTGCGTCACAACGTACACGTTGCCTCCGCCGGGACTGATCGCGATCGCCGCCGGAGCTTTCATCGCCGTCGCTTCGGTGGTGACGTTTTCGGACGCGCACGGTTCCGTGCCTTCGGTAATGCAGCCGATCGGTTTCAGAGATCCGTCGGACTGTCGCGAGTACTCGATCAGGGCGCCGGCAATCGCGACCGAGTAGACGTTCTTGCCGTCGGGGCTGACCGGAGCCTCGTACGTGCTCGACATCGATCCTTTCGGCAGCAGCGTTCCGCAGCCGATGAACGCTTTGACTTCTTCTTCGTAGCCTTCTTCGCTCACGCAGTTGAAGGGGCTCGCCAGCTGAGAGAGCGCGCCGAGAGGCGGAGCCGCGTGAGATGCGGCCGGAATCGCGGCGGCGAAAAGGAGGAGTGCGATGAGGAGCAGCGCAAGCACGGGCAGCATCGCCAGCCGCCCGGCGCGCAGTGCGAAGACTCCGAAGATTGTACGTACGGTTAGCATCGTCCCGGTGCCAGCGGGGATTGTGACAGGAGTGAGCTGAATGGGTCGCGCGAGGTGGGGACAGCGCAAGATGGCCCTGCTGATCGGGGCGGCCGTGGTCGCCGCGGGGATCGGCGTGGGCGCCTATGCAACGCACCTGCTGCGACGTAGCGAACTGCAGACGATCGACGCGAGGTTCTCGATCCGCGGAAAGCAGTCCCCGCCTTCCGATGTGATGCTGGTCGGGATCGAATCGGCCACCTTCCAAGAGCTGACGAGCCGCGGCATGTCGTCCGAGTTCCCATTCCCCCGCCGCTACGACGCGCAGGTCATCGAACATCTGCGCGTGGCGGGCGCAAAGGTGATCGCGATGGACATCGAATTCGCTCACCCAACGGACCCGCGCGACGATGAAGCCTTGGCCGAAGCGATCGCGCAGGCGCATGGGAAAACCGTGCTCGGAACCACCGAAGTCGACAAGCGGGGCATCACGGGAATCTTCGGCGGTAGCCCAGCCTTGCTGCACGAACTGGGAACTCGACCCGCCGAGGTGAGATTTCCGGAGGACGCAGACGGCTCGATAAGACGTTTTGAATATGCCTACAACCATCTGCACAGCTTCGCGGTGGTGATCGCCGAAACGGCGACCGGGCGACCGATCCTGGCCTCGCGCTTTGAAGACGGAGCATTGCCGATCGACTACGTCGGGCCGTCCGAAACGATCAAGTCGATCCCTTACTCCAAGGTCCTGCTCAACCAGTTCTCGCCTAGCGCCGTCCGCGGCAAGATCGTGATCGTCGGGGCCACCTCGCCGATCCTCCAGGACATTCATCCAACGGCGACGAGCAATGGCATGCCCGGCCCCGAAATCTGGGCGAACGCGACTTCGACGCTGCTTAGGGGCGTCCCGCTGACGAACGCCCCGACCTGGGTCGATGTCATGTTGATCGTCCTTTTGGGTATAGACGCCCCCCTGGGCAGCCTGCGTGTGGCACGCTGGCGGGCGCTCGTAGACGCGATCGCGCTGGCGTTCGTGTTCACGATCGCGACGCAGATCGCTTTCAACACGGGCTGGATCTGGACGTTCGTCTACCCGCTGCTGGCCCTGGCGATCGGCACGCTGGGCACGCTGGCGGTGCTGTATGTGGGCGAGGCGATCGAGCGCGAACGGGTGCGGGACGTATTCTCGCGGTTCGTGCCGGGAGATGTGGTCGATCAGGTGCTGGAAAGCGCGAACGAGAATCTAAGACTGGGAGGAGTGGAACGCGATTGCACGATCCTGTTCAGCGACCTGCGTGGGTTCACGAGCTTCTCCGAGAGTCAGACGCCGGAGCGGGTGATCGAGGTCGTCAACCACTACCTGAACGAGATGACCGAGGCGATCATGGCGGCAGGCGGCACGTTGATCGCCTATATGGGCGATGGGATCATGGCGGCGTTCGGGGCGCCGCTCGAGCAGGACGACCACGCCGACCGGGCACTGTGCGCGGCGCGCGAGATGGTCGGGCCGCGCCTTGAGCACTTCAACGCGTGGTTGGCGCAGGAGGGCCACGAGAGCGGCTTTGCGATGGGAGTAGGGCTGAACAGCGGCCCGGTGATGGCGGGGAACGTGGGCTCGGAGCAGCGCGTGGAGTACACGACGATCGGCGACACGACGAACACGGCGTCGCGCCTGGAGGGGATGACGAAGGGCAGCGGACACATGCTGTTCTGCGCGCAGTCCACGCGCGACCGGCTGAAAGACCCGCCCGCGGACCTCGTGCTGGTGGGCGAGTTCGAGGTGCGCGGACGGGAGGCGAAGCTGCCGGTGTGGACGCTCGCGGCAAAGACCCCCAGCTCGGCGGCCGGCGAAGCCGCCGCCACGGGTGCGCCGAGCCCGACGGCAGAGGGAGACGCCTCAGAGGCCGCGGCTACCGACGCTCAAACAGCCTCGGGCGCGTAGGGCCCGGGCTTGCGGCGCGGCTTGCCGCCGGGGAAAGCCAAACGCAGGATCGTGCGGTGGACGGTCCCCAGCTGCTTGCTCAGCGGGCCGGTGTTGTAGGGCAGGCCGTAGCGGTGGCAGATGTCGCGCACGCGCGGAGCGATCTCCGAGTAGCGGCTGGAGGGCATGTCGGGAAACAGGTGGTGCTCGACCTGGAAGGAGAGGTTGCCCGCCAGCAGATGGAAGAGGGAGCTGCCGTCGATGTTGGCCGAGCCGGTGAGCTGACGCACGTACCACTGCCCACGGGTCTCCTCGGTGGCCTCGGCCTTGCTGAACGTGTAGGTCTGGTCGGGAAAGTGCCCGCAGAAGATGATCGAGTGCGCCCACACGTTGCGCACGATGTTGGCGGTGAAGTCGGCGGTCGCGGTCGCTTTGAAGCTGCGCCGCGCCGCGCGTCGCGATCCTCCTCGCCCGGAGGCGGCGGCCGCGAGTGCGGAGGCGGCGGCGGAGAGCGCGGGGAAGGCGACGTAGTCCTTGATCACCTGCCTGCGGGCCTTCACGCCGATCGCCCCCAGCTCGGAGAGGACCTGGGCCTTGGTCTTCTCGCCGGTGCCGATCGCGTCCCAGTTGAGGTCGTGCACCGCCACGCCCCACTCGAAGAAGCCCATCAGCAGCAGGTTGTAGAGGGGCTGGAGCAGGTAGACGGGGTTCCACGGCTGGTGCGGGTCGATGCGCATGATCTCATAGCCCAGGTCGCGGTCGAGACCGCGGATGTTGGTGAAGGTGTGGTGCTCGTAGTTGTGGGAGTGCCGCCACGCGTCGGCCGGGGAGGCGGTGTCCCAGTCCCAGGACTGGGAGTTGATGTCGGGGTCGTTCATCCAGTCCCACTGGCCGTGCATGACGTTGTGCCCGATCTCCATGTTCTCGAGGATCTTCGCGAGCGAGAGCGCGGCGGTGCCGGCGAACCACAGCGGGCGTTTGCTCGAACCGAGCAGCAGCGCGCGGGCGGCGAGCACGAGATGACGGTGCAGGCGGATCGTGGAGCGGATGTAGCGCGAGTCGCGCTCGCCGAGGTCGGCGAAGATCTCGGCGTGCAGCGCGTCGAACTCGCGTCCGAGCTCGTCGAGCTGCGCGGGGCTGAGATGGGCCATCGGGCTCTCGATCTCCTCGAAGCCGCGCTCGCGCGTGGTGGTCGTGGGCTCGGTGTAGGTGGCAGACATGGGGTTCCTTTGTGTGTATGAGGAGTGAGGAGGGTGTGGGGCGAGTTGTGGTGTATGCGGTGTGACGATGGTGTGGGATGTGCGCGGCGCGATGTGCGCGGACGAATGACTCAGAGGTCGATCTCGACGTCGCCCTCGGGTGCGTTGATGCAGGTGCGCAGCAGTTCGCCGGGCTGACCGTGGACGCGGCCGGTGCGCAGGTCGCGCACCCGACCGGAGCGCAGCCGCCCGACGCAGCTGTGGCAGATGCCCATGCGACAGCCGAAGGGCATGCTCGCGCCGGCCTGCTCGCCGGCGATGAGGATCGGCTGCTCGCCGTCACTGCGCGCTTCGAGGCCGCTCGAGCACAGGCGGATCGCGCCGCCGGCGCCGCGCTCGCCTTCGCCGACGTGCTCGTCGGGCTGGAAGCGCTCGACGTGCAGCCGCGTGGGATCGGCGTGCTCGCGCCAGTGCGCGTCCATCGCCTCCAACAGGCCGGAGGGCCCGCACAGGAACGTCTCGCGCTCGGCCCAGTCCGGGCAGAGCTCCTGCAGGCTCGCGGGCGTGAGGCGGCCCTGCTCAGAGCTCGTCCACTCGTGCAGGCGATAGCCGGAATGAGCACTGGCGAGCTCGCGCAGTTCGCGGGCGAAGACGAACTGCTCGGGATCGCGGGTGCTGTGGATGTGGACGACGTTCTCCAGAGCGTCGCGTGCGGGCACACCGCCGTTCAGCGATCGGTGAGCCGCCGCGGCAGCGCCGCCCAGCGCGTCGCGTGCGGCGAGGCCGCGGAGCATGCTCGCGATCGGCGTGATGCCGCTGCCGGCGCTCACGAACAGCAGGCGCGCGGGCAGCGGGTCGGGAAGCGTGAAGGCCCCTTCGACGCCGCCGAGGCGCACGATCGCGCCGGGGCGCAGGCGCTCGCAGAGGAACGGCGAGACGGCGCCGGTGGGCACGAGCTTGGGCGTGATCGAGATGCAGCCGTCGGCGCGGCCGGGCTCGGAGGTCAGCGAGTAGGCGCGCCAGTGGTGGCGGCCGTCGACCTCGATGCCCAGGCGCAGATACTGCCCGGGGCGGTGGCCGGGCCACTCCCAGCCGGGCTTGATCAGGACGGTGACCGCGTCGGAGCTCGCGGGCTCGACACGTTCGACACGTCCGCGCAGCTCGCGCGTGGACCACAGCGGGTTGATCAGCTCGAGATAGTCGTCGGGCAGCAGCGGCGAGGTGAACGAGCGGATCAGCCCGAGCGCGCGGCGGCGCAGCGCCGGGACTTGGGGGACGGCTCCGCGTTCAGCCACGGACGCCACCCGACCGGTGCGGCTCGCGCAATCGAGCGATGTTCGGCGGATGGATCTCGCCGACTTGGAGGGTGCGCAGAGAGGTCTGGAAGATCATGACGCGAATCAATGCTACCTCAAACGAGGGAACATAGATGTTGGTACCCTAAAAGCCACGATGGCAAGCACGGATTCCGAGACGATCGAGCGGCCGGCGAAACGACCGCGCAAGCCCGCCCGCGAGCGCGAGAGCAACGGCGCGCAGGGGACGCCCTCCCCAACCACGAACGCCTCCGGGTACAACCTCACCGTCGAGCAGCTGGCGGCGGAGGTGGGCATGTCGGTGCGCAACATCCGCAACCACCATACGCGCGGGCTGCTGCCGCCGCCGGAGGTGCGCGCGCGGGTCGGCTACTACAACGCCGAGCACGTGGCGCGGCTGCGGTTGATCCTCGATCTGCAGGCCGACGGCTTCAATCTCGCGGCGATCGAGCGACTGCTGAGCGGCTCCGACGGCCTGGCCGAGCGCCTGCTCGGGTTGCGCCGCGCGGTGACGACCCCGTATGAGCCGGAGACGGCCGAGATGATCACGGCGGAGGAACTGGCGAGTCGTTTCGGCGAGACCGACGCGAAGGACGTGGAGCGCGTGCGCAAGCTGAAGCTGCTGGTGGCGCTCGGCGACGGGCGCTTCGAAGTGCCGAGCCCGGCGCTGCTGCGCGACGCCGAACAGGTGGTCGCGCTGGGCATCCCGCTGCACGCGGCGCTCGTGCTGGTCGAGCGGGTCAACCGCGACGCCGACTCGATCGCGCGCGCGTTCACGAAGCTGTTCTTGAAAGAGCTGTGGGAGCCCTTCGATCAGGAAGGCCAGCCGGCCGAGCGCTGGGACGAGCTGATCGAGGCCGTCGACTCGCTGCGCCCGCTCGCCTCGGAGGCGCTGCTGGCACTGTTCAAGCAGCGCATGACCGGTCAGCTGGAGGCGGCGTTCGGCAAAGTCATCGAGCACCAGGCGAAGGGCGCCAAACGCAAGTAGCGCAGTAGACGCGGCGCGTGCTCGGGCGACACGCCCACGAACGGCGCCTGCGATCCGCGGAGACCAGGACCGCTACCCGACGATGCGCGCCCTAGCGAGCGCGAGCCGCGCGGCGGCGTGGCCGGGGACGCCGTGGACGGCGCCGCCGGGGAAGGCGGCGGCGCTGCCGATGTAGAGACCGCGCACGGGCGTGCGGTAGGGGGCGAGCGAGGGCACGGGACGGAAGAGGACCTGCGATAGCACGTAGCTGCCGCCGCCGACGTCGCCGCCGACGAGGTTGGCGTTGCGCGCCTGCATGTCGGCGGGCGCGAGGACGTGGCGGGCGAGGATGCGTTCGCGAAAGCCCGGCGCGAAGCGCTCGACCTGAGCCTCCATGCGCTGCACGTGGCGATCGCGCTCGGCCGCCCAGTCGACGGTGTGTGGGCCGTGGGTGTAGCCCCACGCGGTGTGCTTGCCCGCAGGCGCGCGCGTAGGGTCGGCGAGGGATTGCTGGCCGACAAGCATGAACGGCTGCTCGGGCAGACCCGTGCGCATCGCGGCGGTACTCGCGAGCATCTCGCGCGCGGAGCCGCCGAGGTGGATGGTCCCGGCTTCGCGCGCAGGCGCAGCCGTCCACGGGATCGGGCCGTCGAGCGCCCAGTCCACCTTGAGCGTCGCGGGCCCGTAGCGGTAGCGGCGCAGCGCGCGCGCGTAGCGTCCCGGGAAGGCGTCGCCGGCGAGATCGGCGAGCGCGCCGGGCATCGTGTCGGCGATCACGAGTGGCGCGGAGATGCGCTCGCCTCCGGAGAGCTCCACCCCCACG
Source organism: Solirubrobacteraceae bacterium (assembly GCA_036495605.1). GTDB lineage: Bacteria > Actinomycetota > Thermoleophilia > Solirubrobacterales > Solirubrobacteraceae > Palsa-744. The sequence goes on from DASXMO010000056.1 coordinate 20,489, forward strand.
ACGCGCCGGCGCTCGACGGCCACGCGTACGACGTGAGCGCCGGTGCGCACCTCACCGCTGTGCTCGCTAAGGCACGCGAGCAGCGCATCGGCGAGCCGCCCGGCGCCCCCCTCGGGACTGGGCCAGCCGGCGCCGTGACCGAGCAGCGTAAGGTAGGCGGCGGCGATCGCGCTGCCGCGCCCGGGCGGGGGCACGTCGGAGTGCATCGCCGATCCGTACAGCCACGCGCGCGAGCCCTCGCCGGCGAAGAGGCGCTCGCCGAGCGTGGTCGCGGCCATCGGCAGGAGCGAGACGAAGCCGAGCATCCCCCGCGGCCCGAGTCCGGCGGTCAGTCGCAGCGGCGCGCGCACGGGTGGGAAGCCGCCGAGCATCGTCTCACGCAGCGCGTCGAAGGAGCGAACGAACGGGGCCGCGAACGCGCGCCAGCGCTCGCCGTCGCCGGGGCAGCTCTGCTCGAGGCTCGCGGCGGTGCGCTCGAGGTCGCGATACAGCGCCACGGCGCTGCCGTCGGGCAGCGGATGGGCGAGGCAGACGGGCGGGTGGATCCAGCGCAGGCCATAACGCTCGAGCTCGAGCGCGGCGAACATCGGCGAGGCGGCGCCTGCGGGGTGCACGGCGGAGAAGGTGTCGTGGTGGAACCCGGGAAGCGTGAGTTCCTCGGTCGCGACCGCGCCGCCGGCGCGCGGAGCGGCCTCGAGCACGAGCACGCGCCGGCCCGCCTGGGCAAGGGTGATGGCCGCCGTCAGGCCGTTGGGGCCCGACCCGACGACGAGCGCGTCGTGGCTCATGCGGCCAAGCATAGGCGGCAGCCAGAGGGCGCGGCGCGGGCGAGGGCCCTACGGGTGCGCCGCTCTGGGGCGCACCACTCGAGCCCCGCTCCGGCCCCGCCGAGCATCCCGTGCGACGGGCATCCTGTGATAATTGTCGCGAGATGCGCCACGAGAGCTCGATCACGTCGGTGTCGTGGATCCCCTCGGAGGCGATCGAGGGCTCGCAGCGCCTGGCGTTCGACGCGGGCATGGCTCATTACGACGAGCCGCTGCCCGATGAGATCGAGGACCTGGAGGAGCTGCGCGACGCCGACCGCTTCCGCTTTGCGAACGTGCTGAAGGCGTGGATCGAGGTCGATGAGAAGGGCCGCATCACCGACTTCGGCCAGGGCGGCGGGGGCTTGATGGGCGCGACGACGGTGAAGGTCGGCCCGGTGGCGCGCACGTTCGAGGCGATCGGCCTGCCCGACCTCGCGCCCAAGCCGGTGAAGGGAGATGGCTGCGTGACGTTCACGCAGACCGCGGGTGGGCGCACGGGCGTGCCCGCGCCGCGTCGCGTGCGGCGCAGACCGTTCGTGCAGTGGCAGGCGCCGCTGGTGTGGACGACACTGTCGCTGACGCTCCACGCGGACGGGCGCACGCAGGCGCGGATGACTGGCGCGAGCAAATTCCCGCGCCACTGGGTCTATGACGAGCAGCTGCGCCTCAGCCACAAGTCGGGGCTGGCGGACTTCAAGGACTGGTATCGCAAGTCCTTCGGCCGCCACACGCCGTGGGGCGACACGGACTCGAAGGCGCTCGTGACGGCGGTCGAGAGCGCGCTCGAGCGCGGGCTCTCGGCGCAGGTCATGCAGGGCGGGCACAAGCCGGAGATCCGCAAGGTGAAGACGGGCGATGCGCTCGTCCGGCAGGGCGAACGGGGCTCGGAGGTGTTCCTGCTGCTCGACGGCGTGCTGCGCGTGGAGGAGGACGGCCGGCGCCTGGCCGAGTACGGGCCGGGCGCAATGCTCGGCGAGCGCGCGGCGCTGGAGGAGGGCCTGCGCACCTCGACGCTCGTCGCGGTCACACCCTGTCGCGTGGCGGCGGTGCAGGCGCACGAGCTCGATCGCGGCGCGCTGCGAGAGCTCTCGAAGGACCACCGCCGCACGAAACCCGACCCGCGGGGCTGAGCGCTTGCGGGTGCACTTGTGCGGCGTGCGGGGATCGACCCCCGCCGTCGGCGCCGAGTACGTGCGCTACGGCGGTCACACCTCGTGCGTGGCGCTCGCGCACGACGACAGCACGCGCGACGACGACGACGGCGGCGGCGCGCACGACAACGGCCCGAGCGGCGCGTCGGGATCTCCGCCGGGAACAGCGCACGCACGAGCGGAGCACACGGGAGCGGCGCAGTCGGGAGCGCCGCGACCGACGCTGATCCTCGACGCGGGCACGGGCCTACAGGTCGCGTCGCGCCTCTTCGACGGCGAGCCCTACGCGGGGACGATCGTGCTCAGCCACATGCACTGGGATCACACGCTCGGCCTGCCGTTCTTCCCCGCCGGCGACGACCCGCGCGCGCGGGTGCGCGTGATGGTGCCCGAGCAGGAGAGCGGGCAGGACGCGACGAGCCTGCTCGCGGGGGTGATGCGCCCGCCGTACTTCCCGATCGAACCGACGGAGCTGCGCGGTGAGTGGACGTTCGCGACGATCGCGCCCGGCGAGCACGAGCTCGAGGGGTTCCAGGTGCTGGTGCGCGAGATCCCGCACAAGGGCGGGCGCACGCTCGGATACCGCGTGAGCGACGGTCGCGCGAGCATCGCCTACCTGCCCGACCACTCCCCCACGGCGCTCGGCCCGGGCGAGGACGGCTGGGGGGCGTACCACCCGGCGGCGCTCGAGCTGGCGCGGGACGCCGACGTGCTGGTGCACGACTCGGCGATGTTCCCAGCCGAGCTCGCCGCGCAGGCGGACTTCGGCCATGCGGTCGCCGACTACGCCGTCGAGCTCGGCAGGCGCGCGGGGGTGGGAGAGGTGGTGCTGTTCCACCATCGCCACGACCGCAACGACGACGCCCTCGACGAGCTCGCGCAGCGACTCGCACGCCCGGCCGCGGAGGGCTCCCCGAAGGTGAGCGTCGCGATCGAGGGCACGACGATCGAGCTGTAGTCTCAGAGTTCGCAGCGATCCATAGGCGAGTCGAGCGAAAGGGAGAACGTCATGGGAGCACCGGTTGTCCACTTCGAGATCATGGGCAAGGACGCGGAGAAGCTGAGAGAGTACTACTCGAGCCTCTTTGGGTGGGAGTTCAACACCGAAAACGAGATGAACTACGGCGTCACCGCGCGCGAGCAGAACCTCACCCCCGAAGGCATTGGCATCGGCGGCGGCATCGGCTCGGCGCCCGAGGGCTACGACGGCCACGTCACCTTCTACGTGACCGTGCCTGACGTCGAGGCGGCGCTCGCGCAGGCCGAGAGCCTCGGCGGCTCGCGCATGATGGGTCCGGAAGAAATCATGGGCAGCATGATCCTCGGCCTGTTCCAGGACCCCGAGGGGCACGTCATCGGCCTGATCAACCCGATCGGGTAGGGGCCTCACGGCAGGACGGCAGCATGATCCTCGCCTGCTCCAGGACCGCGAGGGGCACGTGATCGGCCTGATTCACCCACTCGGGTGGGGCCTCAACCGCAGGGGCGGCAGCATGATCCTCGGCCTGCTCCAGGACCACGAGGGGCACGTGATCGGCCTGATTCACCCACTCGGGTGGGGCCTCAACCGCAGGACAACACATGCTTGAAAAAAGCTGATGTTGTTCCCGGCGGCACATGTGCCGCCGGGCGGGACCGCGCATGCGCGGTCCCGAGACACGCCGCATGCGGCGTGTCTACCGAGCGGCGCATGCGCCGCTCGGCGAGGCCGCACATGTGCGGCCTCGGGTCGTGCCGCATGCGGCACGACCACCCCCATCAGCCCTTGATCCCCAGCATGCGCAGCGTCTCCGATGACATTCGCGCCGGCATGAACCTTCGACCGTGGTCGAGTTACAGCTTCTGCGCCCGGGCACGGGTGAGCAGCTCGTTGTAGAGCTGCTCCTGAGCGCGCCCGGGGAACGGCTCGACGGTGCCGGAGCTCGTGAGCGTCACCTGCGCGGGGCCGATGACGAAGCCGAGGATGTCGAAGTACAGCGAGACGTGGACGCCGCGGATCGAGAGCTTCGCGGTGATACGCCAGCCGAAGCCGCCGGTGCTGCCGGGCGCGGGCGGCGTGCCGGAGGCGATCGACACGCCCAGCACCGTCTCCGCGGAGGAGTGCTGCTCGGATTTCAACAGCGCCGAGAGGTAGCTCTCAAAGCACGCGCGCACGCGCGAGCTGCGGATCGCCTTGAGCGCGCCGTCGGCTTCGGCGGCGCTGCGCGCGACGTTCACTTCCGAGCTCGCGCTCAGCGCGAGGATGCCGCGCTTGAGTTCGAAGTGCGGGGAGCTCGCCTGCGCGAGTCCTCCCTGCGAGCCCTGCGGCACAGCGGCGCTGGCGGCCCCACCGGCGCAGGTGCGCAACTGCTTCTGCAGACGCCGTTCGGCCGCCGATTCGTGTTCGGGGGAGCGCGTGGGGGTGAAGCCGGGGACATCCTGCGCCGTGAGGTTGACCGCGTGGACGAACGCGAGCGCCTGCGCGCGCGTGGGCGAGCCCGGCGATCCGCCGCGATGGGAGCCCTTCTCGTGCCCGCCCGCCGCGCGGGGGGTCGTCGCGGTGGAGGCGGAGGCGCCGGTGTAGGCGCCCTTGCCGCAGGCCGAGAGCAGAGCGCAGGCCGGCACGAGCGCAAGGAGGATGGCCGTGCGGCGCATTAGGCGATCATTGTCGCACGGCCCGCGCGAGCGTCGGCCACGAGTGTCGTGCCGGAGCCTGCTCCGACAGCCGCGATCGTGGGCTCTGGTGTCCTCGTCGCATCCCGCCCGATCGGCCACGAACTGGGGCGTGACCGTCGCGGCTGCGATCGATTTCGCGAAATTCGCTCGCCGATGTCGAAATCGGCTATGGCCGTTCGTCGTGGTGTTAGAACCTGCCTCAAGACATCCGGCACGCCCGGAATGCGTCCCTGGACACGGCGCTGGATCGGCACGCGATGTCTCGCACGTGCTGGCCGATCTCGGACGATCGGTAGCACGCGCTTCGACATCCCGCACCGCCCAGCTTGGTCCATGAACGCACCGGCCGCACCGCCTGCTTTGAGACAGGTTCATAGAGCAAGGGTTCAGACTGGGAGATCCGAACGGACGCCCGCGGTCGAATCCGCAACCACAAGGAGAGCAGACGAGATGCGATTCATGATGATCATGCTGCCGAACATCCCGAACGTCAACGAGGAGAACTGGACGCCGGACGTCGAGGCGGTGACGGCGATGGGCAAGTACAACGAGGAGCTCGCGAAAGCCGGCGTGCTGCTGGCGCTCGACGGCCTGCACTCACCCGCCGAGGGTGCGCGCGTGTCGTTCGCGGGCGGGACCCCGAGCGTGACCGACGGCCCGTTCGCCGAGGCCAAGGAGGTGATCGGCGGCTACTGGCTGATCGAAGCCGCCTCGAAGGAGGAGGCCGTGGAGTGGGCCACGCGCTGTCCCGCGTCCGACAACGAGACGATCGAGGTTCGCCAGGTCTTCGAGATGTCCGATTTCCCGCCCGAGGTGCAGGAGGCCGGCCGGCTCTCGCAGGACCCGCCCGCGCAGACGAGCGAACAGTAACGGCCCCGAGCGTGCCGCCCGATCGCACACAGGAGTCGAGCAGGCGTCGATCGGGCGACCTCGAGAGCCTGCGTGCGGTCGAGGCGGTGTGGCGGATCGAGGCCGCGAAGCTGATCGGGCGGCTCGCGCGGATCGTCGGCGATGTGGGCTTCGCGGAGGACATGGCGCAGGACGCGCTCGTGGTCGCGCTCGAGCGCTGGCCGCGGTCGGGCGTTCCGGAGAATCCGGGCGCGTGGCTGATGACCACGGCGAAGAACCGCGCGATCGACCAGCTGCGCCGGCGGCGGCGGCTGGAGAGCCGGCAGGAGCAGATCGCGCGCGAGCTCGAAACGCTCGAGACGGCGGAGCGCGAGCCGCGGGAGTTCGGGCTCGTGCGCGAGGAGGAGCAGATCGAGGACGACGTGCTGCGGTTGATGTGCGTGACCTGCCATCCGGTGCTCCCGACGGAGGCGCGCGTGGCGCTGACGCTGCGGATGCTCGGCGGACTGAGCACGCGCGAGATCGCCCGTGCCTATCTCGTCTCCGACGCGACGATGTCACAGCGGATCGTCCGCGCGAAGCGCACGCTCGCGGAGGCGCAGGTCAGGTTCGAGCTGCCGGACACCGACGAGCTGCGCTCGCGCGTGGGCTCGGTGTGCGAGGTGCTCTACCTGGTCTTCAACGAGGGCTACGCCGCGAGCGGCGGCGAGGAGTGGATGCGCCCGGAGCTCTGCCGCGAGGCGCTGCGCCTCGGACGCGTGCTCGCCGAGCTGCTGCCGCGCGAGCCCGAGCTGCACGGGCTGGTGGGACTGATGGAGATCCAGATGTCGCGCTTTCGCGCGCGCGTCGGGCCAGACGGGGAGCCGGTGCTGCTCGCAGACCAGGATCGCACGCGCTGGGACCGGCTGCTCGCCGCGCGCGGTCTACGTGCGCTTGAGCACGCGCAGACGCTGGCACGCGAGCGGCGCGAGGCGCTCGGTCCCTACGCGCTGCAGGCGGCGATCGCCGCCTGCCACGCTCGTGCGCCAACGGCAGCCGAGACCGACTGGGATGCGATCGTGGCGCTGTATGACGCGCTCGCGCAGCTGACGGGCTCGCCGGTCGTCGAGCTCAACCGCGCCGTCGCCGTCGCCATGGCGAGCGGCCCGCAGGCAGGGCTCGAGCTCATCGACGCACTCGCCGCCACGCCGGCGCTGCGCGACTATCGCCTGCTGCCGAGCGTGCGCGGCGCGCTGCTCGAGCAGCTAGGCCGTCACGAGGAGGCGTGCGCTGAGTTCAGGCGCGCGGCCGAGCTCACGCACAATGCGCGCGAGCGGCGACTGCTGCTCGACCGTGCGGCCGCCTGCGCGTGGAGATCGGGACCCGATCCCAGCACCTCTGCATAAGGCGACTCTGCGTAAGGCGCCTATTCGTAAGGCGCCTCCGCCTCCGGGCACCTGCGTCCGGGCACCTCTGCGTCCGGGCACCTGGCCCGGGGCCCTCAACCGAGAAGGCGTTGCACGCGATAGCTGCGCAGGCCGCGAGGCGTGCGCACCTGCACGGACTTCCCCACGGCGCAGCCGAGCAGGGCGCTCGCGACAGGCGACTGGGCGGAGAGCTTTCCCTGCGCGAGGTTCGCCTCGGTCGAGCCGACGATCGTCCATGTGTGGACCTTCCCGCTCTCCTCATCCAGCACCTCGGCGGTGCTCCCGAACTCGAACGCCCCGCTGCCGCCGGCGGCGGCAGTGTCGGTCTCGACGATGCGCGCATTCGTGCGGCGTTCGCGCAGGCGCTTGATCTTCGTCTCCAGGTGCGCCTGATCCTCCTTGGCGATGTGGTAGTCGGCGTTCTCACTCAAATCGCCGAGCTCGCGCGCCGCGAGGATGCGCGCGGCCATCTCCCGCCGCCCGGTCGTCTCCAACTCCGCGATCTCCGCCTCCAGCGCGACGAGCCCCGCGGGCGTGATCGGCTCTCCGTCGGGTGGGGTCGAGTTCATCCGCGCATCGCGGAGCATGCTCGCAGATGGCGCCCGCGAGCGGGGTCGGCACGCGCGGGGCGGGGCGGCATTGCATGGGGCGCGGGTGGCATCGCACGGGCGCGGGTGGTCCAGGGCAGGCGCCGCGCAGGGCACGCACGCCAGGAGGCCGCGCCCTCAGAGAGCCGCAGCGAGATCACCCGCGGGCCGCAGGCGCCCCTGTCCGTGCTCGAGCTCGAGCAGCAACTGCTTGCGCTCCAACCCTCCGCCGTAGCCGGTGAGCGAGCCGTCGGCGCCGATCACGCGGTGGCAGGGCACAATCACCGCGATCGGATTGCGCCCGTTCGCGAGCCCCACGGCCCGCGCCGCGGAGGGCTGGTCGACACGCGTGGCGATCTCGCCATAGCTGGCGGTCGCGCCGTAGGGGATCTCCACGAGCGCACGCCAGACCTTCAACTCGAAGTCCGAGCCGTGCATCTTCAGGGGCACGTCGAAAGCGATGCGCTCGCCGGCGAAATACTCACGCAACTGCGCGCGCACCCCAGCGAAGGGCGCCGTCGCACGTTTCCACCGCGGGTCGATCCGCGCGGGCTTGCGCCCGTTCTGCATGTACAGCCCATGCAGCGCCTCGCCGTCGCCGAGCAGCAGCAGCTCGCCGATGGGACTGTCGATGCTCGTGTAGAAGCGCGAACTAGGGTCGGTAGGGGTGGTCGACATGATGATGTGTCTCATCCTCCTTTTACGCGGCGAGCCGTTTGGCCCGGCCGATCGCTGATGATGTGCGTGTTGACGACGATGGCTTGCGTTTCGACCACGTGCGCGTCCCTGACGCCGGCGTGGCTGAGCCGAGCGATGCCCAGAGATGCTGCACCGCGTAGGACCGGTACGGTCGCCAACGCTCGGCCAGCGCCTCGGCCGACTTGGGGGAGCCGTCGCGCCTGAGACGTTCGAGCGCGCGACGCACGCCGAGATCGCTGGAGATGAACGCGTCGGGATCGCGTAGAGCGCGCATGGCGATGTACTCGGTGGTCCAGCTTCCAATGCCCGGCAACTCCAGCAACCGCTGCCGTGCTTCGGCGCGGTCGGCACCCGAGTCGATCGTCAGCTTCTCGCCGGCGAGCGCGCTCGCAAGCGCGATCAGCCCACGACGCCGGCCGGCCGGCATCGCGAGCTTCTCTGGGTCCATTCCGGCAAGCACCTCGGCCGGTGGGAACACGTGCGTGACCGTGCCGAGCGGGCACGTGAGCGGCTCGCCGTAAGCAGCCACGAGCCTGCCCGCGAGCGTGCGGGCGCCCTGTAGCGAAACCTGCTGTCCGAGCACCGCGCGAACGGCCAGTTCGTGTCCGTCAACGGACCCGGGCACGCGCCGACCCGGCTCTCTGTCCACGAGCGGCCCGAGCAGTGAGTCGGCACCGAGCACTGCCGCCACGCTGCGCGGGTCTGAATCTAGGTCGAGCAGCGCGCGCGAACGCTGCATGGCGCTGGCGAGATCGCGCAGATCGTCCAACCAGTAGCGCGCGTGCACGTACCCGTCGGCAGGCGACAGCTCGACGACGCCCGCGCCGTGCGCCAGGCGCAGGCTGCGACGGTAGGCGCCCTCGAATGTCTCCTCGACGCCGGGAACGGCGCGAAAGCCGAGGAAGGCGATCAGTCCCGCGGCGTCAAGCGGCGCGCGGTATGGCAGGCGCAGCGACAACGCCCCGCTGTCCTGCGCGCGTCCATGCAAGTGTGTGCGGGCACGAAGCGCGCTTGGCGTCATCGCGAACACCTCGCGGATCGTCGCGTTGAACTGGCGCACGCTCTGAAAGCCCGCGGCGAAGGCCACGCTCGAGATCGACAGCGTGGTCGTCTCGAGCAAGATGCGCGCGGTCTGCGCGCGCTGCGCTCGTGCAAGGGCAAGCGGGCCTGCCCCTACGACGGCCACGAGCTGTCGGTGTACGTGACGCTCGGTGTAACCCAGACGCGCGGCGAGACCGCCGACGCCCTCGCGGTCCACGACGCCATCGGCGATCGAGCGCATCGCACGCCCGACGAGATCCGCGCGCAAGTCCCACTCGGGTGAGCCCGGTGTCGCGTCCGGGCGGCAGCGCTTGCAAGCGCGAAAGCCGGCCGACTGCGCCGCCGCCGCGGACAGGAAGAAGCGCACGTTCTCGCGTTTAGGAGTACGCGCCGGACAGCTCGGACGGCAGTAGATGCCGGTCGTCTTCACGCCGCAGAAGAACCAGCCGTCAAAGCGCGGATCCTCCGCCTCAATCGCCTGCCACATGCGCTCGGAGTCGTAATTCACTCTCACACCGTGACACACCCAAGCGCCCAGGTCTAGCGGAAATCGGACCTCGATGATCGCTTAGGACATAGAGGTCCGAAACCCGCTACTAACGCGTTGCCGCCGAACCGCTTTACGTCGCGACGCCTGCGTCTATCGCGACGTATGGGTAACGCAGCGCTACTGCGCGTCGGGCCAAGCGGCAGCGCCCATTACGCCGTCGCCGTCGGCCGGCTTGGGGCCTCCCACCGCGATGATGTCCAGCCCCTCGGGCCCCGCCTCAAAGGCGCGCACGACCTCGGGCGCCACGCGTACGACATCCCATTGGCGCAACTCTTGGACCTCACCGTCGAGCAGCATGCGCCCGGATCCGGCGACCACCACGTAGGCCTCCTCCTGCTCGCGGTGACTGTGCGCCGTCGGACTGCGCACGTTCGCGTCGTAGCGAAAGCGGCTGACCCCGAGATCGCGCGAATCCAGATGCTTGCGGGCGAACCGTCCTTCGACCCCGGGGGCACGGTCGCCGACGGCATTCTCGATATCCATCAGGTTCACGACGGCAAAGCTCGACATGTATCTCCTTTGGCTGAGCAGGGGCGATGACGGTTTGTTTCACCTTAGAACCGCTCGCCAGGAGATCGGCAGGTCCAAGTGCAAGTCTCGCCTTCGCGCCGAGCAACGCGCGGCGGCCCATCGCCCGCCTCAGTCAGACGCGCGATGGCTCGGCCAGCGCGGTGAGCATCATCTGCACCCAGGTGTCTACCAGCGTTTGGTCGGCGATTTGTGTAGGGACGGCGAGGATGTCGCGCAACAACCGTGTGGAGAGCAGCGAGCCGAGCCCGAAGGCCGCGATCGCGGCCGCCTCCTGATCGTCGATCGCGCGCTCCGCGCGTTCGACGATCCATGCGGCGAAGCCCGTGAACGTCGAGCTCACGAGCTCCTCGACGGCGGCGGTCAACAATCGCGGCCGGTTGCGCACATCGGAGGAGAGGATGCGCAGCAACTCCGACTCGCGGTCGAGCTCGGCCAGAACGTAGCGTGCGGTCAGCGTCAGTTCGGCTTTGAGATCGCCCAGCGAACCGAGCATGTCCCGTATCTCACGCAGCGCGCCGAGCCTCGCCAGCTGGCGTTCGATGCCGGCAGCCAGCACAGCTTCCTTGCTGGGGAAGTGGTGGTAGATGCCGCCGGCTCCCGGTGAGAGCCCGGAAGCGGCCTCGATCTTGGTGATGCTCGTGCCGGCATACCCGTTCTCGCTGAACAGGTGCATCGCTTCGTCGAGGATGCGCTCGCGGGTTGCGTTTGACATGAGCGCAACCAAGAATACACTTAGCAGAAGTAAGTAGGCGGACAAGCGAGAGGCGGTGTGTGCGTCAGTGCCCGATGCTGGGCTTCCCCCCAATCCAGGCGACGAGTGGTCAAACGCAGATCGCATCGGCGGTGGGCGCGTGCGCCGGGCCGCGCCGCTGGTTGCGCTAAGCGCTCGCACCGCCGGCGAGGCGGCCGTCGTGGGGCTCCGTCGGAAGTTGACGGACGCAGACAGCACCGAGTTTCACGTCCGCACGGCAGAGCGCTATGCCGAGCTGCTCGGCCGCTCCAAGGGTGCGCTGATGAAGGCCGGGCAGGCGCTGTCGTTCGTGTCTGTCATCCCAGCTGTGCCGGCGGAGTTCCAGCCGATCTACCGACAGGCGCTCAAGCGCCTGCGCGACGACGCGCCGCCGATGGCCCCCGAGCTCGCGCGCGCGACGCTCGAGAGCGAGCTGCGTCGCCGAACCGAGAGCGTGTTTGCCGAGTTCGATTGGAACCCGTTGGCGGCTGCCTCGATCGGTCAGGTTCACGCCGCGCGGTTGCACGACGGCCGCGCGGTCGCCGTGAAGATCCAGTACCCCGGCGTGGCTGCCGCGATCAGTGCCGATCTGCGCAACGGCGAGCTGCTCTCGACACTCCTCGGGTTGGTCTTCGGCCTGTCTCCGAAGTCGGTGAGCTTCGACGTTCGCGGCGCGGCGCGCGAGCTGAGCGTGCGCATCGCCGAGGAGCTCGACTACCGGCAGGAGGCGGCCAACCAGGCCGAGTTCGCCGACATCTACCGCGGACATCCGTTCATCCGCATACCCGAGGTGATGGGCGAGCTGTGCACCGATCGAGTGCTCACGCAGGAGCTCGTGCTCGGGAAACCCTGGAGCGAAGCACTCGCTTGCGAGCCGGAGCTGCGCGCCGGCTGGGCGGAGGCGATCTACCGCTTCGTCTACGCCACCCTCCTGCGCTCCTGCATGTTCAACGCCGACCCGCACCCGGGCAACTACCTCTTCCACGAGGACGGCAGCGTGAGCTTCCTGGACTTCGGCTGCGTGAAGCGTCTGCATCGCGACCAGGTCGAGGCGCTCGTCGCGGTCGGGCGGGCCTGCACACGAGGCGACGTGCGAGGTACCTGGAGGGCGTGCGTGGAGGGCGGGTTCTGCCGCTCCACGGACCCGGTGAGTCCCGAGGAAGTCTATGGGTTCTGGCGCGAGTCCTGGCAGATGTGGTGGGGGGAGCAGCCGTTCACGGTCACGCCCGAGCGTGCCGCGAGGTGGATCGAACACAAGTACTCGCCGACCGGTCCCTCGGCCAACCCCGTTCGCTACTTCACCGCCTCGCCGGATTACACCGCCGTGGGTCGGATCGAGGTGAGCACGGCCTCGTTGATCGCCGAGCTGCGTCCCACCAACTACTGGGGCTCGATGGCCGCGGAGTTCTTCGAGAATTCCCCTCCTTTCACCACCCTCGGCAAGCTCGATCACGCGTTCTTTGGCGGACACAGCGTCCCGATCGGCGCCTGAACGGGCGTAGCGACACCTGAGCGCGGCGCTGAGAACGGCGGCGCGGCGATCAGGTGTCGCTACTGCGATCCGTCGCTACGGCGATCCGCCGGCGCGGCGCGCCTATCCGCCGATCGGGGCGTGCGGGTTGGTGCCCCAGAAGACCTGCGTTCCGAGCATCCCGATCAGCGTGACCAGGACCAGGTTCAGCACCATCGACTTCGCCGTCGCTTCACCCACCCCGACGGGACCGCCCGAGGCGGTGTAGCCGTAGTAGCACCCGACCAGGACGATCGCCGTGGCCATCGTCATCCCCTTGATCACGCTGAACAGCAGATCCGGCGGGCTCTGAAACTCCCAGAAGCTCAACAGATATCCCCCGGGAGAGGTGTAGCCGATCTGCAGCACCACCGCGATGTAGGACCCGAGGTACGCGACCCCGATCCCGGCGATGTAGACGAACGGCATCACGATCCAAGAGGCCAGCAGCCGCGTCCCGCAGAGGAAGGTCATCGAATCGAACCCCATCACCTCCAGGGCGTCGATCTCCTCGCTGATCCGCATCGCCCCAAGCTCGGCCACGATCCCGGTGCCCACCTTCGCGGACATCATGTAGCCGAACGTGTACGGCACCGCCTCGCGCAGGTTGCACAGGGCGGTGAACACGCCCGCGTATGCCGGAGCCCCCTGGGACTCGAGGAAGTAGGCGCCCTCGATGCCGCACGTGCCGAGCCCGGTGATGAACACCAGGCCCCAGATGATGAGCGTCGATCCGACGATCAGGATGCCCGCCTGGCGCAGCGCCTCGCCGAAGAACCGCAGCACGCGCAACCCCCACACGTCGCGCACGACCCCGCTCGTGAAGCTCGCGATTTCACCCGCCGAGGCGACCCACGCGCGCGGCAGCGCCAGCAGCTCGTTCACTTGATTCCCCCCCACGCCTCCCTGGGCGGTCGAGGATCAAGTCCAGCAAGGACGCAGGGAGCGTGGTGTACCGATCGACGATCGACGGGATCGCCGATCGGCCAGCACACAAGCGACTGAGGACGCCGCTGGGCGCAGGTCATCGGCCGCCCAGGGGTCACTTGATCACCAGGATGTTCGGATGCGTCGCGAGGAGCATCTGCGTGAACACGTAGTTGAACGCGCCGATCCCCAAGAACGAGATCACCACGGCCTGGTTCACCGCCCGCCCGACGCCCTCCGCGCCTCCCGAGGCCGTCATGCCCTTGTAACAGCAGACGATCGCGATGATCGCCCCGAACATCACGGTCTTCAGCACCGAGCCCCACAGATCGGTTGACGTGGCGTTCGCGAACAACGTCGCCCAGAACGGTCCCAACGGCTGACCGGTGACGAGCGCGGCGAGGATGCCGCCGAAGATCCCGAACAGCAGCGCGTAGAGATCGAACAGGCCCGTGATCAGCATCAGCGCGAGAAACCGCGGCACCACGAGGTTCTTGACGGGGTCGACGCCGAGCACCTGCAGCGCGTCGAGCTCCTCGCGGATCTTGCGCGCGCCGAGATCCGCGGTGATCGCCGTGCCGGCTATTCCCGCGATCACGATCGAGGTGATCAGCGGGCCGATTTCGCGGATCGCCGCGAGCACGAAGAACCCACCCAGCCGATCGACCGCGCCGAACAGGCGCAGGAAGTTCGCCGCCTGCAGGCCCGGCGCGCCGTAGTTGATCGCGACAGTCGTGACAAGCAACGGGAACCACACCAAGCGCAGCACGAACAGGAACTGCGCCACGAACTCCTCCCCATACGGGTACGGAGGGCGCAGCGCCTGGGACACCGTGCGGCCCGTCAAGAGCATCATCTCCCCGACTTCTTCGAGGGCGTTCCTGCTCGGGAGCAGCGCCCTTCGAGCCAGCTGGCGCCCGACGCTTCCCTCGGTTGACCTTCCTTCCACGCTCGAGCCCTCCTCGCGAGCCGACTCTCAGACGATCGGTACTGCACGCGTCCCGCGGGCGCATCCACTGCCGTACCCGCCTGTCTAAGTATACACTTGGTCAATATAAGTACCTGCTGACTGCCCGGTCGTGGCCCCAGCAGTGCGGGGCGCAGGCCGTGAGCAAGAGGCTCCGGCCTGGCGTGAGTGGGATGCAGGCGACGAGCTTCAGCGGCAGCCGACGTAGACCGCAAGCAACAGGCGCCTGTCAGGCGCTCGGGCAGACCGCGGGCTCAGGCGTCGGTCAAGAGCCGACGTAGGCCGCGAGGTGCTGACCGGTGAGGGAAGAGGATGAGGCCCCCGCGCTCCCGGCGACAAGGTCGGCGGGTGTCCCCTCGAAGACGATGCGCCCACCGTCGTGACCCGCACCGGGGCCGAGATCGACGATCCAGTCGGCGTGGGCCATGACCGCTTGGTGGTGCTCAACGACGATGACCGACTTGCCCGAGTCGACGAGCCGGTCGAGCAGGCCGAGGAGCTGCTCGACGTCGGCGAGATGCAGGCCCGAGGTGGGCTCGTCGAGGATGTAGACGCTGGGTGGGTGGGTCCCTTTTTCGACCATCTGAGTGGCCAGCTTGAGCCGTTGCCGCTCGCCGCCGGAGAGCGTGGGCAGCGGCTGGCCGAGGCTGAGGTAGCCGAGCCCGACCTCGGCGAGCCTGTCGAGAATTTTGTGAGCCGCCGGCAGCTTCGCGTCGCCGGAGCCGAAGAACTCCAGGGCCTCGGCGACCGGCAGGGCGAGGACCTCGCTGATGTCCCTGCCCCCGAGCTTGTACTCGAGCACCTCGGCCTGGAAGCGCTTGCCATCGCACACCTCGCACGGAGCGGCGACACCGGCCATCATCGCGAGGTCGGTGTAGATCACCCCGGCGCCTTTGCAGTTTGGACAGGCGCCCTCGGAATTGGCGCTGAACAGCGCTGGCTTCACCCCGCCCGCTTTCGCGAACGCCTTGCGGATCGGGTCGAGCAGTCCCGAGTACGTTGCCGGGTTGCTCCTGCGCGAGCCGCGAATCGCGGCCTGGTCGACCGTCACGACGCCGTCTCGACCCGAGACCGAACCAGCGATCAGCGAGCTCTTGCCCGAGCCGGCCACCCCTGTGATGACGACGAGCACGCCGAGCGGGATGTCGAGGTCGATGTCGCGCAGGTTGTTCGTGGAGGCGCCGCGCACCTGCATGAACTCCGATGCGCTCCGGAACTCCTCCTTGAGCGCCGCGCGATCGTCGAGATGGCGACCGGTGATCGTCTTGCTTGCCCGCAGTCCCGCGACGGTCCCCTCGAACACCACCTCGCCGCCGTCGGTCCCGGCCTTCGGACCGAGGTCGACGACGTGATCGGCGATCGCGATCGCCTCGGGCTTGTGCTCGACGATGAGCACGGTGTTGCCCTTGTCGCGCAGCTGGCGCAGCAGGACGTTCATCCGCTCGATGTCGTGGGGGTGCAGGCCAACCGTCGGCTCATCGAACACGTAGGTGACGTCGGTGAGCGAGGAGCCGAGGTGGCGAACCATCTTGGTGCGCTGCGCCTCGCCGCCGGAGAGCGTGCCCGACGTCCGGTCGAGGCTGAGGTAGCCGAGCCCGATCTCCACGAACGAGTCGAGGGTCGCGCCGAGCGCTTCCAGCAGCGGCGCGACGGACGGCTCCTCCAGATCGCCCACCCATGTGGCGAGGTCGCTGATCTGCATCGCGCACGCCTCGGCGATGTTGATCCCGGCGATCTTCGACGAGCGTGCCTGCGCGCTGAGCCGGGTGCCGTCGCACTCGGGACAAACGGTGAAGGTGACCGTCCGTTCCACGAACGCACGGACGTGCGGCTGCAGCGCGTCGAGGTCCTTCGAGAGCATCGACTTCTGGATCTTCGGGATCAGGCCCTCGTAGGTGAGGTTGATCCCCTCGACCTTGATCTTGGTCGGCTCCTTGTAGAGCAGGTCCTTGAGTTCTTTCTTTGAGAACTTCTTGATCGGCTTGTCCGGGTCGAAGAAGCCGCAACCGGTGAAGATCCGGCCGTACCAGCCATCCATGCTGTAACCCGGGATCGTCAGCGCGCCCTCGTTGAGCGACTTGTTCTCGTCGTAGAGCTGGGTCAGGTCGATGTCGTTCACCGAGCCCCGGCCTTCACAGCGCGGGCACATGCCGCCGAGGATGCTGAAGCTCCGCTTCTCTTTCGTCGTGCGCCCGGCGCGCTCAAAGGTCACCGCGCCGGCGCCGGAGATCGAGGCGACGTTGAACGAGAACGCCTGCGGCGAGCCGATGTGGGGCTTGCCGAGCCGGCTGAAGAGGATGCGCAGCATCGCACCAGCGTCCGTAGCGGTGCCGACCGTCGATCGCTGATCCCCGCCCATCCGCTCTTGGTCGACGATGATCGCGGTCGTCAATCCGTCGAGCACGTCGACCTCGGGGCGCGCGAGCGTGGGCATGAAACCCTGCACGAACGCGCTGTAGGTCTCGTTGATCAGCCGCTGGGACTCCGCGGCGATCGTGCCGAACACGAGCGAGCTCTTGCCCGAGCCGGAGATGCCGGTGAACACCGTCAGCCGGCGCTTGGGGATCTCGACGCTGACGTCCTTGAGGTTGTTCACGCGCGCGCCGTGCACACGGATCAGGTCGTGGCTGTCGGCGGCTTGGCGATCGGCAGCTTGGCTGTCGGCGGTGCGGGGGGCGCGCGAGCGGGTGTTCGTCCTCGTGGCCATACTCGTGCGCACTCTAGCCGCGGCTTGGCGGGTGGCGTTTCTCTATTCGTGATCGATTCGCCCGTCAGCCCACCGGCTGCCCCACCGCTCTCCCACGTGACTGCACGACGCGCCGGCTCATTCGCTCCACCAGCCCGGGATCACTTCGCCGTCGCCGTCGTGGCGAGGCCCGAAGGCGATCACCTCCAGTCCGTCCGCACCGGCCTCGAACGCGCGGATGACGCCTGGTGCGACACGGATCGCATCGAGCGTGCCGAGCTCGAGAATGTCCTCGTCCAACTTCACTCGGCCCGAACCGGCGATCACGACATATATCTCCTCGGCCTCATCGTGCTTGTGGGCGAAGGGCTGGCGCTTGCCGGGCTTCACCCGGTGGTAACTCATGCCGGTGTGCTGCGCCTCGAGGTCGCCCTTGGCAAATCGCGCCTCCTGAAACTCGCCAAACCCGGACTTGGGCGCGGCGTCCTCAATGTCGGTGAGCTTCTTCAACGTGTATAACGTAGCCATTCACAGCCTCCAGTTTCATTGGGTTTGCCCGTTCTGGGTTGAGGCTAACCCATTCGCAGGGTTCAACCTCCTTCGTGTCGTGGCGGCGCCACCCATATCCCGCTCTCGTTGCGTGCGAGCGGAGCGCGGTCGAGCCACGAGTACATGCCCCAGACGCCGTCTACGGGCAGAACATTTCATACACCGGCTGCTCTTCAGAAGATCCCGTACTCACGAACCAGCCGCGGAAGCGAGTCTGACTCGAAAAGAAGTGCCAGCAGCCCCTGTTGAAGCTCGTCACCAAGCCGTATAGCTTCGACGAAGACGGGCGATGCCTTGGCGTCTGCGCGAGTTACCGCTTCGAGCCCCTCGCGCCATATAGGATCATCCAGCAAACCCAGAAAATCGTCGTAGGCACCGAGGGCGCGCGCCCCGGGATCGGCGGCATCGTGCTCAAGGAATGCTTCGGCGATCCTGTCTGCCGGTGACATCTGCAGTTGTCGTTGCAGATAAGAGGTCATCTGCTGCTTCTCGAGCCGCGCGCATTCGAACACAGGGAGAAGACCCCCGGCGAAGAGGATCTTCCGTGCGGTTCGCAGCTTTGCATTACGAATTCTCCATTTGTATGGACCTTCGTGCTCCTTGCCTGCGAAATCAACACACATCGTTCGCCAGTAGCGCATGACGTCATTGAGCAGAAATCGTGGCGGACGAAAATCCTTGACCGATTGGTCGAGATAACGATCCAGGAGCTGCTCACGCACGGTGTTGTAGAGGCCCTCACGGGTCGCGTGCACCGACTCGAGCAAGAACAGCATGCGCCTGCTTAGATTGCTGTTCTGGTCCTCCTCCAAGCCGATCTTCTCGACCATTCGATGACTGGAAACAGGCCTGCCAAAGATACCCTGATCGCCGGGCGCCCGATCAAGGATACTTTTGACCTCCTCTACCGATGGGTGAACGTTCTCATGTTCATCACTGCGAACGAGAACCATAAAATCGTCATCACTACCACTCGTTACCTCGGCGCGACCCCATGAACCCATCAGGACGACCGACACGTCTTTATCGTGCTGCAGAGCATCGAGGCTCGCCCTACGTTTGTCCAATCCTTCTCTCGTTATCTCACGGGCTTTCAATAGATTCGGAAACTCGCGTCCACTAGCTTCTGTGAGTTGCTCCAGAGGACTGGCTGTCACTCTATCCCACTCGAGAATGCCGCGGCGGCGCCTCTAGAATCCAAGGTACGTCTACACAGCGCTGCAATAGCGGGGTAAACAGTTCCTCGTCCCCCTCGGTGAGCGGCACGTGGTGCAAGGCAGACGACAGTGAACTCACATGGAGATGACGCAGACGAGTTCGAAACGCGTCGAGCAGTCCGTCACCAACCACCATCTCCTCATCGATCGACCAAGCGTGGGCGATATCGAAGCAGAAGCCAGCCTCTGGGAGCACTGTGAACCATCGGCTCATCTCCTCAACGGTCCGTCCCTCGTCCTTACGCGCATCCATATTCTCCAACACAAGCTTCCTTCCCAAAGCCCGGTAAGGAGTTGGGTCGTCGATCGTGTCCGGATGCATGACGACCGCGTGGGCACGAGTTGAAAGTTGCAGCAGCACATCCACCAAATCAGCCTCGGACATCGCCCGGTCCTTTGAGGGGCCGTGAATACTGAGATAATGAAACGGAAGCGGAGGATCGTCCTTCAGATAATTAATTAGACCAACGATCTCAGTCTCCGAAAGCGCAGCAAGCTCGACCGCAAACGGCGACAGCTTGGCAGCCTCTTCGACCTGCATTGCCCAGTCGCCCCTGAGCCCTTCCATGTAGCCAGTCGAAGCGCCCAAGGGATGATGAGCGAGAACCGGGCGAGGCTCAGGACAAGGCTCAGCCAGGAGGAGCGGGCTCATGCCTACAAGGTAGCGATATGTCTGGACGAGCTCTCGCTCGTGGAGCCCACCCATACACGCGGTCCGAGTCAAGATCTCGAGCCCTCGCCACATCCTCACGATCGGCAGGCGACTGCGCTACGTACGAAACGGGAGCGACGGGACTCGAACCCGCGACCTCCGGCGTGACAGGCCGGCGCTCTAACCAACTGAGCTACGCCCCCGCGTTTCGCGCGGGTCGGTCCGCATCCTACGGGCCTGCGCGCCTCCCCAGTATGCCAACCAGCCGCCCCGCTCGTCCTCCTCGCGGTCCTCCCCACGCGGCACCCGCTGCCAGGTAGACCCACGGCGCCCAGATTCGCTCGTCCTCCTCCCGGTCATCCCACGCGGCATCCAGCGGCCAAGCACCCTCGCGGCGGACCTAGTGCGCTCAGATTCGCCCGCCCACATCGCCTGCCCATCATCCGCGCGTACGCCAGCCCAGGCCTGCTCCGTCCACCCATCCGCCAAACTGGCCAGCCAGCCAGTTTTTGTCTATGCTTCCCTCGCCATGCCACTCGAGGCCCCCGCACCACTGAGCTCCTACAACCCCTTCGTCGTCCTCGTCCAGGACCTCCTCGACGAGCGCTCCGCCACCGTCCCCTTCCCGCCCGGCGAGACCCGGCCCTCGTTGCGGCGCACCCAGCGCTTTGCCAACGAACCACTGCCGCTGCTCCTCGAGTCCTACGAGCGCTACGGACCCATCTTCACGCTGCGCCTCTTCCACGCCAACAGCATCTTCGCCCTCGGACCCGCCTCAAACCACCACATCACCGTCTCCCACGCTTCCAACTTCGCCTACCGCACCTCCTACTTCCGCGACCTCATGGGCTTCGCCGGCGACGGGCTGCTCACGACCGACGGCGACTTCCACCGCGCCTCGCGGCGGATCATGCTGCCCGCGTTCCACCACGAGCGCATCCTCTCCTCGCTCGACACCATGCTCGAGGAGACCTCCTCCGCGCTCGGCGCGTTCATCCCCGGAACCACCATCGACCTTTACGCCTGGACCCGCCGTCTCGCCCTGCGCATCGCCATGCGCGCGCTCTTCGGGCTCGACCCCGACGGTTACGCAGCACGCTCCATCGACGCCCCCGCCCTCTTCGAGAAGACGCTCTCCTTCTACGCCCGCGACTACTCCCTGCGCATGCTCCGCGGACCCCTCACGCCCTGGGATCGCCAGCAGAAAGCCACCCGCGCCCTCAACCGCCTGATCTACTCCGAGATCTCCCGCCGCCGCGCCACCGGCGAGCGCGGCGAGGACGTCCTCTCCCTACTGATCGACGCCACCGACGAGGACGGCGAAACCGCCCTCACCGACCTGCAGATCCGCGACGAGGTCATGACCCTGCTTTTTGCCGGGCACGACACCACCACCTCGACCATCGCCTTCATGTTCCACGAGCTCGCCCGCAACCCCCACGTCGTCGAGCGCCTGCTCGCCGAGCAGGACGCCCAGCTCGCCGGCGCCCTGCCCACCCCCACTCAGCTGATGGGCGACGGCCTCCCCTACCTGGAGCAGACCCTCGAGGAGACCCTCCGCCTCTACCCGCCCGCCTGGATCGGCCCGCGCCGCTCCGTCGAGCCCTTCGAGCTCCACGGCCACACCGTCCCCGGCAACGCCTTCGTCAACTACTGCTCCTGGGCCTCCCACCGCCTGCCCGACGTCTTTCCCGAACCCAACGCCTTCCGCCCCGAGCGCTTCACCCCCGAGGCCAAGTCCGCGCTCCCCCGCGGCGCCTACATCCCCTTCGGCGGCGGCTCGCGCACCTGCATCGGCATGCGCTTCGGCCAGCTCGAGGTCCGCACCATCGCCACGCTCATCCTCTCCCGCTTCACCCTCGCCACGCCCCCCGACTTCCGCCTGAACATCCGCCAGATGCCCACCATCAGCCCCCGCGACGGGCTGC
>DASXMO010000057.1:0-18449 GCA_036495605.1 Solirubrobacteraceae bacterium
TGCCGATCCTCGCGGGCGTCGGATATGCCCTCTGGCGTGTGCTGACCCCGCCCGAGGAGCGCGGCGCGCTGATCGCCCTGACGATCGCCGCCGCAGGCATCCTGCTCCCACTCGTGCTCGTCGCCTTCGGCGCCGACTACCTGGCGCCGCGCAACCTCGTCGGCGCGATGATCCCCCTCACCGCGCTGATCGCCGCGATCGTCCCCGCCCAGCGTGCCGGACGCGTAGGGACCGCCTTCGCCGCGCTGATCGCGCTCGCGTTCCTCGCGATCACCGTCGACGTCGCGCTCAGCCCCCGCCTGCAGCGCGGCGACTGGCGCGGCCTCGCACAGCTGCTGCGCGTCGCGCCGGCACAGGCCTCGCGATCCGCGCCCGCTTCGTCGACGGCGATTCCGGCCGGCGCGCGCGCGATCACGACCGTCGAGCTGGGGGCCGCGCCACTCGAGTACTACATCCCCGGCCTGCACAACCTGCGGCCCGGCGCGTCGGTGAGCGTGAGCGAGATCGACGAGAGCGGCTATTCACCGCTGCGCGCCTCGGCTGGCGCATCTCCTGCGCCCGGGTTTCATCTGCTCGAACGTCGTGACGTCCACGGTCTGATCCTGTATCGCTTCGTCTCCGCCGCACCGCGCAGCGTCACCGAGGCGGCCCTGCGTCGGCACGTCATCACCGAAGCCCACCCCGAGGTGCTGGTCGCGGGTTCCTCCGCGGCGGCGCCCGCGCCCGGCGGGTGATTGACACCCGACGCTGCGGGCACAATTGTGCGTGCAAGTGCCCTCGCTCGCGAAAAACATCTAGCTTTCCCGCATGTCCTCTTCGGCTGTAGAGGCATCGCCCAGCGCACACGTGGCGCTGCAGCGAGCTTGCGAGCACCTGCTCTCGCTGCAGGACGCCGCCGGCTGGTGGCAGGGAGAGTTGCAGACGAACGTGACGATGGACGCCGAGGACATGCTCCTGCGCGAGTTCCTCGGCGTGCGCCGCGCCGATGAGACGGAGCGTTCCGCGGCTTGGATCCGCTCCCAGCAGCGTGAGGACGGTACCTGGGGCAACTTCCATGGCGCGCCCGGCGAGCTCTCAACGACGATCGAGGCCTACTGGGCGCTGCGCCTGGCCGGCGACGGGCCCGAGCTGGAGCACATGCGCAGAGCCGCCGCGTTCGTGCGCGCGGGCGGCGGGATCGAGTGCGCGCGCGTGTTCACGCACGTGTGGCTCGCCCTCTTCGGCCTGTGGTCGTGGGATCGCGTGCCCGCGCTGCCGCCCGAGGTCGTGCTGCTCCCTGGCTGGGTGCCGCTGAACGTCTACGACTTCGCCTGCTGGGCGCGCCAGACGATCGTCGCGCTCTCGCTCGTCAAAGCCCACCGGCCCGTACGCCCGCTCGGTTTCGCGCTCGATGAGCTGCAGGCCGACCGCCGATCAGGTGGGTCGGGTGGATCGACGACCGGGGAGGAGCGGTCCGCGAGGAGTGCCGCCGGCTCTTGGCACGGTCGCCTGCTCGCCGGTCTCGATCGTCTCCTGCGCGCCTACGAGCAGCATCCGATCGGACCTCTGCACCGCCTCGCCCTCGGCCGGGCGGAGCGCTGGATCGTGCGCCGCCAGGAGGCCGACGGCTCCTGGGGCGGGATCCAGCCGCCCTGGGTCTACTCGCTGATGGCCCTGCACCTCGGCGGCTACCCGCTCACCCATCCGGTGATGCGCCGTGGCCTGCAGGGGCTCGACCGGTTCATGGTCGAGGATCAGGACGACTCCCGCGGCGTGGGGGCGCGCGCCGGTCGGAGCCGCCGCCTGGAAGCGTGCCAGTCGCCCGTGTGGGACACGGCCCTCGCGATGGTCGCGCTCGCCGACGCCGGTGTTCCCGGCGAGGATCCCGCGATGGTGCGCGCCGCGCGCTGGCTGCTCGGGGAGGAGATCAAACAGACCGGCGACTGGGCCGTCGCCCGCCGCGACCTCGCCCCTGGCGGCTGGGCGTTCGAGTTCGCCAACGTCAACTACCCCGACGTCGACGACACCGCCGAGGTCGTGCTCGCGCTGCGCCGCGTCGCCGACGCGCTGAGCGGCGTTTCAGCCAACGGCGCCTCGACCAACGGCGCCTCAACCAGCGGCGCCGCGGCCAACGGTGCGGCGCTCGACGGCTCCGCTGCCGGCGCTCGGCTGCGCTCCGAGATAGAGGGCGCGATCGGCCGCGCGGTGCGCTGGGCGCAGGGCATGCAGAGCTCCGGCGGCGGCTGGGGCGCGTTCGACGCCGACAACACGCGCGCGTTCGTGCGCGAGCTGCCGTTCCTGGACTTCGGCGAGGTGATCGACGAGCCCAGCGCGGACGTTACCGCCCACGCCGTCGAGATGCTCGCGGCGGTGAACATGCTCGACACGCCCGCCGCGCGCCGCGGCGTCAGCTGGCTGATCTCAGAGCAGGAGCCCGACGGGTCGTGGTTCGGGCGCTGGGGCGTCAACCACGTCTATGGGACCGGTGCCGCGGTGCCGGCGCTGATCGCCGCGGGCGTCGCGCCCGGTGAGGCATGCGTGCGCCGCGCTCTCGACTGGCTCGAGGCCCACCAGAACGAGGACGGCGGCTGGGGCGAGGATCCGCGCTCCTACGACGACCCCGCATGGGTCGGACGCGGGCAGAGCACCGCCTCGCAGACCGCCTGGGCGCTGCTCGCGCTGCACGCCGCCGGGCGTGCCGGCACGGACTCGGCGCGGCAAGGGGTGGACTGGCTCGTGCACACACAGCGCAGCGACGGGACCTGGGACGAGCCCCAGTACACCGGCACGGGTTTCCCGTCCGACTACTACATCAACTACCACCTCTACCGGCTCGTCTTTCCGATCGCGGCTCTCGGCCGCTGCCTGGGCTCGACCGCCGCGAGGCGGTGATGGAGGTCCGTGCCCCGGTAGACGGCGCGTCGAGGGGGCCGGGCCAGGGAGCGCATGAGCCGGGGCACGCACCAATGTCCTGGCTCCAGATGCCGAGCGCCGCGGCGGTGATGACGCGGGCACAGGGTGAGAATTTCCCCGTCGCTCTGCGTCTGCTCGGTAGAGAGCTGCGCGAGCGCCTGCTGTCGCTGTACGGGTACGCGCGCCTCGTGGACGAGCTCGGCGATTCCTTCACCGGCGATCGCCTCGCCGCGCTGCAGTGGCTGGAAGACGAGCTCGACCGCGCCTACCGCGGCGAGGCCGAGCACCCGGTGCTGGCGCGCCTGCAGCCGACGCTCTCCGCGTGCGCGCTGCCGCGCGAGCCGTTCGTTCGCCTGATCGAGGCCAACCGCTCCGATCAGCGAGTCGCGAGGTACGAGACCTGGGAGCAGCTGCGCGCCTACTGCGCGCTCTCCGCGAATCCCGTCGGCGAGCTCGTGCTCGGCGTGTTCGGCCAGGCGACGCCCGCGCGCGTTGCGCTCTCGGATGACATCTGCACCGCGCTGCAACTCACCGAGCACTGCCAGGACGTCGCCGAGGACCTGGCCCGCGGGCAACGCATCTACCTGCCGGCTGAGGACCTCGCCCGTTTCGGCTGCACGCTCGCGGACCTCACAAGTGCCCATGCCGGTGCGTCGCTTCGCAAAGTGCTCGCGTTCGAGTGCGCTCGCGCGCGTGAGCTGTTCGCGCGCGGAGCTCCGCTGATCGGTGAGTTGCGCGGGCTGCGCCCACGTCTGGCAGTCGCCGCGTTCCTCGCTGGAGGGCGCGCCGCGCTCGACGCGATCGAGGCGGCCGACTACGACGTGCTCGCCGGTGCGCCTCGCGCCGGAACCCGGCGGCGGGCGCTCGCGCTGGCCGGCACGCTCGCGGGGCGCGGGCGGTGAACGCCGCGGCCCGCGAGGCCTACCGCGAATGCGAGGCGATCACCCGCCACAGCGCCGCGAACTTCTACTACGGCATCCGCCTGCTCTCCCCGCACCGGCGGGAGGCGATGTGTGCCGTATACGCGTTTGCGCGTCGCATCGACGACATCGGCGACGGAACGCTCGCGCGCGCTGAGAAGCTCCGCCGCCTCGACGCTCAGAGCGAGGCGCTCGCCGCGCTGCCGCACGGCCCGACGGACAAGCACGATCTGACTGCGGGCCACGGCCCGACGGACGCTCACGACCCGGTGATGGTCGCGCTGGCCGACGCCTACGTGAGCTTCGAGATACCCCCAGATGCGCTGCAGGCGCTGATCGAGGGAG
Source organism: Solirubrobacteraceae bacterium (assembly GCA_036495605.1). Classification (GTDB taxonomy): domain Bacteria; phylum Actinomycetota; class Thermoleophilia; order Solirubrobacterales; family Solirubrobacteraceae; genus Palsa-744. The sequence goes on from DASXMO010000057.1 coordinate 4,158, forward strand.
TGCGCATGGACGTGCAGGGCGTCAGCTACGAGAGCTTCGAGGAACTCGTGCTCTACTGCCGGCGCGTCGCCGGCGCGATCGGTCGGGCCTGCCTGGCGATCTTCGCGCTGCGCGATCCAAGCGGGACCGATCGAGTGCAAGCACAACAGCTAGCCGACGATCTCGGTGTGGCGCTGCAGCTTACGAACATCCTGCGCGACGTGCGCGAGGATGCGCACAACGGTCGCGTGTACCTGCCCGCGGAGGACCTGCGCCGTTTCGGTCTGATCGCGGTCGGCGCCGAGCCCGAGGCGGCCGCGACGATCGTGGCTCTCTCCGAGCGCACGGCGATCGACGGTAATGGGGTCAGAGCCGGCGGGGTCAGATCCGGCGACGAGCCGGGCGAGGCGGACTGGCTCGACGCGCTCATCCGTTTTCAGGCTGAGCGCGCGCGCTCCTGGTTCGAGCGCGGGATCGAGCTTGCGCCGCTGCTGGATCGGCGCAGCGCTGCCTGCCTGCTGGCGATGGCCGGCATCTACAGTCGCCTGCTCACGCGCATCGCCGCGGAGCCCGAGCGCGCGCTGCGCGAACGAGTCTCGCTGCCCGCGCACGAGAAGGCGTGGGTCGCGACTCGCTCAATGTTCAGAGGCGCCCGTTGAGCACCGCTGGCGCCGGCGCAGACTGTGATGTGCTTGTGATTGGCGGTGGTCTCGCGGGGATCGCCGCTGCGCTTGACTGCGCCGACGCCGGCGCGCGCGTGTCGCTCGTCGAGGTCCGTCGCAGGCTAGGCGGCGCCGCCTACTCTTTCGAGCGCGATGGTCTGCACATCGACAACGGCCAGCACGTGTTCCTGCGCTGTTGCACCGCCTATCGACGGCTGCTGCAGCGACTTGGGAGCGAGCATGGGGTGGTGGTGCAGGAGCGCCTGCGAATCCCCGTTCTGAGCCCCGGGCACGACCCGTTCGTGCTGCGGCGCAATCGTCTCCCGGCGCCGCTGCACCTCACCGGCGCGCTGCTGCGTTATCCACATCTCACTTTTGGTGCACGCCTGAGCGCGGCACACGCGGCGCTCGCGCTCGGACGCATCGACCCCGACGACCCGGCGCTCGAACGCCAGACCCTCGGCGAGTGGCTGGTCGCTCACGGCCAGGACGCGGACGCGGTGGCCGCGCTGTGGGACCTGATCGCACTGCCGACGCTGAACCTGCCTGCCGCGCAGGCGTCGCTTGCGCTCGGCGCGTTCGTATTCCAGAGAGGCCTGCTCGCGAGCGCGAGCGCGGGCGACATCGGCTTTCACGAGCGCCCGCTCAGCGAGACGATCGCCGATCCGGCCCTGCGCGTGCTGCGCGCCGCCGGAGTTGACGTGTGCCTGGGCTGGCGCGCGGAATCGATCGAGCGCGCCGGGCCAGGCTTGCTCGTACGCGGCGTGGGCGCGACGGATGCGCCGAGCACCCGCGATCACCCGCGCGATCGTGAACGCACGAGCGCGGCGGTGATCCTGGCCCTCCCACACGCTCGCGCCGCCGGCCTGCTCGACGTGCTCGAACCCGATGTCGCGAGTGCGCTGCGCCATTTGGAGAGCTCGCCGATCGTCAACGTCCACGTCGTCTATGACCGTCGCGTTTGCGAGCACCGCTTCGCCGCGGGAGTGGGTACGCCGGTGCAGTATCTGTTCGATCGCAGCGCAGCTGGGGGCGTCCCGGCGGGGTGTCAGTATCTGGCGGTGTCGCTATCGGGCGCCGAGGAGGAGATGCGCATGAGCGTGCACGAGCTGCGCGAGCGCTATCTGCCGGCCCTCTCCGCGCTGTTGCCACGGGCTCGCGAGGCCCGAGTCGAGCGCTTCTTCGTCACGCGCGAGCACGCCGCTACGTTCCGCGCGAGCCCCGGAGTCGCGAGGCTGCGTGCGGGTGCTCGCGCCGCAACACCTGGCCTGGCGTTGGCGGGAGCCTGGACGGACACCGGTTGGCCGGCGACGCTCGAGGGCGCCGTACTGAGCGGTCACGCCGCCGCCGAGGTCGTGCTCGGGGGACCCGCGTCCGAGCACTTCGCGCCGAGGCGCCGCGAAACCGGTCGTCAAGCCCTCGGCGAGGCGGCGACGGAGGCGCGGGCGTGAGACGAAGACGGACACTCGTTGCCGCGCCGCTGGCGCTCGAGGAGGCGCTGATCCGCTCCGGCGCCCGCGGCGCGCGCGTGCGCAAGACCGGCATGGGTCCCGAGAAGTCGCAGCTGGCGGCCGAGCGCCTCGCGCGCGAACCGGGCGAGGAGCTGATGGTGCTCGGCTTCTGCGGCGGCCTCGACGCGCAGTCGCGTCCCGGGGAAGTGATCGTCGCCGAGGAGGTGCTCGCGACCGAGGACGAAGGTCACGACCCGCTGCGCGCGAGCTGCGACGGCGCCCAGCAGCTGACCGACGCGCTGCTCGCGGCTGGGATGACCGTCCGCGCCGGGCCGATCGTCGGCGTCGGCAAGATCGCCACCGGAGAGCGCCGCGAGCAGCTGCGTGCTGCCGGCGCGCTCGCCGTGGACATGGAGTCGCCATGGCTCGCAGCGGGCGCCGCGGGCAGGCCCTTCGGCGTTGTACGCGTCGTGCTCGACAGTCCCAGTCACGAGCTCTTTCGCCCACAAGCGCTCGGCGGCGCGATGCGCGCGGCGCGTGTGCTGCGCGCCGTCGCCGCGATTGCACTGCAAGACCACGATCGGGAGGGCTAAGGTAGAGCGTATGGCTGTTCGGGTGAGGCAGAGCACGCGCATGGGCTGGTATCTGATGCGCCAGCGGCTGGCGGGGCGCGAGAAGTTCCCGTTGATAGTCGAGCTGGAGCCACTGTTTCAATGCAACCTCGCCTGTTCGGGCTGCGGCAAGATCCAGCACCCCGAGCACGAGCTGCGCCGGCGGATGCCCGTCGAGCAGGCGATCGCGGCGATCGAGGAGAGCGGCACGCCGATGGTCTCGATCGCGGGCGGCGAGCCGCTGATCCACCCCGAGATCCACGTGATCGCCGACGAGCTCGTCAAACGCAAGAAGTTCGTCTACCTCTGCACGAACGCGCTGCTGCTCGAGAAGAAGCTCGAAAATTTCAAGCCCAGCCCCTACTTCTCCTGGGCGGTGCACATGGACGGTCTGCGTGAGCGCCACGACGCCTCGGTCGAGCGCGAGGGCGTGTTCGACACGGCCGTCTCGGCGATCAAGGCCGCGAAGGCCGCCGGGTTCCGCGTGACGACCAACACGACGTTCTTCACCCACGACTCGCCCAAGACCGTGCGCGAGGTGCTCGACTTCCTCAACGACGACCTGCGGGTCGACGAGATGATGATCTCGCCCGCCTACGCCTATGAGAAAGCTCCCGACCAGGAGCACTTCCTCGGCGTCACCGAGACGCGCAGGCTGTTCAAGGCGGCCTTCGGCGAAGGCCGCCGCAAGCGCTGGCGCTTGAATCACAGCCCGCTGTTTCTCGACTTCCTCGAAGGCAAGGCTGAATTCGACTGCACCGCGTGGGGGATCCCGAGCTACTCGCTGTTCGGCTGGCAGCGCCCCTGCTACCTGATGTCCGACGGCTACGCGAGCACTTACAAAGAGCTATTGGAGACGACCGACTGGAGCGCCTACGGTCGCGGACGCGACCCGCGCTGTGAGAACTGCATGGCTCACTGCGGCTACGAGCCGACGGCCGTTCTGCAGACGACCCATTCGCTCAAGCAGTCGCTAAGAGCCCTCGTCTCCTAGCGTCGCCTCACCGGAGGTCGCGCGGATGTCGCGCCACGTCAGGCCCTCGCCGAGCAGCGCCGGTACGCCCAGCGCCAGCGCCGTGACGACCTCGACCGCCTGCAGCACGATCCCGTAGGCGATCGCCTGGCCTGCGCCGACGCCGTAGGCGGCGAGGACGACCAGGCAGGCGGCCTGGAAGACGCCGACGTTCGAGGGCGTCGCCGGGAGCACGGCGCTGACGTTCACCGCCAGCAGCACTGCGGCGGCGGCCACGAGCGTGGGGTGGGCCGGTATGCCGAGGGCGAGCAGGATCGCGTAGCAGGCAAGCCACTGCAACATCCACGCGCACAGCTGCGCGGCCACCGCGGCGGTCCCGTGTCGCGGGGTCACGAACACGGCGAGACCCTGCCTGGCGAGACCCAGCAGGCGCGCGATCGTGGCGGCGGCGAGCCGCACTCGCAGCGAGGGCGCACGCCGTCCGAGACGCAGCAGCGCCGGCCCCACCAGCACGAGTGCGCACAGCGCGAGCGGGACCGCGGCGACAGCGAGGATCGCAGCGAAGCGGCCGTGCACGGGAATGCTGCTGAACGTGACCGACGCGAGGATCGCGAGCGCCAGCAGGTTGATCAGCGTCTGCGAGAACACCGTCCCGGTGACGATCGGCAGCAGCCGCCGCTGAGGCCCGTCTAGACGGCGTGAGAGCACGACGATGCGGGTCGGCTCGCCGATGCGTCCCGGAAACACGGCGGAGGCCATCACCCCGATCATCGTCGCGCGCAGAACCGGCATCCAGGGGATGATCGTGTCGGGCAGGGCGGCGCGCAGCACCTCGTGCCAGGAGATCGCGCGCAACAGCAGCGAGAGCCCCATCAGGGCAAGCGCCAGCACGATCCAGCCGGGCGTCGCGGTGATCAGGGCGTGTCCGACGCGGTTCAGGTTCAGGCGCGAGATCGCGTAGACGAGCACCCCCGCGAGCAGCAGCACGGCGATCGCGAGCCCGGCGCGCCCCTTGAACGTGGAGGGCATCGACGGGCGAGCCCGCGGGCGTTGCGAAGGGCGCGGTCGCTCGGGGTCGTCCATCGTCCGGGGGTGTATCAGAGCGCCGCCCCGATCGACCCGCGGGGGACGCGACCGGCAGATCTAATACAGTTCCGCTATCTGGGGACAGCCGATGATCCGAACACGAGTGGTATTCGAAAAGAACTAGAGAAGGAGTCCATCTCGTTCGGATGGGCCCGCAGTCAATCTCACCTGGGGAGACGAACAGAATGAGCAATCACCACAACGACAACGACTACATCTCCATCACCCTCTCGCCGGTGCAGGTCGAGCAGGTCATGCGCGCGGCGAGCAAGAGTCCCAGCGGAACGGTGTCCAACCTGCTGCTCGCCGCGCTGGACAACGCCCACGACCCGCCCGCCGGAAGCCACCGCAAAGCCTATGACCTGCAGCGCGCCTCCCAGGAAGCGCTGACCGCCGCGCTCGACGATCCCCAGCTCTCGCAGTCGCTGCTGCGCGGCCTGTCGGTGCTCGCGTGCTACGGCCCCGACCGGCCCTGGCGTCCGATCATCGAGCTCGCCAACCAGCTCGGCATGTCGCCTTCGACCACCCACCGCTACGTCAAGACGCTCAAGACGATCGGCCTGATGGAGCAGGACCCCACCACTAGGGAGTACCGCCCAGTGGCCCTCGACGGGTAGGAGCGGGCGGCCTGGAAGGCGCTATTGGACGGGAGAGAGATCGAGGGGCGAAGAAGCGCAGAGGACAGACAGCGCTCAAGCGAGGGCGGTGAAGGCCCGAAAAGGTAGTGTGCCATCTAAGTCATCACTGGCGCGCGGACACCGGGCCGTCTCGTCTTTACGGCGCACGAGCGACCCTGCGCGGATCGTGCGGCTGCTGTTGGGCGCGCCCTTGCGCCCGTTCGCCGCGGGCTCTCCGTCCCCGCGGGTAAGCGCTCGCGCGCAGGCCCCGTGGGGAAGATGGTGGGACGCTCGACCGCGCATGCTGCGGGCACTCGCGCTGCTCGCAATCGCCTGGACGACTATCTACCTCGTATGGCGCGTCGGCTGGAGCTGGCATGGGGCCAGTCGCTGGCTGTGGGGAATCCTGCTCGTATGCGAGCTGTACGGGATGTGGAACCTCGCGATGCTGACGTGGTTCTCGTGGCGCATCCCCGTAGCTGAACGACCGTCTTCGACACGCGAGCGCCGGGTCGACGTGTACGTGTGCACCTACAACGAGACGCCCGCGGTGCTGCGCGCCACGCTCGCGGGCTGCGCCGCGATGACCTACCCGCACACGACCTACCTGCTTGACGATGGACGCCGGCCGGAGATCGCGCGGCTGGCGCGCGAATGGGACGCCGAGTACCTGACGCGGCCCGACAATAGTCACGCGAAGGCCGGCAACATCAACCATGCGCTGCCGCTCACCGCAGGAGAGCTCGTGTTCGTACTCGACGCCGATCACGTGCCGCTACCGGATGCGTTGGACGCGGTGGTGGGCTATTTCGAAGACGATGAGCTGGCGCTGGTGCAGACCCCGCACGACTTCTACAACCAGGACTCGATCCAGCATTACGAGATCGGCCGCCACGAGCAGTCGGTGTTTTACTCGGTCATCTGTCCGGGCAAGGACCGCTACAACGCCGCGTTCTGGTGCGGCTCGGGCGCGGTGATCCGTCGCGAAGCCTTGCTCGAGGTGGGCGGCGTGGCGGTGCAGACGATCGCCGAGGACTTCCATACGACGATCAAGCTGCACCGCGCCGGGTGGCGCTCGCGCTATCACGATGAGGTACTGATTCAGGGGCTCGCTCCGCACGATCTCGCCGCGTATCTACTGCAGCGCGACCGCTGGGCGCGCGGCAACCTGGCGGTGTTCACGACGCCCGAGTCGCCGTTGCGTGCGCGCGAGCTGAGCAAGCGCCAGCGGCTGAGTTACTTCGCGAGCCTTTCCGCCTACCTGGCTGGGCCGATCAGGCTGCTGATGCTCCTGGTGCTCGCCGCGGTGCTCTGGACCGGGCAGTTGCCGTTGACGGCCACGCTGCTCACACTCGGCGTGCTGTGGGCGCCGGCCACGCTGCTCTCGGTCGCCGCCGGTTCGGCACTGTGTCGCGGTTATCAGCGGATCTCCGACACGACCCACTTCGAGCTGTGCACCGCCGAAATCTTCACGCGCGCATTGCGCTGCGTCGTGCGCCCGGGTCGCACCACCTTCAAGGTGACGCCCAAGGAGGGAGTCGATTTCGGCGGGCTGGATGCTCTGCGCCAGCTTCCGGCGGTGCTCGCGATTGCCACACTGTTGAGCTGCGGAGTCGTGTTGCGGGTCCTCCAGGATGCGGGTGTGCCGCTGTTCCTGCCGAGCTTGCGCGGCATTGCGCTGTGGATCGTGCCGCTGGTGGGCGTGTTCGAGTTGCGCCGGGTGCTGCGAACGCTCGTGATCGTTGCGCGGCGCCGCCAGCAACGGGTCGAGTACCGCATGCCGCTCGATGCTCAGGCGATCGCGCAGGCGCCCGACGCGCAGCGGCCTCTGCTCGGACGCGCCCGCGACCTCTCGCCCTCGGGCGTCGGCCTCGAGCTACCGGCGCCGGTGGCGATCGGTGGCGCGCTCACCGCGACCATCAGCCTGCCGGGCATCTCCGGTGGGATCGAACCCGTGGCGCTCGATTTGCGCGTCCAGTCATGCCGTCCTCAGGGTGATCTGTGGGCGATCGGCACCCGCATCGTCGACGCCGACGCGATCGCTGTGCGTCGCATGGTCGAGTACTGCTACGTCGTCTATCAGGCCAAGAGGCTGCGCTCTGGGGAGGCGCCGGTCGAGTTGCCCAGGCCGATCACGGTCCCCGAACCGAGCGTCGTTCCCGCCCTTGGGGCGAAGCTCGCCTCGGTGTGAGCGCCGCCCACAGAGCGGGCGCTGATCGAGCGCCGCGGCGCTGACCCGTTGCCCTGCGCCTAAGCCGCGACGGGGCTCGGCTCGCGCCCAAGCCCCTCGAGCGCGGCGAGCATCGAATCGAGCTCGCAGGCGATCTTGTCCGGCCAGGCCTTCGGTGGGTGCTCGTCGAGTGTCTTCAGCCCGTTGCCCGTGATCATCGCGACCACGGTGTCACCGGAGGCGATTTGTCCGGTTGCCGCCAGTTTCTCCAACACGGCGATCGTGGTGCCGCCGGCCGGCTCGGTCAGCAATCCCTCGGTGGACGCGAGCAGGTCGATGCCGGCGAAGATCTCCGGGTCGCTTGCGAATCCGCCGGTTCCGCCGCGTTTACGTACTGCGTCGATCACCAGGTAGCCGTCGCCGGGCGCGCCGATCGCGAGCGAGTGCGCGGCCGTCTCGGGGGTCACCGGATGGACCTCGGCCTCCTCGGCGATGATCGCCGAAGCGATCGGGTTGCAACCGCTGGGTTGAGCGATGTGGATGCGCGTGGCGTCGGTCTCGGACAGTCCCATCAGCTGAAGCTCGCCAAGACCCTTGTGGAGCCGGGATGAGAGCGTGCCGCCGGCGGCTGCCGTGATGATGTGCTCCGGCGCATCCCAGCCGAGCTGCTCGACGATCTCAAACGCGGCGGTCTTGGCGCCCTCGGCGTAGAACGGGCGGAGGGTGATGTTGGCGAAGTCCATGCCTGTCGCTTGCGCGATTTCGCGGCAGCGGCGGTTGGCTTCGTCGTAGTTGCCCTCCACCTGGCAGACCTTCGCGCCGAGGGCCATGCACACGCGAGCCTTGGTGACCTCCAGAGCGTTGGGATAGAACACGTAGGCGTCAACGCCCGCCTTGGCGGCCAGCGAGGCTACGGCGGTGCCGACGTTGCCGGTCGAAACGCAGCCGATCTCGGTCTTGCCGCGCTCCAGCAGCCGAGCGACCGACATTGAGACGACGCGGTCCTTGTAGGAGAGGCTCGGTCGGTTGCTCGAGTCGTCCTTCAGATACAGGTTGTCGAGTCCCAGCTCGGCGCCGAGACGGTCGGCGCGGATCAGCGGGGTGTAGCCGGAGAACTGTCCCACGCGCGCCTGCGCGGAGGCGTCGATGATCGGCAGGAGCTCCTCGAAGTGCCAGATGTTCTGCGGGCGCTCGGCGCTCGGGAACTCCTTGAAGTGGCGCGCGGCGAGCTCGTAGTCGTAGGTGACGTCCAGGCCCTTGCCACAATCCGGGCAGGCGAACACGGTGTCGGTCAACGGATAGCGGTTCTCGCAGCGGTGGCAGGCGAGGCCGGTGGCGCAGGAGCGCGTCCGCTCGCGGGGCTCCTGCTCGGTGCTGGCGCTGGGTGGAGTGCTGGCGACGGGGCTCATGCCGGTACCGGAGACGATACGCCGGGCCACGGCGTTTGCGCGTCACCGTCGTTGCCGAATGCGATCCACAGCTCCTGCGCGAGATGCGGCGCGAGCGGCTCGAGCAGGCGCGCGAGCACGCCGAGCGCGTCGAGCAGGGCCTCGTGGTCGGCCGCGCTCAGCTGCGCTTCGCGCGCGAGCACGCGCTTCTCGAAGTCGCGGATGCGGTCGAACAGGCGCATGATGTTGCGAACGGCACTGTGCATCTCGAGTCCCTCCATGTCCTCTGTGATCTTCTCCACGGCCTTCTCGCACCACTGCGCGAGTTTCGTGCGCAGATGCTCGGTCTTGTCTCTGAAGGCGGGCTCCTCGGTCTGGGCGGGCTCCTCGGTCTGCGCGCTCCCGGCGGGCGCCGGCGTGCTGAGCAGGCGCGTCTGCGAGAACTCCCACACCTGCGTGAGGAAGCGATGGGCGCGCAGCACCGCCGAGTCGCTCCAGTTGAGCGTCTTCTGCGGGCGTGCGGCGTAGAGCACCGCGAGCCTCACGGTGTCCGCGCCGTAGCGCTCGACGAGCGCGTCGGGATCGACGACATTGCCGAGATGCTTGCTCATCTTGCGCCCGTCGCTGATGACCATCTCGTGAAACAGGCAGCCTGCGAAGGGCTCGCCGTCGGCGAGGAACGCGAGCGGTCCGATGTCGCGCAGCGCCTTCGTGACGATGCGCTGGTCGAAGACGAAGTTGCCGCTGTCCGAGCCGGCGACGACGCGCTCGCAGGGAAGCCACGCGCGCAGGTCCTCGAGCGCGAAGATCTCGTCCAGCGGGCGCTCGCGCTCGGCGGGGGGAACGCACACCGGCACCCACAGCCAGAGCGCGTCGAAGTGACAGTCGAGCGTGTCGGTCTCGCGCCGGGCTGGACCACCACAATCGGGGCAGGTCGTGTTCACGAAGTCAGCGCGCTCGGCCAGCGGGTTGCCGGCGCCGGTGGGAACCAGATCGAGCGGGAGAACCACCGGCAACTGCTCGAGCGGGACGGGTAGGACCCCGCAGTCGCCCTCGCAGTAGACGATCGGGATCGGCGTACCCCAGGAGCGCTGGCGCGAGATCGAGAAGTCCTCGGCCTTGTAGCGCACGGCCGGGCGCGGCGCGGACGCTGTGCCTGCCGGCGCTCTCGGTCCGGTCCCGGACCCTGTGCTTCCCGGCGCGGCCGGTCCCGGCGCGGCGCTCTCGCCCGGCGCCGTCGCAACTGGCGCGTGATCGCGCTGCACCAGTAACCCAGGCAGGTTCTGAAGGCGCTCGGCGATCGTCTCGTCGGTGCGATCGAGCTCGGGCACGCCGAACACGGCGGTCGCCCCGAAGCGCCCGTCGACGCCCGGTGAGATCAACACCGGCAGCGAGCTGCCGCCGGCGGGCGCGGGCAGGGTGCGTCCCGTGTCGATCAGCCCGATCGTGCCGGCGTCACGCGAGCTGCGCTGCAGGCCGCTGGAGCGCAGCTCCTCGAGCTGTGCGCGCACGTGCGGGTCGGTGGTCCAGGCGTCGATCTCGGGGTGCTTGGGCGAGATCAGCACGAAGCGCGCTGCCGCCAGCGCATCGGCGTGCGGCGTGAACACGCTCAGAGTGGTCCCGTCGGCAGCCACGAGATCGACCTCGACGCCGTCGACTCGCCCGAGCACGAAGCGCTGGCTTGAGAGCGCGACCTCGTCCCAGCGCCCGCTCTCGGCGAGCTCCGCCAGCCGCCGGTCGTTCTCGGGGACGTGGGCGCTGATGCGCAAGTACCAGGTCGGGCGCTCGATCAGGCGTACGGGGTTGTGGCAGCGCCAGCAGTTGCCGTCCTCGACCTGGATCGTGGCGAGCGTCGTCTGGCAGGTGTCACACCAATCCACGACGCCCGTACCGCGATACACGAGGCCCGCCTGCAGGAGGGTGATGAACAGCCACTGCGACCAGCGGTACATCTGCGCGTCGGAGCTCATGAAGGTGCGCTCCCAGTCGAAGGAGTAGCCCAGGCGCAGCAGCTGGCCCGTCATGTGCTCGGCGCAGCGCGCGACCCAGTCGCCGGGAGCCTCGCCGCGGTCGATCGCCCCCAGCTCGGCGGGCAGGCCGAAGGCGTCGAAGCCGAACGCGAACAGCACGTCCTCGCCGCGCGCGCGCTGGAAGCGGGCGTAGGCGTCTCCGATCGAGTAGGAGCGGACGTGGCCGATGTGGATGTTGCCGGAGGTGAAGGGCGCCGAGGGCTTGATGTAGCGGCGTGGGCGCTCACGCTCGAGCGAGGGTGTGGCGAAGGCGTCGCGCTCACGCCAGGCGGCCTGGCGACGGGCCTCGATCGCGTGCGGGTCATAGCGCGTGGGGGCCGGATCGTTCATCGCAAATCGAGCATATCCAAGCGCCCAAGCGCGGTTGTGAGCGTTGCTATGCTCGAAGCCACTTGGCCGCGCACACCGACAGGGCTTCCGCGACGCTCGACCGCTCCCCGCGGGCCCTCAGAACGCGAGACAGACCGGCCGCCCGGCGAGGCATATCGTCCGCCCGAACTGAAAGGATGCGGCGATGGAGATAGAGATCGGGCGCGGCAAGAAAGCCCGCCAGGCATACGGCTTCGACGACATCGCAATCGTGCCTTCGCGGCGCACGCGCGACCCCGACGACATAGACATCAGCTGGAAGCTCGGCCCCTACCAGTTCGAGCTGCCGATGCTCGCGTCGGCGATGGACGGAGTCGTCTCACCGGAGACGGCGGCGGTCATCGGCGGGCTGGGCGGGCTGGCGGTGCTCAACCTCGAGGGCATCTTCACCCGCTACGAGGACGCCGACGAGCAGCTCGAGCGGATCGCGCAGCTGCCCAAGGAGGCGGCGACGCGGGAGATGCAGGAGATCTACGCAGAGCCGGTCAAGCCGGAGCTGATCACTCAGCGGATCGCCGAGATCAAGGAGCACAAAGTCGTCGTCGCGGCTTCCCTGACGCCTCAGCGGGTGCGCGACTACTACGAGCTGGCGTTGGAGGCCGGCTTGGACGTGCTGGTGATCCAGGGCACGGTCGTCTCGGGCGAACACGTCTCGACCGTCTCCGAGCCGCTGAACCTGAAGGAGTTCATCCCCTCGCTCGACGTGCCGGTGGTGGTCGGCGGCTGCGCCTCCTACCACACGGGCCTGCACCTGATGCGCACGGGCGCGGCGGGCGTGCTCGTCGGCGTGGGCCCGGGTGCGGCGTGCACGACGCGCGGAGTGCTCGGCATCGGCGTGCCGCAGGCGACTGCCATCGCCGACGTGGCGCATGCCCGCTCGACGCACATGCTGGAGACGGGCGAGTACTGCCAGGTGATCGCCGACGGTGGGATGCGCAACGGCGGTGACGTCTCCAAGGCGATCGCCCTTGGCGCGGACGCGGTGATGATCGGGTCTCCGCTCGCCCGCGCGTATGAGGCTCCCGGCCGCGGCTTTCACTGGGGCATGGCCACGTTCCATCCCAGCCTGCCGCGTGGCGCGCGCGTGGCGACCACGCAGAATGGCTCGCTCGAGGAGATCCTCGTGGGACCCGCGCGCGAGAACGACGGCACGTTCAACCTGTTCGGCGGGCTGCGCACGTCGATGGCGACGTGTGGACACAAGGATCTCGCGGAGTTCAACCGCGCGGAGGTGGTGATCGCGCCGGCGCTGCAGACTGAGGGCAAGGCGCTGCAACGCGACCAGGCCGTCGGGATGGGGGCTGTGAGCGGGAAGACAGCCGCCCTGGTCAATGGCTGACCTCCTCGCCACGGCGTCGGCCGAGGGCAGCGAGCGGCCGGCCGCTGTGCTGGCAGCCACCGAGGAGATAGTCGTACTCGACTATGGCGGGCAGTACTCGCAGCTGATCGCGCGCAGGATTCGTGATTGCGGGGTGTTCAGCGAGCTGTTGCCGCACAGCGTGCCGCTGGAGGAGGTGGCCAGGCGCAAACCCCGCGCGATCGTGCTCTCGGGTGGACCGGCGTCGGTGTATGCGCCGGGTGCGCCGAAGCTCGACCGGGGGCTGTTGGAGCTGGGGGTTCCGGTGATGGGCATCTGCTACGGGATGCAGCTGCTGGTGCACGAGCTCGGCGGACGGGTGGAGCAGGCGGAGGTGGGGGAGTTCGGACGCTCGGAGCTGACGGTCTCCGAGCCCGGACGGTTGCTTGAGGGCCTGCCGCGGGAGCAGACGTGCTGGATGTCCCATCGGGACACGGTGTTCGAGCCCCCGTCCGGATTCACGGCACTTGCGTCATCGAGCGCCTCGCCGGTGGCCGCGGTGGAGGACACGACGCGGGGGATATACGGCATCCAGTTCCACCCCGAGGTCGTGCACACGCCCTACGGGCAGGAGATCTTGACGCGCTTCTTGACGGACATCGCGGGCTGCGAGCAGCGGTGGTCGGCGCGGTCGATCGTCGAAGACCAGATTGAGCGCATCAGGGCGCAGGTGGGGGAGGGCAAGGTCATCTGTGGGCTCTCGGGCGGTGTCGACTCCTCGGTGGCGGCGCTGCTCGTGCACCGGGCGATCGGCGATCAGTTGACGTGTGTGTTCGTCGACCACGGGCTGATGCGCAAGGGCGAGGGCGAGCAGGTGGTGAGCGCGTTCCGGGACACGTTCAAGGTGCCGCTGGTGGCGGTTGATGCGGAGGAGCGCTTCCTTGCGAAGCTGCACGGCGTGACCGAGCCCGAGGCCAAGCGCAAGGCGATCGGCGCGGAGTTCATCAGGGTCTTCGAGGAGGAGGCCGGCAAGATCTCGGTCGAGGATCCGCCGCAGTTCCTGGTGCAGGGGACGCTGTACTCGGACGTGATCGAGTCCGGCGGCGGCACGGGAGCGGCGACGATCAAGTCCCACCACAACGTCGGTGGCCTGCCGGACGATCTGAAGTTCGATCTCGTCGAGCCTTTGCGGGCGCTGTTCAAGGACGAGGTGAGGGCTGTGGGCGCCGAGCTGGGATTGCCCGAGCGGCTAGTGTGGCGCCAGCCCTTCCCGGGGCCGGGCCTCGCGATCAGGGTCGTCGGCGGCGAAGCCACGAAGGAGCGCCTGGACGTGCTGCGCGAGGCCGACCACATCCTGCAGGAGGAGATCCGCGGCGCGGGCCTGTATCGCGAGCTGTGGCAGTCCTTCTGCGTGCTGCCGGACGTGAGGACCGTGGGCGTGCAGGGGGACGAGCGCACGTACGGTTACGTCGTGGTGGTGCGTGCGGTGACGAGCGACGATGCGATGACGGCGGACTGGGCGCGTCTGCCGTACGAGCTTTTGGAGACGATCGCATCGCGGATGATCAACGAGCTGCGCGAGGTCAATCGAGTAGTGTTGGACATCACCTCGAAGCCGCCGGGGACCATCGAGTGGGAGTGACGCCGGGCGGGTTGATT
>DASXMO010000058.1:0-20904 GCA_036495605.1 Solirubrobacteraceae bacterium
CTCCCAACTGAGCTATAGCCCCGTGCCCCCGCGGTTAGCGCGGGCGGGACAGCAAGTGTAGTGACGAGTTCGCGGGGAGGGAGCGGAGCACCGCGGCGTCGCGCAGTATGGTTTGGCGGCGCATGGGATTGCTCGACGACGCCATCCGTGAGCACTTGGAGCTCAAGCGCCTGCGGGGCGCCGATCCGGGAATGGTCTCCCGCGAGGAGAGCGAGGTGTTCGGAGCCGCACCGAGCCAGGAGCCGGGGGCCGGAGATGACGATATTGGTGCTCAGCAATCCCCTGCTCACGAGTACACATCACACTTCGGAAGCGAGCTGGAGGAGCCGTCGGGATTCTCGAACGTCGGGCAGGAGACGGCCGAGATAGACATGAGGACGGTGCTCGAGAACCAGCCAGGTGCCGAGCCAGGCTCGGCGGAACCGGCCGCCGCCCGGCCCCGATCGAGCGAGGTCGCAGAGGAGCAACCGGCGGGCAACGACTCGCTCGAATGGGAGATGCCCGGAGAGGGCGCCGCCGAGGAATCTCACGAGGCTGAGCCGAGGGCCGCCGAGACGCAGGGCGAGGAGCCGGTCGAGGACGTACTGGAGGAGACACCGGACTTCCTGCGGGACACGCCCGAGCAGGAGCGGCTCTGGTTCGAGCAGCGTCCTCCCAGGGACTTCGACTTCGAGAAGTAATTCGTGCTGCCGCCCTGGCCTCTCTAAACTCGGAGGTCCAGGGGCCATAGCTCAGCTGGGAGAGCGCCTGCTTTGCAAGCAGGAGGTCACCGGTTCGATCCCGGTTGGCTCCATTAATACCTGCAAATCGGGCATTTTTGGCGTGATGCACTCGGGCGGCGGATGCGTGTTGACGGTTCTGCCAGTCCCCTGCCAATTGCGAAAAGCCCAATAAACACGGGCCCTTCTCAATCGCGAGCCACGCTTCCTTCGTAGCAGTCGCTCTCGGAGCTGAGATGCGGGGAACTCCCTGCAAGCCGCCGGTTTTCGGCGAGCGTTCTCGGTTTCGGCGTCGCCCCCATCTCGCGGAAAGCGCCTATTTGCAGGGAAAACGTTTCGGCACTCATTTCGGCACTTTCATCCTGCGTGCCATAACGACCGGACGGGACAGGAGCGTCTATTCGCTCAGCGCGGGAAGTACGGCGCTGGCGTGGCTGGAAGACGTGACTGCACGAAAGCGCGCACGTCGGCGGGCGACGCCGGGAAGGTGTTGCCACCCCGGCGGATGTAGTACCGGACCCCGCGCTCGCTCGTGCCGACTCCGAAAGGGACGTGATCGCCGGGCTCGACCTGCAGCGCGATCACTCCGCGATCGGCGACCTCGACCAATTCACATTCGAAGTTCGGCAGCGGGCGGACCCAGTCGCTGACGAGGCTCGTCAGTCGGTCGCGAGCATCGCGATCGCGATCGTTTCCTACCCCGACAATCTCGCCGTCGTTGGCCACCCCGAACAGGATCGTGCCTCCGGCGCCGTTCGCGAATGCGGCGACCGTCTTCATCACGCCTACCGGATCATCGCCGGGTAGCTGTCGCTTGAACTCAACCGTCGCCCGCTCACCGCCGTTGATCAGCACCTCGATCCGAGTAGCCGAGTCGACCACAACATCGACATCGCGGGCGCCCCAGGCGGGATCTAGGATGCGCCGGTCCAACAGCTCACGGTCGCGATGTAGGGCAAGCCATGCTCCCGGGCCCAACCCATCGGGGATCGGCAAGCGCACCTCTCTCGTGCGTGGCGAGAGCTTCCGGCTCGCGCTGTCCAGCCCGCCGAGCGTCAGCGATACGCCACGGAGCTGTTCGCCGGCGATGTCGATCACGAGCTCCGTCGGGTGAACCCGGACCCGGCTGATGCGGGCACGTCGGTCCTGTTGGCGCACGACGATCTCGCGGCCGGAGAAGTTCCGATTCGGTCTCGGAGGCACGCCGAAGAACGCGGCGGAGGCTTGATCGAAACCAATGAATGCCGGCGCGTCGGCGGCCACAAGCTCATCGTGGAGTGTCTGCCCCGAGCTGTCGCGGAAGCGGACGGTCCATTCGCGAGTCGGCCAAGGGAGCTGCTCGTAGATGCCTTGGAAGTTGCTATCGCGACGCTCGACGGTCACAGAGTCATCGAGCGCCAGCTTGATAGAGAGCGATGGCAGGGAGATGCGTCGCCGCTCCAACCATCTCGCAACCGTTGATCCGCTCGGCCTGAAGGCGACGAAGACGGCCCGCTCGTAGCTCCAACGTCGCCGACGCCAGCTCGGCGGCGCCTCATCGACGGTGACCTCAAGCAGCGACAGTTGCCAGTCGTCGTCGAGCCGGATCGCCCCCACGCGCGTCCAAACACGTTGCTGTGTGGCTAGATACGCCGAGAGGTCGCTTACCGGGAGCATCTCCATGAACGTCAAGAGTCCTACGTCGCGCCGTCGGAAGGCTCACTTGCCACCGCTGGGCATCGCCGGAGCTTGCCACCCCGGCGCCCCGATCACCATCGCGCAGGCCCAGACGCCCGCGGCTGATGAGCCCACCACCGTCAGCGTATGCCGTTGTGCTGGCCGCTACCATTTACTTCGGTCGCCGCCACGCGCGGTAAAGGATGAGCACCAATACCACCGTCGAGGTTTATCTCGGCAATCCGATCCACGTGGCGAGCGAGCGCGAGTTCCTCGCACGTTTGAGGCGCGATCTGGTTCACGCTGGCGTGTCGGCTCGCGTGTTTGCGAATTTCCGCGCGGGCCGACTGGAGCGGCAGATTGACTTCATCGTCATCACCAACCGCCGCGTTGTGCAGCTCGATGAGAAGGTCTTTCCGGGGCCTATCGTCGACGGGTCGCCGAATGGGGCCCTGGACCGTTCGCGTCGGCCCGAATACTGTCGAGGAGTGGCGTAATCCGCTCGCGCAGGCGCTCGATGCGACCTATGCCCTGAGCGATGCGTTGCATGAGTTTGTGGCGGCTAAGGGTGCGCCTGGCCCCACGGCGGGAAAGTTCTATGGCGACATCGACACCGTGGTGTGCGCGTACCCCTCGCTGCACGAGGACTCTCGCGTCCAGCGACGCGCCCACGTCTCCGTGCTCGGCTACGACGAACTGCTCGAGCGCCTGCGGACACCCGGCCCGGCGCTTCGGTGGTCGCCGGAGGACTGGGACAGGTTCCGCCGTCACCTCAACCTGTACCGCGAGGAGGAAGACTCGCCAGAGGCGCTAGTCCGCCATGCCGGCACGGCGGCTGTGGACACCTACCTTGGACTCTTCCTTGGAGAGCACGAGACCCTGCCGCCGCTCGTGCCGACCTGCGTACAGGTCGATGGTCAACCGGCGCCGCGCCCCGACATTCACAACCTTGCCGCAGCCGGGCACGCTGTGCTTCTGAGCGGCGGCTCAGGGCTTGGCAAGACACTGTGGGCGCGGCACGCTGCTGTCGAGCTCGCCTCCGCTGGTCACGTCCCGATCTGGCTAGCCGCCGAAGTGTGCGACGAGTCATTCAAAACCGCTGTCGCGCGTGCGGTCGCGCCCTACACGGCGCTGGGGCCAAACGATCTGCTGCGGGCCGCAGACGCCGCCGGACGCGCCGTGGTATTCGTCGTCGATGACCTGAGCAAGGCGCCCCCGCGAGTGCGCCGCAGACTCATCGCCGGCGCCCAGACCGCACGGCTGCGGACCCCAGGCCGCGGCATCCTCGTCACCGCCCAGTCCGCCCCGGAGACCACGGCGCTGCCTGACTTGTTGGCCATCGAGCTGCAGATTCCGAAAGCGGAGGAGCGCTTGACCATCCTTGACGGCTACGGCCAGGCGGCAATCCTCGACCGCTGCGAGCCGTTCACCACGCCACTGGAGCTTGCGCTCGCCGCCGACTGTTCAGCCGCGCTGCCCGACCAGACAACGAGAACCGAACTACTGGACATCTACGTAGACCGCGCCCTTGACGGCGACGAGACTCGGCGTGCGGCGCTACGCGCTGTCGCCCAGCGCATGCACAACGAGCTCGTACCGTCGCTGGCCCGGCCGGATGTCAACCGCACGCTACGGCGGGACCATCACCTCAATGATGAGCAGCTTGCAGCGCTCCTCACTGGGCCGCTAGTGCGCGTCTCCCAGGGGCGTGCAGCGTTTGCGCATGAGCGCTACGAGTATTTCCTGGCCGCAGAGGCGTTGATCGCTGACCCGGACGCCGGGCACCTCGCGCGCATCCTGAACAAGCCCGTTTGTGCGCATCTACGCGCCGACGCGTTCGCGCTCGAGAGCGACGAGGCGCGCCTCACCGAGATCCTGTCGGCGTGCGAGGACCCGGACATGTTGGTCGCCGCCGTCATGGGGGAGCTTGGGCCGCTCGCCGAGCGACTAGCCGACGCCATGCTTGACGACACCCTCGAAGCGGCGTGCGTGCGTACCACGCAACCCGGAGTCACGTTCACACCCGCCGCCGGTCCCGTCTTCAGCGGGCGCTGGACGTTGCCCGACACGACCGACGCGCCCACCGACGCGCAACTGGCCGCGATCGGCAGCCTGGTCGCGCGGGGACGCTACGTCGAGGGGTGATGCGACTGCTCGCGGCCACCGACGAGGTATGCGCCGCCGCGCTCGAGGCTGCACAGAAGCACATCCCAGGCCTCGCCGACCAGATCTTTGCCACCACGTACGCGCTACATGGGCCCGGCGGACTACCAGCCCAGATCGTCATGAATGCCGCGACCGACCGGATGCGAAACACCGGGTCATCTCTCGCATACGCAACTGCCACCGCGCTCCTGCACAGCGAGGAGGCCCCAGGACTCGGGACGCTCTATCTCGCCGCCGAACTCCTGCACACCCCAAACGCGCCGACCGACGAGCTGCCACAGGTGATTACTCGCTGCCTCGCCTCGGGGCGCTACCACCTCCGTCTCGTTGGCCTCGGTCTCGCCCACGACTTCGGTCGACGTTTTGACCAACCCCAGCGCGCACGAGTCCTCGACGCAGTGGAGTCGCTCCCGTCGAACGACCTGATGCTCAACGGCATGATCGTCGAGGCGCTCTCTGCACTTGGCGGCATCGAGCCGGCACGAAGCCTCGAAGACATCACCGAGCAGATCTGGACCGTCCTCAGCATGGCCGGGGACCCGCTCGCTCTGCAAATGGCACGCGGGATCGTCTCCTCACAGTTCGAGACGGAAGCCATCGGCCCCTATTTCGAGGCCGTCACCGCGCTCGATGACGAAGATCGAGAGCAACTTCTCGCGATGGCGCTACGCGGCGGCGAGACCGGCATGTACGACGACTGGATCATCGGCGAGTTCAAGGATCTCTCCAGCCCGACCGTACGCACCGCCGTAACCGATCACATCGCGCACAGCGACCCGTCCCAATGGATGATGTCCTCGGACAGCATGCGAGCAATTGTTGCCGCGCTACGACTGCTCGCCGCCGACGGCCAGCCCGTTCCCGAACCCGCCGAAGGCGGCAGCAGCGACCCAGCCTGGCGTGCGGGACTGACCGTCATCCTCGACGCCGTACGCGAGCGCGAACCCACCCGTGCCGAGCACCAGGCCACAGACAAGGCGTGGGCCGTGCTCACTGGAGATCACCGCGACACTCTCGCCGGGCTCCTGTCGAGCCTGCACGACGCTCGATGGTTCGACGAGCAGTCAATCCACGACCTCGTCGTCGCCGCGATGCCCACTGCCGGGGTCGACACGCTCACGTGGAGCCTCGAGCACCCCAATCGACTCCGTGCCGCATTCGGACACACTTGGAGCGTGCGAGACAACACTGTCCGGGTGCTAGCTGACCGCGGGGACCGCCGCGCCGCCCAGACACTCAGGCGCTTCACCCAGGACCCCGACATTGGGGCGGCCGCCGCGGCGGCGGTGCGAGCAATCGAGACCCGCATAAACGCTAGTCGCAACCAAACCACGCGGTCACCCCGAGTCCACTAGCCGTTTCAGCATGGCTGGAAGCGAACCGCTTGGCCTGGCCACGTTGGTCGGTGTCGAGCTACATCCAAACGGCCACTGCGCAGTCTCGCCGCGGCCATAGTCGGCCCCAGTCGCTCACACGTCGATGATGGGACTCCCTAGCCTCCCCAGCTCCCACCGCTGCTGAACGGGCGGACCGTGGAAGCTCGGATGTGCCCGTAGGAACGCCACCAGCTCGCTCTTTGTCATCGCGGGTTTGACGGACTCGCAGACCGAAAGCAGCATCTCTGTAGTCACAGCAGCCCGTTGGGTCGCCAGCTCACGGGCGCAAACCGTCTCGATGCTGCGTGGCAGCATCGGCTTCTCAAGCCTCGATTCGACGCCGCCTTTTGCAGCCTCCCACCGCTCGAAGACCGGCGTTGAGGCCTCGAGCAAGCGGGACCCTCGATCACGGATCACGGCGCGAGCGGCGCGAGCTTTTCGAAGCACGTCCTCTTGGTTGTCGAGTAGGAGGAGCAGGCCGATGCCAGCGGCAGCGATCGACAGCAGCGGCTGTGATGCTGCGGCGCGCCAGAGCTGCTGCACCAAGAGGCCCATCACTCTCGCAAGGATGAGCGCGGTGTGTGCGCTGCCGTAGAGCGATACGTCGAGCTCGACAAGGTCGCCAAGGATGGTTAGGGCGTCCGCCCATTCTGTTGTGCCCAGTCCTACGTCGCCAAGATGGTGATCGCGGGTCAGGAGCAGGCTCGGCGCGATCGCTATCGCCAGCCGCGCGAACGGACGATCCTCCTTGTCGACCACAGACTCGATCTGCTGATGTCCCGCACACATCGAATCGGGAACCTCAACGAACCGAACTAGAGGGAGATATGTGTCCTTCCATGCCTGCCTCTGAGCGCTCGCGTCGATTGCCCGTTCGCTCATGATCTCGGGGAGACGGCGATACACATGCTCACTGGTCAGAAGCGTGATTACCTCGTTACGCGCGAGGAATGTCAGAACCGTGAAGCCTGTTTTGGCGTACCGCTGTGTGTCTTGGAATAGGACGTTGGCATCAGCGACGACGGGATGTCGCCGATATTCGGGCACCAGCCTCACCATCTCAACCGCCGAGCGCGGTACGGCGTCAGAACTTGTCACGCAGTTGAGCTCCGTGCAGCGAGATCGCGGATGTCGTCAGGGATGACGCTGGTGTCGCCAGCGACAAAATCCGCGATCGTTACTCGGCATCGGATCTCGTGCGGCGACCGAATGGTCTGCGGCGCGTGCGTGGTTCTTGGTGTTCGGTGCCAAGGGGAGTCTGAGCCGACGGCTCGTCCGGCTCGCGTGCGGCGCCCGTCGTCTCACAGAACACCGCCTCCCGGATGGCCACCCAGTTCGATTCACGCCACCAGTCGAACAGCTGTCGGGTCGAGAGCACGGGAGTGCTGAGCGCAGCGACGAACTCAGGACGGGCGTACACGGCTGTGCTGCGCTCGTCGGGCGGCAGTCGGTACTGGTGGTTGACGATCAGCACACCTCCGTCGACAGGTTCATAGGGGCGCAGCTGCGGCCACGTTTGGAGATGTGTCTCGAGCTGGCGAACAAGCGTCTCGGTGGCGCTGCCGCTGGCGGACTTCACCTCGATCAAACGTCGGTTCTCACCCAGCGACACGAGTAGGTCGGCAGACGCGGTGGCGCCCAGCAGCTCATCGATCTTCACGACGTTCGTGCCGGCGGCCTCCAGGACGGCGGCGACGGCGTTCTCTAGCTCGGCGCTGGTCCCGTAAAGCAGTCCGCTGCGGATCGGCTCTGCCTTCGCACCGGCTTGCTGCAGCTGGCTCTCAAGCTCGCGTTGCTGCTTTGCGAAGGCTGCTTTCAGCTCCTCCAGAGACTGTCTGGCGGCGATCTCGTCTGAGGTCTGCAGTTGCGGGTCCAGCGCAAGGGGCGAGCGGGAGCGACGGAGTGCCCCTGGTACGTGTTGTGGCAGGCCGCTGTGGGCGAGCCAGTCCAGAATGCTGCGCCAGTTACAGACGTCGGGAACGACGTACCAGCGCTGACTGCCATCCGGCGGTGTCCATGCTGCAAGCACCGGCTGGGAAAGACCGTCGAGCAGGATCGGCTGTAGCTCGCCACTGGGCTCGTGGCGCGTTGACGGGCCGCCCGCGCCCGACACCCATTCTGTGCCGCTGAGGGTCAAGCTCCACCATGGACCGTCTGCTCGCTCGTTTCGCAGCCGAAGCGCCAGGTCTCGATCGGTCGAATCCAAATCGTCGGCCAGCGAGATCGTCGCTCCGTCGGGGACCCGAGCGCCGCTGATATAGGTCTCCATGCCCGGAAGCGAGATGGTTGCGTCTGCGGTTGCACCGAGCGGTCGCGGCCGTTGATCGCTCACGTTGCCCATCGTCGTGATCAGCAGCGCGAGCTCGTCGCGAGCTCTGGCACCGGCAAGGAACCTGTCCAGCTCGTCGGCCCCGCGGCCGTGGTAGATGCTCGGATCGATTGCCGCCGCGCAATCGCTGCTCTCCATCCCGAGCCACCGCGGCTCGAGGTTGTGCTCGCTCCACGCGAACGCCGGATCCTCCAGCGGCGAGACGCGGCGATTCCGAGTGATCATCGAGCCTCTTTGTGGCGGTGCAGCGGGCTTCGGCTCTCGCGGCACGGCCAGCCCGACGTGCACCTGAACCAGCGAAGGCGAATGGGGGGCGGTCTGGGCCACGTCTGCACACCGTAGCCCCCTTGAACCATGTGGTCACGGCCGCCAGCCAATCGACGCCAGCCCGGCGGCCATTCGCTCGAGGAATCGCCGCTGTTGTCCGCTGCCGGGGAACGGGATCCGCTCGTCAACGACATCCAGGCCAGCCATGCGTAGCGGCTCCTGTGTGAGGTCGCAGACGTTGGCCTTGATCGTAATCACGTGGCGAGGGCGAAGCTCGACCGCCCTGACAACGAGGTCGGGGACATACCGGTCAAGGGACTCGCCGGCCAGCTTCGGGTCGGGCTTCAGATCGATCAGGAACACACCCCGATCGGCCAAACGCCGAAGCTGGCGGGCCTTCTGTGAGCGCGACGGTTCGATTGCAAGCACCGCTCGGACGACATGCCGGAAGAGGCTGTCCTGGTCAGGCACGTTCTCGAAGTAGAAGTAGCGGTCAAGCCCGCTCGGTGGGGCCTCGGCAACGAGCAGCAACGCGACCACCTCGGGCTTGTAACGGATGGCCGTCGCGTCGCGCCGGTGTCGCGCCTGCCGGGCTTCACGCGAGGCGTGCTCGCTTGCCATGAAGCGTCAGCGCGCGTAGTCCGGCGGGCCGATGATCCCTTGGCCACGCGCGGTGATGTTGTACCGCCCACCGCCGGTCGGTACGATCAGGCCGCCGTCGGTCGCCCACCGGCTCCACTCTTCAATCTGCTTGGGGCCGATCTGGTCAACGTCGCCGAGTGCTACCTCAAGCTGACGGGCCGTCTGGGCGCCCGCGGCCTGGAGATGGCGGAGAAGCAGGGGAGTGCTGGCATGGATCTCTGGCTGCGGATTCTCACTCGTCATCAAAGCCATCCCTTCTTCCGGATAGGTAGGGAGCGTACGGCATCGCTTTGGCTAGAACTCGCCGGCCGGCTCCAACCGAGTCTGCAGAACGCGACCATCTAACCGACCGGCGAGCTCGTCAGGTCGAACTTGGTAACTCGCCGGGTCCTGCAGGAGGATCGTGCACAAGCAGCTCAGTGAACTTGTCCCAAGGACCAACCTCCCCGGCGTGTTTGAGCCGAGCGTCCCGGATCTCGTGGATCGTGAGCCGGATGCCCTCGGCCTGTTCAGCTCGCGCGACCGCCGCCTCCGCGAGGAGTTGGATGACCGGCGCCCGGCCGGCCATCTCAGGATCCGGAAGAGGCTCGGACCTCGCGGCGAGGTCAATGACTATGTTCCGGCCATGCCAGATAAGCGCCGCCGGCAGTGAGTGGTAGTCGAAGCCGTAACAGCGGACCTCCATGAGCTCGGCCGCGCCAGCCACCGCAACCAGCCATTCGGCGACTTTGGTGGCCGAATAGATGTGCCGCCAGGTGGGGTCGGGCATGTACGCGATCGGCGGACCCAGCCCCGGTCGCGCGTGGACGAGCTTGTTGCGAACGCCAAACAGCTCGGAGATCGCGGGCATAACCTCGTCCTCCCGGTCGAATAGAGGCTCATACGCAAGTGCAACTCCCTCGACGTACTTCTGAACCGTGCTTCCGCGATCTAGCTTCTTGAACTTCGTAGCGCTGAGTTGCGACTTCACGTCATGCACCTCGAGGAAATTATTGACGAACGCCTCAGCCGCAAAGGCCGTGAAGAGAGTCGCGGTCAAGCACAAGTTGCGCTGCGTTATCTCCGACAGGGTGCGGCGGCTACGGATCGAGTCCGACGGGAGGAGTGGCCAGATCTTCCGCGGCGCGAAGACCGCCTCGGGACTGCACGCATCATCAAACGCGTCCAGAGCCTGCGCAAGGTGGGACGAGGCAAGCGTCGCAGGCGCAGGACGACCGACTCCGTCCCGCTCTTCGGCAATCCGCTGCGCATCCTTCGGCCACACAACTGCACCGTAGCTCGCGCCAGGCCGCGTGGGCACCGCAGACCGGGCCCATCACCGTCTACCAGCCTTCGGACATGCTCGCCCGGGCAGACCTCGCGTATCGCGCGGATGCGACGTCGGCCCGGCCGCTCGGTGCGTCGGCACCGGGCTTTGCGCACCTCAGCTGCTCCCGGATGCGCGCCATCGCCGAGACACAGAAGCCCTTCGAGATCTGCCTTCGCCAGCATGCTCACGCGCCGCCTCGACAACGCCTTGAAGTAGCGTTCCACGCATGCACCCGTCCTCACCCGAGAGTTCCTTGTGCTCCGCATCGAGGTAGTCGCGCCGCTGGACTCGGTCGAGGCTTTGTCGAGCGTGCTTGCAAACCAAGCGGCCGCGGCCTCAGCGCAGGTGTCCGAGCCACAGCCGTATCGCCCTAGCCTCAACGAGAGGGTCCCGCTCGGGCACGTTGAGCTCGTTCAGGTGTTCGTGGAGTTCGGCGTCGGAGTCGGCGCCGCGGCGGCCTACGACCTCATCAAGAAGGCCCTCAACGGGCTGCCAGTGCATCGCATTCGAGAAGAGGGTCGGGCGCCAGAGGACCAGCGCGACGAGGAGTAGCCCCCTTGCTGCCCGACGTGCCGATCTTGCGCCGAGCGCCACTGCAAACGGGGAGCGGCTACACATTCGATCCGTTCGCGATCATCACCCGCGGCCCGAGGGATCTCACCGTCGAGCGTGAGCTCGACATAGAGGCGAACTTCGCTGCGCAACAAGCCTCTTTGCATGAGGACCATCACTGGATTCAGTGGATCGGTACGAGCATGGGACTGTTCCTGACGGCTGTGCGGTTCTCCCAAGAGCAAACAGCCGGCCTGATGAGCGAGCTCCCACCGGGGCTACGCCGCAAATTGAAGGATGAGCGGATGGGATGCCCATCCAGTCCGATCGTTTACCTGGACAGCGCGAGCGCACTCGACGGGAAGTCGGAGCGTGGCAACAGACGCCTGGGGAGCCTCGCCCAAGGCTGGTATGACCATCTGCTCACCTACCGGCTATTCGCCGACTCCGACGTCGTTGATGGGATCCCGTGGGATCTCGCGACGGGTCTCGCCGAGACGCTGTGCGATGTCGCGAGCACACTTGACCTCATGGGCGTCACAGACAGATACGACTATGCCGAGTCTCTCCGGCACCTTGATTTCACCGACCTTCCGGGGCGGGTCGGGGTAGAGGGCGAGCGATTGACAACTACTCTCATTCTCGAGGGCGCAGCAAGCGTTGATGAGTTGCTCGGCGCCATCGCGGTTGCGAACAAGTTCCCTCAATGGGGCGACGCTCTCGCTGTCGCTCTCGTTGAGCGGCTGCGAGCGGGTTCATACGGTCTGGCGCTCCGCTTGTTCGGCAGATTGGTCCACGGGGATGTGGATGCCGTGTTCGCCGATCTATTCACCTTCGGGCTGGTGTGTGACATCGCCTTGAATCCGCCGCTACCCCCGGTCACGCCGATCTTGGACATGCCGACTTCTTGGAACGAGCTGTATCCCCCGATCCGCTTCGCGCGGGCATGCGCGGCGGTCAAGCTGCTGTCCGCTCGCTTGACCGCAGAGAGTAATCACACCGACTTCGTCAGAGTCCGGGACGCAGTTTGTGAGGTAGCGGCGATGACGGTGGCCAACGAGACGGCCGTGTTGGACGGCTATCAGCAGGTCGACTGGCTCGATCTCGCCAGCGCAGAGAGGGAGGCAGCGACGCAGGCCTGTGCGCCCCCGGATGACTATGGGTATTTCGACTTTCTGCTGTGGTGCGGGACGCAGGCTCGCCAGCTCCGTCTGC
Organism: Solirubrobacteraceae bacterium; assembly: GCA_036495605.1. Classification (GTDB taxonomy): domain Bacteria; phylum Actinomycetota; class Thermoleophilia; order Solirubrobacterales; family Solirubrobacteraceae; genus Palsa-744. The sequence goes on from DASXMO010000058.1 coordinate 12,232, forward strand.
GCGATATCCGGCTTCTGATCAACCCTGCCTATCGGATCACCATCGGCGATCGCGGCGCTATCGATCTCCGGATCGAGGGGCGCGGTGCAGGCTGGTACCACTCGCCGGCATGGGCTCTCGGTGACGGGTTCGGGTTCTCCGAGCCGATCCGATCCTGGTTCGGCACCTGGCTGGTGACCAAGAGCGTCGCCGGTGCTTGCGTTCACGATTGGATGGCAGGCACGTCTGCGCTCGATCTGAGCTGGCTTCCGCAGCAGTTGCGCGCGCATCAAACCGACGTGTGGGACGCCGCTCTCGATCGACTCCTGGACCTGTAGGCCGCACCGAGACGACATCCGCTTCTCCGGACGGCCGCACCGCTCCCTACTACCAGGCGGTGTATTCGATTTCCAACGGTCCGACGAGGCGCACCTTGTCGCGCCCATAGATCTTGAGCTGCTCGTGCGGAAGATCCAGCAGTGGGGTATTCGGTTGATACGCGCCCGGTGGCCATGGAAGGGTGACGTCGAACATCAGGGCGTGAATGATCCATGCGGCGGTGCTCGGAGGGCCACCGTCGCCCCAGCCCCGGGAGATGATGCCGACCAATGCGCCGCCCTCATCGATAACGGCACCGCCGCTCATGCTTCCGAGAGATCCGCACTTGATCTCAATCGCCGGGAACGGAGCCAACACAGAATCCCGTTGGGGGTAGTAGATCGTCACGACCTCGCCGACGGCGATGTAGAGATCGCCACGTCCGACCGCACGGACGCCGTTGATGAGAGGCAAGAGCTCAGCCTCCTGCCTGTCGAACCGATATCCGACGATCGTGAGCGGCTCACCCTTCCTCGGCGCTCGGGTGCTGATCGGCAGACAGGAGACGTGCCAATCGTCGGAGACCTCTGAGTTGAGCTCGACCCCGAGGAACATGATGTCGCTGTGGTCCTCGGCGTACCTCAGCGATCGGGCGTACCGCCCATAGATCCGCATGGCCTCCCGGACGGACCCCGATGCAGTACACGCTGAGAGTCCTCGCCGTGATCGCGTCTGCGTGGTGGCGGAGCACGTGTGTGGCACTCAGAACGAGTCCGGGCGCAACCATCACCCCTGAGCCCTCGATCGTATAGGTCTCTCCGTCGCTAACGCCGATCATCACAACCGCGCCGTCGTAGTAGTCCCAGTTCGCGACCTTCTCGGGCGCGGCGCTTGCCGGCGCGAAGCCTGGTTCTACGAGCCGGATCGGGAGAGGGGCATCCTTGGGCCAGTTCGCGAGAGAGTCATCGATCGGCCGGAAGGAATGCACACCGGGCGGCAGATCTTGGTCCATCGCGTGCAGCGTAGAGGCATCGCGCCTTGTTCACGACCAGCCGCCAAGAGGCTCCGGGGAGGGGCCGAAGTTCAGGTCTCGGGGAGATCTACTCCCGCAGTGGTTCGGCGCCGGCTCGGCATTGTGCCCCGTTTGTCCCATGGCGTTGGGTCCGCAAAAGCGATACCGGCGCGGTCGTACTTCTCGGGACCGGTGAAGTCCGCCTCTACGCGCCTTACGGTCTCGTTCTCGGCGGCGGTCAGGCACACAACTTGGTCTAGCCGTCGCAGCTCGTGGAGCCACGCGTCGACGGTGGTCACGTGGTTGAAGAACTCGCTCAATTTTGGCCCGGTGTGGGGAAAGCAATAAACGTGGTCGGCGTGGAGCGAATCGGGAGACCCGTTGGGAGGTGGCGGATCCGGCGCGTACTTGTCGATGGACGCCTGGGCACCCCTGGAGCGAGGCCGGATCTGGAGCTTGGCGTTGTTCTGGCGCACCCTCAGCGCATGGACCAGGACGGTCCGCGCATTCTGCGGGTCAACGCGTCCGGCTCGCGCGGCCTCCGCAAGCACGTTTGCGAGCTTTGCCCACCGGACATCCTTGCTGTCTCTGGCTATCGCCATGATCGAGCAACGGTATCCCTCGGGCAGCATCGTGCTAAAGCCGGACGCGGCCGGGCAGCTGACCGCCGCAGTGATCAGCTCGGAGTTCCACGCGATCGAGTCGACCCAAGAGGTCCGCGACATCCTCGATCACCGCCGCGGGCTTCGCGAGGCTGAGCTCGCCGCACTCCGTGACCGCGCGAACCCGAAGGACGTGCTGTTCGTGCCAACCGTGGCAGGCTAGGGCGAAAGAGAGTTCGGTTGCGCTTTCATTAGGTCCGTGCACCGTCAGGCCCCCAAGCCGAGCCGCGATCCCTACCCGCGTGCTGCGAAGTTGTGGATGTGGACGGGGGTGGTGTTCTTCTCGTGGCCGATCCTCGCCGACGTTGCACGCTCGCATCGAACGGGTGCCTTGATGGAACTCGGGACGTTTTGGGCGGCGTTCATGGCGATAGCGGCCGTGATCGTGATGGTGTGGAAGCGTGATGACGCGGTGAGGTCGCGGTGGATGGGTATCGCTGGTGGCCTGAGCGCTTCTGCGGCAGCGGTCGTGGTGCTGGCGCATCTGCACGTTGCGTGGCAAGGTCGGGAGCTCGGCTACGCGTTCCTGCTATTCGTGGCCGCGCAGTTTGGGCCAAAGATCCGCGGCATGGGCGATCGCGCCCCGGAGCCGCTGGCTGCTTGCATGAAGTGGTACATGGGCGTGCTCGGCGAGGGTGCACTGGCGATCGTGATGGTTGCGTCGGCTTGGTCCCTGGCCATGCCGACTGGGCTCGGTGGCGACCCGGCCCGTCCTCCCGCTCAAGGGCTGGTTTTCTTGATCGTCTGGGCGACCGCAGTACCTGCCATCGCACTGATCGGATGGCCAGCCGCCAAGCGCCTGCCGAGGTAGGGTCGAGAAAGCGATAGCAAGCCGTGAGATGCAGCTCTGCCGCGCGTAGCTCGGACAGATGCTGGTCACTCTGTGCCGTTGCCGGGCGGCAACGGAGGCTGATCAACGTCGGGCAGTTCGTCAGCTTCGGTGCCCGGAGGTGCTCGCAGACCAAGCACGTCGGCGATCGCCTCGAGCGGACCAGACGGGCCGTACCACTCGGTCGTCTCGCTCTCTTCCCAGCTGCCGTCGGCCCCTTGGCGAATCACATGGTGGTGGGATTTGCGGCCTTTGGTGGCGATCAGCCAAAGGCCGTAGACGGCGACAATCGCAATCAGAGCGGCTTCGACGACCGGGAGCTTGGCCTGCGCGGCGCCAAGCGCTCCGCGCGCCAGCTCGCGGTCGTCGTCGTGCTCCCAGCCGGCCTGCAGAATGGAAAGCGCGACGGCTTCCATGATCGCTGGGTCACGCTGGAGCAACTCCACTGCCCCGTCGACACGGTCGGGAGCGATGCCGCCTGCAAGGAGGTCGTCTCGCATGCGGGCGGGCGGCTGGTCGCCGCTGCGTGCGGAGACGAAGTACCGCATGGCGTGCGGAAGCGCGGCCGGGTCGGGGCTGGTGCGCTGGAGCTCGCTGACCAGTGTGTCGCTCACAGCGGAATCATCGCCAATCTCCCTCGATCGAGAGCACCCGAGCGCGCCACGGGGGCAACCGCGCTGCGGAGTTGTCGCTGGCGCGCTTGACCGCTTGGCCGAGGGGCACCCCGTCGAGCAGCATCTCGCGGACCTCAGCGAGCTGGGCGATCACATCGCCTGCCAGGGCGTCCCAGGCCGGGGCAACGACCGCACGGGTCCCGCGTGGCCGCAGCGCGGCGAACAGGCCGACACGCTCTCCGAGTCCGCCGATCAGTCCCTGGCCGGTGGAGCAGGCGGCCGATAGTACGACCCCGGGACCGGCCGGAAGCTCTTGCAACGCTCGCCAGGTGAGGCGGTGGGCGCGGCCTTGCTGGGACGCTGCTGCGATCGGATGCTGCGTCGGCAGTTGACCTTCGTGGGCGACGAGCAACGCGAGGTCGAGCTGGTCGGGGTCGATGAGTCCGTGGCATTGCAGCACTGCAAGATCGGAGCGGCCAAGCAGATCAAGCACAGCCTGTTCGTCGGCGGCCGCGCCCTCGAGCACCTCCAGACGCAAACCGCGGCGTGCAACGTCGCGGCGGGCGCGGTCGATGTCCACGGCGAACGCCTGCCGGGTGCCCTCCGCCTCGCCACGCGCAGGTACGGAGACGATCCCGGTCGCCGTCGTCTCCCCTGCCGACTGCGGCATGTCGAGCAGAGCCGACCAGCCGGGGCTGTAGGAGGTCGTCCAGGCGATGTCGTCGATCGCGTGCCAGGGCAGCCCGACGAGTCCTTGGTGCTCGATGACAACGAGGTGGTCGCCGGTCGACGCGTCGCTCATGCCGTCCCGAAGCCAGCTGGTGAGCTGCTGCCACCCAGTGTGGAGCAGCGGGTCCCCGGGGCGACTGGGCCACCAGCCCTGCAAGCGCGCCAAGATCTCCTCGGCTACATCGGGCGCGTCGGCCGGCATTGCCGGCAGCGCGCGCGTCACCACAGTCGCGTCGGCGGCGATGCGAGTCAGCAGCGAGACGACTCCTTGAGCCGCCTCCCACCACTCGAGCACCCAGAGCACCCCGGTCGTGGGCGCCAGTTTCGAGAGAGCCTCATCAGGCAGGCCCTCAGCGAGGGCGTTACGTGACGGCGTGGAGCTTCGGGCCGATGCCCACGCTCGGGTGCGGCCGATGGCGTCACGCGACAGCTCGGCTGCTAGGCGCACGTCTCGGGGAAGGGGCCGTCCGGCCATCATGACCGTCGAGAGCTGGCGCATCCCCGCTCGCAGGCGCCCAGTTACATCGAGGATCGCCCCGATGTCCGTTACGCCTCCGTGCTCCTCGAGCAACGCCTCCGGCACCTCGGTCAGCAATGCCCGAGCCTCGTCAGGCCGTCCGGCGGTCAAGCGAAGCGTCGCGAGAGAGACGAGTGCGAACGGGTCGCGAAAGATGTCGAGGAGATCCTCCCAATCCGTGGCGGCGCCGTCGCTGTCGCCGAGCAATTCCCGCAGCCGCCCCCGGACCCGCAGGGCGCTGCCCGCAACGGTCAGGTCGCCGGCGGCCTGTGCGTGCTCGAGGACGCTTTGCAGCTGACCGGCCGTCTGCTCGATCCGCTCAGCGTTGAGCTCCTCGCCCCGCTCGAGTAGGACAGTCACAGCATCCGCGGCACCCAACGCCACCTGAGCAATGAGCGGCCCGGCACCGAGAGCATCGAGCTCAGTGATAGTCCCGGCGGTGTCGCCGGCGGCGGCGAGCAGCGCCGCCAGGGAGGCGCGGAGCACCGGTCCCTGGTCGGTGTACCTGCCGTGGGCCAATGCGATCGCGGACCGTAGGTGTCGGACGGCGTCGCCGTGTTGGCCGAGAACGGTCGTGGTGCGGGCGAGAGACTGGTGCGCGAGAAAGCGTTGCTCGTCGCCTTGTGCCCGCGCCAGTAGGTCTTCTGTCGCTTGCAGGCCCGCGTCTGCGGCACCACCGTCGCGTAGGACCATCGCGAGGTTCAGCTCGGTCAACCAACGATTCTCCGGGTCGAGCGGAACATCGAGGAACGGCTCAAGGATCGCGCGCGCCTCGCGCGCGCGTCCGGCGATGCGGAGCGCGCTGGCCCGCTCGGTATGCAGCGCTAGCCGAACCCCCTCCGGTAGCCGCTCCTCCCACGGCTGGGCCTCGTCTCCAGCCTTGGAAAGGAACGCCTTCGGCATGCGCGCATCCTTGGCGGCCGCACCAAACTGCGCGAGCAGCAGCGCTGTGACCGTGTCGCTTCGGTCGCTGATGCTGAGCGCGTGGTCGGTCATCGCTTCAAGCTCGTTAGTCCGTCCAGCCGCGAGCAGCGCGCCGAGCACAAACCTCAAGCCCTCCACGAGTGCCCGCGGATCGCCGGGCGTCTTTGCGAGCTCGGTAAGCGCCTCGCGGAACACCTCAGCCGGTGCCTCCGCGAGCACCGGCAGGCCGTGGGTGACCTGGCGAATCAGCTGCGGTCGTCCTGCCTGCTCGGCGATCCGCTGCATCCGCTCCATCCAGCCAGACGGCGCATCGGTCATCCCGAGCACTGCTGCCGTGAGCTCGGCGGGGTCAACCGCCGCCGCCAGCAACTCGGTCGGTAGCTGGAGGCGGCGCAGCTCGCCGTCTTCGGGATGCTCGTCGGCCACCGAGGCTACGGCGATCCAATCGCGCGTGAATCGTGATGCGAGCGGGTCAGGCCGCGTGGCAGCCGAGTGGGCGGCGGCGTGAACGGACAGCACTGCGAACCGCGTGCGGCCCTCCAGGCGATTCGCATCGAGCATGCGAGCAACCGCCGCAGCCAGATCCTCGACGGCGCGTGGCAGCACCAAGCCGGGAGCAATGTGCCGGGCGATCACGCTCGCGAGATCCGGGCCGCCGTCCGGCACAACCGACAGCGCGGCGAGGATCAACGCGTGTGCCTGCGCCGGCCCCAACATGTCGTCGACCGTAGCCGAGGGATCGCCGCCGTTTCCGACCACCCAGTCGCCCGCAAGCCCCTCGGCCGCCAACAGCATGGCGGCGACCGCCTCCGCCGAGAGCTCGTGATGACGCTCGTTCACTAGCTCGAACTGGGCCTCGCGGTCCGGAGCGCGCCAAAGCGCGCCGATCACTCCATCGAGGTGCAGGCCGAGCGCGTGAACCAGCTCTGCTGGAGGTCGCGGTCGCTCGTGTGTACTGCCCAGGTCTACGACTGCGGCCCATTGTTCGCCGAGAATCTCGAACCTCATGTGGACGGGAAGCACGTCGCCACAGGCTTTGCACAGCAACGCCGGTGGACGGCCGTTCAGCAATGCGCGGACGGCCGGCACGTCGAGCACCGAAACGGTCACGTCCGGCGGCACTGTCTGGCGGGTGCCACAACGGCGACACGTAGCGTCGATCAGGTGGCCTGGCATGCCTTTCATTGTGCTCTCCGACCGCGGCGCCTCCGCGCCTGATGAACCACCACCATCTGCCGACCGTTTCGTATGACGCCGGTGCGTCGGCACCGGGCTTTGCGCACCTCATCTGTCCCCGGACGGGCGCCATCTCCGAGACAGGCCATGACGAGAACTAACAGAACTAACGAGAACTAACGCGACACGACAACGCTCCGCGCCGAAGCGGCTGTGGCTTCATCTCACTGGAACATCCTGGTCTGCTGCACACCGGGTCGGAGGCGTCCCTCGACGAGGGCTTTTAGCCTTGATCCACCGAGCTGGGTGCTGGTTCGTGATGGTTGGGTGTCGTTGACTGCGTTTGGGGGCTGGTGGGTGTGTGGCGGCGTGAGAAAGCGCTGAGTGTCGCTGCTGGGGACCGTAGTGGGCGTGTTTTGCTGTGGTGGCGAGTGCGCCGTTCTTGGCGAGAGGGTCTGCTGCTCCTCGGTCGCGGTGGCTGGCGCTCAAGCGAGTTCTGGTAACCCGCGGATGCGAGTGAGTGCCTCGATGAAGTCATGTTGCCAGGGCCAGCGCGCCGGGAGGTGAAGTGTCCACCGGCGTCCCGTGTGGGTGAGGCGGCCGGGGATCTGAGTTAGCCGGCGGCGCATGGTGCGCGCGGTGCGCACTGTCTGGCCCTTCAAGCCGATCAGTGAGGTCCAGCGCTGCGGGTTGTGCGCGAGACATGCGATCACCGTCCAGGCGCTGTTGGCGTTGAACCTCCCGGAGGGGAAGTGCGCGAGCGCTTGGTCTTTGAGATCGCGGATCGTGAGCTCGACGACCGCGTGCTGGCGGTGCTCAGCCTCGACGACCTCGATCGGGTCGGTGCGGTTGGTGATGAGCGGGAAGTGACGCCAGTCCGGCCAGAGCTCTGCCTGTGCTCCGAGAAGGCGTGTGCGCCGCACGATCAATCGCCTGCCCGCGTGGACCGTCTCTGCGATCTGCGCCTCCGCGTCGGCGGGGTAATCGCCAAGCGGCTGCCAGGCCGACTCGGGGATCGCAGCAACCGCGTCTGCCACCCAGAACTGCAGGCGCACGCTGATCGAGTAAAGCCAGCCAGCCTTCTCAAGCCGGGCGATCAGCTTGTTGTTCCAGAAGGCCGAGTCGGCGCGCAGGAGCTTTGTGCCACTAACGCCGGCACGGCCGACGCGGGCGATCAGCTCATCAGCGAACCGCAGCACTCCCCGCGGGCTGCCTGCCCTGCCGTGCCGCAGGCGCACGTGCAGCACCTCGCCGGTATCGGCCCGCGAGGCGAGCATCGGGTGATAGCCGCGCCGTTTGGTGTAACCGAACCCCACGCCCTGCTTCTGGTAGCCGTGCACCTCCCCGACGAAGCTGTCCACGTCGATAACCAGCCGCTCCTCGCCGGGACCTGCACCCGCACGCCAGGCGCGCTGGAGAACCCGGTCGAGCACCCGGTCAAGCTGGCGCACATGGCCGAAGGTAAACGCCCGCAGGAACGTCCCGAGCGTCGAGGGTGCCGGCAGCCAACCACCCAACAAACGACACGTGCGCCCAGCGCGCAACACCTCGCAATCATCGATGCAATCTGCGCCCAGCAGCATCGCGAAGACAACCGCCATCACCTTCCGGCCCGCGTTCGCCCCGCCAGGCCGATCACGAGGTAACCGCACACACTGCCCGATCAGCCCCTCGATCCCCAGCCTCCCGGCGAGCGTCGCAACCAATGCGACCCCCGCGTCAGAGACCACGCGCTCGTCGTCAAAGACGACCTGCATACCATCCAGTCCGACCGGCTCGTCATCCTGCACCATCAAGGTGACCTCCTGACGCCGGGCCCCGGCTGCCGACACAGCCTGAAAAAGCCCTGCTCAGGAGGTCACCTAAGAGACACCACCGGACAGAAAGACCAGCTCAATCGGTGAATCAAGGCT
>DASXMO010000059.1:0-8367 GCA_036495605.1 Solirubrobacteraceae bacterium
CCGAGGACGCCTCCAAGAACTTCGCCCCGGCGCCCGGCAAGATCGGGCGCTACCTCGAGCCGACCGGCCCCGGCATCCGCGTGGACTCGGGCGTGCGCGAAGGCGGCGAAGTCTCGCCGATGTATGACCCGATGGTGGCCAAGCTGATCGTCTGGGACGCCGATCGCGAGCAGGCGACCAAGCGCATGCTGCGCGCGCTCGCCGAATACGAGATCGAGGGGCTGAAGACGCTGATCCCCTTCCATCGGGCGCTGCTCGCGAGCGAGCAGTGGGCCAAAGGCGAGACCTGCCGGGATCTGCTCGAGGACAAGAAGTGGCTGAAGACCCTCGCCTTCCCTGCCCCCGCCGCGCCCGCGGACGACGACGAGGAGGAGCAGGAGAAGGTGCAGCGCACGTACGAGGTCGAGGTCTCGGGCAAGCGCTTCGACGTGCGCGTGCTCGGCGCTCCCTTCGCCGGCTCTGGCGCGGTGGGCCCCATGAACGGCGCCGGTGGAGCGGGAGCGGGCGCCGGCAGGGCCCCCAAGCGCGGCGCGCGCAAGAACGCAGCGGGAGGAGGTCCGGACACGCTCCCTTCACCGCTTCAGGGGAACATGTGGAAGGTGCTCGTCAAACAGGGCGACACCGTCACCGAGGGCCAGCTGCTCTGCATCATCGAGGCGATGAAGATGGAGAACGAGATCACCGCGCACAAGGCGGGGACGATCTCCGAGCTGCCGATCAGCGAGGGCGCGCCGATCGCCGCGGGCGCGCCGATCGCGACGATCGTCTCAGCCGAGTAGCGCCCGAGAGCCCGCCCTCGCGCACATCTGAGAGGTCATCCTCGAGGATCTCGAGCGCCCGCTCGCGGCCGAGCACGCGACCATGCCCGGGGACGACGTGCTCGACTCCCTCGATCAACCCACGCAGGCGCTCGAGCGTCTGCAGATACTCCTCCGCCGTGCCACCGGAGCCAAGCAGCGGCAGCTCGACCGGCGAGAGGTAGTCGCCGCACACCAGCACGCCCGCCAACTCGATCAGGACCGCGAGACCGTCGCCAGTGTGGCCCGGCGTCGGGTGCAGCGCCAGCTCGCGCGCGCCGATGCCACAGCCCCCCGGGATCGGCAGCGCCTGGACGGCGCCCAGGGACAGCGGGCGCTCGCGTTCGAGGAAGTGCTCCTGATCGAACGCGCGCAGCTCGCGTTGGGCCTCTCCGGGTGCGGCCTGCATGCGCGCGGCCGTACTCTGCGCAACACCCAACGCGACACCGGGAAACGCAAGCCGTCCGAGCAGGTGGTCCCAGTCTCCGTGCGTGGCGAGCAGGCCGCTGGGCGCCGGGAACCCCGCCTGCTCGACGAGCGCGGGCAGCGCATCGAGCTCGTCGGGCAGGACCGGCGAATCGACCACGAACGTCTCGCCGCCCCGAGGCGCGCGCTCCGGCCCCCGTTCCCCTTCTCCCCCTTCGCGGCCGCGATCGTCGAGCCGGCCCTCGAGACCCTGGCCCTCACCCGCGCCGCCGCGCACGATCACACAGTTCGTCTGCCAGATCGCGCTGGTCGCGACGAGCACGTCGGCGTGCAGGGCGATCGCCCTCACAACAGAAGTCCCGCGCCGCCGAGGCCGATCTCCGACCCTTAGGAGACGCCCAGCAGCTTGGCCGCCTCTTTGAGGTTCGTGACCTCGGCGGTGGGCTTGCGCTGGGAGGAGTCGAGCGTCTCCTTGTTGCGGTTGACCCAGATGACGGGCACGCGCGCTTTGATGCAGGGCGCCACGTCGTGGTAGTGGCTGGCGGCGACGTGCACCCAGCCGCGCTTGCCGCCCATGCGCCGTGCGCACTCGGTGAAGTGCGCGGGGTCGGGCTTGTAGGAGCGGACCTGCTGGGCGGTGACGACGAGGTCGAAGTCGGTCGGGATGTGCCGGCGGGTCTGCCCGAGCAGCTTGTCGTCGACGTTCGAGAGCAGGCCCAGTTTGTATTTCTTGGCGAACTTCGCGAGCTGGATGTTGGTCTCCTTGAAGGGCTTCCAGCGCTGGACCGAGTCCGGCAGGAAGCCAGAGCGCGAGGGCTCGAGATCCCAGTCCAGGCGCTTTGCCACCTCGATCGCCGTGCGCCGCAGGACCTCGGCGTAGAGCTCGTAGGAGCCGCCCTCGATCTCGCGGGTGATCTCGCGCACGAGCGCCAGCAGCTCGGCGCGATCGAGCTCGACTCCGTCGCGGGCGGCCTCGGCGGCGAACGCCTCGTAGACTCCCGTGTCGCGGTCGATCAGGGTTCCATACACGTCGAAGGTGACGAATGTGACGTTCTTAGGTATCGGCATCGCGCGGCATTATGCCTTGCGGGGACACCTGCGCGCGCTCACCTGTCTTGCGCTAGAGTCCCGCGCCGCAAATGGACCTGCTCGAGTACCAAGGCAAGCAGCTGTTCGCCCGTCATGGCCTGCGCGTCTCCGACGGCGAGGCCGTGACCACCGTGGATGAGGCGCTCGCCGCCGCCAACAAGGTCGGCTATCCGGTGGTCGTCAAGGCTCAGGTGCTGATCGGCGGGCGCGGCAAGGCCGGCGGCGTGAAGCTCGCGGATGACGAGGCGCAGGCGCGCGAGCACGCGCGGAACATCCTCGGGATGGACATCAAGGGCCACACGGTGCGCACGCTGTGGATCGAGCACGCCAGCGACATCGCGACCGAGTACTACGCCTCGGTCCTGCTCGACCGCTCGGAGAAGCAGCCGCTCGTGATCTTCAGCGTCGAGGGCGGCGTGGAGATCGAGCAGGTCGCGGAGCAGAGCCCTGAGAAGCTGATCCGCCGCCACGTCGACGCGCTGAAGGGCCTCTCGCGCGAGCAGGCAGTGGAGATCGCCACCGAAGGCGGCGCCGATGAGGACGTGATCGAGGGCGTCGCCGATGCGCTCACCGCGCTGTATGAGGTGTGGACGCAGGAGGACGCGCTGCTGGCGGAGATCAACCCGCTGATCGTCACGCCGCAGCGCGAAGTCAAGGCGCTCGACGCGAAGGTCACGCTCGACGGCAACGCTCTGTATCGCCATGCCGAGAACCAGGGGCTGTCCGACAGCGAGAACGAAGATCCGATCGAGCGCCGCGCGAGGGAGCAGGGCGTGCAGTACGTCGCGCTCGACGGCGACATCGGGATCCTCGGCAACGGCGCCGGACTGGTGATGTCCACGCTCGACGTGGTCGCCGGTGCGGGCGGGCGGCCGGCCAACTTCCTCGACGCGGGCGGCGGCTCGGACGCCGGCAAGGTCAAGCAGGCGGTCGAGCTGATCCTCGCCAACGAGTCGGTGAAGGCCGTGCTGTTCAACATCTTTGGGGGCATCACCCGCTGCGACGAGGTCGCCAGGGGCCTGATCACCGCGTTCGCGGAGATCAAACCGACGGTCCCGTTCGTCGTGCGCCTGGACGGCACCAACGACGTGCAGGGACGCGAGCTCTTGCAGCAGGCCGCGCTGCCGGGCGTGCACGCCGCCAAGACGATGGACGAGGCCGCGGAGATGGTGGTGGCCCTGGCAGCTGGACGCAACGTGGGGGCTGCGGCCTGATCATGTCTGTTCTCGTCGACAAGGACACGCGGCTCGCGGTCGCCGGCATCACCGGCAAAGAGGGCGCCTTTCATACGCTGAACAACAGGCGCTACGGAACGAACGTCGTCGGGGGAGTGACGCCGGGCAAGGGCGGGCAGGACGTCGAGGGAATACCCGTGTTCGACAGCTGGGGAGAGGTCTTCGCGCAGACCCAGCCGAACACGGCGATGATCTTCGTCCCCCCGCGCTTTGCCGCCGATTCGATCCTCGACGCGGCCGCGGCGGGCGTCGAGCTGATCATCGCGATCACCGAGGGAATTCCCGCGCACGACGAGCTGCGCGTCTACAACACGCTCAAGCGAGACCATCCGGGCACGCGGCTGATCGGCCCCAACTGCCACGGGATCCTCTCGCCGGGCAAGGCCAACGTCGGCATCATCCCCGCGTCGTTCTTCAAGGCCGGCAACGTCGGCGTGGTCTCGCGCTCGGGCACGCTGACCTACCAGATCGGCAACGAGATCGCCCAGGCCGGGTTCGGCTGCAGCTCGATCGTCGGTATCGGCGGCGACCCCGTACCGGGGAGCTCGTTCGTGGACGTGATCGAGCTGTTCGAGGCCGACCCCGAGACCGAGCTGATCGTGCTCTCGGGCGAGATCGGCGGCTCGGCCGAGGAGGAGGCCGCGGAGTACATCGCCGCCAACGTCACCAAGCCCGTGATCGGCTACATCGCTGGGTTCACCGCGCCCGCCGGCAAGCAGATGGGACACGCCGGGGCGATCGTCTCGGGCTCCGCGGGCACGGCCAAGGCGAAGGCGCAGGCGCTGGAAGCGAAGGGCGTGCGCGTCGGGCGCACCCCAACCGAAGTCGCCGAGCTGGCCGTGGATGTGCTCAGCGGGGCCTCCAGCCCGGCCGCCTGAATCGAGGACGGCCCATCGCCCCGGAGCGCCGCGGGCTCGCCGAATGCCGCGGACGACCGCGGCCTCGAGCCTCGGCTTGAGCGACGTTCGCTCAGATCCACCGTGCGGATCGCTAGGCTTGCCTCGATGGACCGCGAGACCGCACAGACACTCGGAGAGCTGGAGCGCAAGCTCGGCGAGCTCGAGCGCGAGCTGGCGGCCGTCGGCGGCGGCAATCACAGTCGCCTCGTCGACGAAGCGGCGCAATCCGGCGCCCCCGCGGCGCCTGCACCATCTGCGCCGCCCATGCCCGCGGCGCCCACGGCGCCACGGTCCCCGCTGCCGCCGACTCTCCCCACGCCGACCGCCGCGCCCGCGCCGCAACCGAGCGCCCCACCCGGCTCTGAGGACCTGCTCCGATTCCGGGAGCGGCTGGAGCAGACGGCGGCGGATCTGACCCGCGACTACGACGAGCTGCTCGGACGCCTAAGCTACGCGACCGTGCCACCTTCGACAGCCACTTCAGTCGGACCCGCGATCTCCTTCGCGCGTGGTGCGCCGTCGCTGGACATCGTCGATGTACAGGGACTGCGCGAAGCCTCCGCGCGCGCCCTGGAGAGCGATCCGGGCGGGGCCACCGCGTATGGAACGTCGGCGGGATACCTGAAGCTGCGCGCGTGGATCGCGGAGAAGCACGGTGTGGCGCCGGAGAACGTGATCGTGACGAACGGATCGATGCAGGCCGACGCGTTCCTGTTCGAGCAGCTCGTGGGCGCGGGCGACGAGGTCGTGGTCGAGCGCCCGACGTATGACCGCACGCTGCTGTCGCTGCGCAAGCGCGGCGCGCGCGTGCACGCGGTGCAGTTGGAGACGGACGGCATCGACACCGTCGCGCTCGCCCGCCTGCTGGAAGGCCCGGCGGGCGCGCAACCAAAGCTCGCACACGTGATCCCGAACTTCCAGAACCCGGCCGGGTACACGCTCTCGGCCGCCAAGCGCCGAGCGCTCCTGGAGCTGGCCGCGCGCTATGGGTTCGTCGTATTCGAGGATGACCCCTATGTCGAGCTGCGCTTCGCCGGCGAGCCGATCGCGACGATGCTCTCGATGGACCCCGAGCGTGTCGTCTACGCCTCGTCCTTCTCAAAGACCGTCTGTCCGGGGATCCGCGTCGGATATCTCGTCGGACCCCGCGATCTGATCGCGAGCATCGCGGCACTGGCGACGAACACCTACATCTCGCCGAGCATGATCGCGCAGGCGATCGTGTACGAGTTCTGCGCGTCGGGCGCGATCGAGCGCTCGATCGCAACGGTCAAGTCCGCGCTCGCGCAGCGCGTCGACACGCTCGCACAGGCACTGCGCCGGGAGCTACCGGAGGCGGAGTTCGTACCGCCCCAGGGTGGCTATTTCATGTGGGTCACGCTCCCGCCCGGCACCGACGTCGCGACCCTGTTCAAGCTCGCCGCCGAGCGCGGCGTGGCGTTCGTGAAGGGCACCGACTTCCTGCTCGAGGGCGGCGAGAACACGCTGCGTCTCGCCTACTCCGGGGTAACGCCCGAGCAGATCGACGAGGGTGTCGCACGTCTCGCGGCTGCTTACCGATCGCTTTAGCGACCGTAACGTTGGCCTAGGACGAGTGCCTCCGGCAGCGCCGTACGCGCGGGCGGCGAGGGGTCGGCGATCACCGAGACGGTCTCGGCCACCGAGGGTGTGACCTCGCAGCGCTGCCCGTCGGCGGTCTCGAGCACGACCTCGCTGTCGTCGCTCACCGCGAGCGTACCCTCCAGGCCCGGATGCAGGCCTGAGGCCATGAGGTAGTGCAGGAGGTCCTCGGCCTCGTTCTCGAAGCGCAGGACGCGCACGGTGGCGCCGACGGCGACGTCGGCCAGCGGCACGCCCGCGAGGCGCTCGCCGGCGACGATGGGGTGGCCGTGGGGGCAGGTCTTGGCGTCGCCGATCGCGGCGAGCATGCGTTCCTCGAGGACGGGGGACATGGCGTGCTCGAGGCGCTCGGCCTCCTCGTGGACCTCATCCCAGGGGACGCCGAGCACGTCGGTGAGGAAGCGCTCGATCAGGCGGTGGCGGCGGACGATGCCCTCGGCGTGGGCGGCGCCTTCGTCGGTGAAGGCGATCTGGCGATCCTGGCCGCGGGTGATGTAGCCGTCGCGTTCGAGCCGGCCGACCATCTCGTGGACGGTGGGCGCCGAGAGCTGCATCGCGCGCGCGACGTTCGCGCCGGTCATCGGCAGGCGAGCCTCTTGCAGCCAGAAGAGGATCTGCAGGTACTCCTCCTCGGCTACGGTCGCGGTGTCGGCGCTCATTGGCCTGATGCTAGAGGACGGACGCGGGCGTCCGGCGGCACGTTCACTTGGCGAGCTGATCGAAGGTGCACTCGCGCGGAGACTTGTCCTCGCGCCAGCGGCGCAGCTTGGCGCCGTGGCGGATGCGCCCGGCGGAGACGTGGTCGAAGTCGATCTCGATCACGAGCTCGGGGCGCAGCCCGACCCACTCGAGCTCCTTGCCCGAGCTCCAGCGACTGGGGTCGGCGGAGCCGCGCGCGCCGGACTCATACGGTGCGAGGAAACCGACGAGGCGGTGCTTCTCGGCGGCGCTGAGCCCGGAGCAGTGTCCGACGACGCGCAGGTCGTCTCCGTCGTAGAGTCCGAGGATCAGCGCGCCGACGGTGTCGGCCTCCTTGCCGGGGCGCCAGCCGACGAGGACGGTGTCGATCGTGCGCACGCGCTTGACCTTGAACGTGCCCTTGCGCTCGCCGGGCAGGTAGGGGGCGGAGAGCTCCTTGGCGATCGCGCCCTCGGCGTGCTCCAACCACGGCGCGGCCTCCTCGATGCTGGAGACAGCTTGCATCTCCTCGATGGGCGCGCCGGCGAACTCGTCTTTCGCGAGCAGGCGCGCGAGCGCTGAGCGGCGCTCGGAGAGCGGGCGGTCCAGCAGCGGGTCGTCGCCGAGCGCGAGCAGGTCGAAGACGACGTACACGGCGGGCGTCTCGGCGGACAGGCGCTCGATGCGCGAGGCGGCGGGATGGATGCGCTGGCCGAGCGCGTCGAAGTCCTCGTGGCCGCGGGCGTCGCGCACGACGATCTCGCCGTCGAGCACGTAGCGCCCGGCGGGCAGCGTGAGCTCGGGGAAGTAGCGCCCGAGCGGCTTGGCCGAGCGCGATTGCAGGTAGAGCTCCTCGCCGTCGAGGAAGGCGAGGCAGCGGAAGCCGTCGAGCTTGACCTCGTAGATGTAGTCATCGCCGACCGGCAGCTCCTTGCGCGAGAGCGCGAGCTGGGGCTTCAGCGGCGGCTGCAGGGGCAGACTCATCGCGGGTCAGGCCTCCTTGCCGACGCGCCTGGCGCGGCTGGGCTGAACCCGCCGGGGCTCGTTCTTCTGCTTGCGAAAGTGCGGTGGCCAGGGCGCGTCGCCGAGCCCCTCGCGCTCGTCGCGCGCGGCTAGCTCGAGCAGCGAGCCGAGTGAGGCGGGAGCATCGTCGATCGTGGCCGACGGGTCGCCGCGTTCGCGCAGGCGCGCGGGAACGGTGTCCAGGCGCAGCTCTGAGGGATCGACGTCGGCGACCTCCTCCCACTCCAGCGGACAGGAGACGCGGGCATCGGCGACGGCGCGCACGGAGTAGGCCGAGGCGACGGTGCGATCGCGGGCGTTCTGGTTGTAGTCGATGAAGACGCCCTGGCGTTCCTCCTTCCACCAGCGGCTGGTGGCGCGACCGGGCATGTTGCGCTCGACGGCGCGCGCGAGGGCGAGCGCCGCGCGGCGCACCTCGGTGAAGTCGTGCTCGGGGAGGATGCGCACGTAGATGTGGATGCCGCGCGAGCCGGAGGTCTTGGGATAGCCGCGCAGCTTGTGCTCCTCGAGTACCTCGCGCACGCCCAGCGCGACGGCGCGCACCTCGGCGAAGGTCACGTCGGGCCCGGGGTCGAGGTCGATGCGCAGCTCGTCGGGGTG
>DASXMO010000060.1:0-20934 GCA_036495605.1 Solirubrobacteraceae bacterium
ATGTTTTGAGACGGCTCCCGAGCGGGTAGTGCACGGGTATGACATTCGGCACATCCATTTTCCTGATCGCCGTTGGCGCGATCTTGCGCTACGCGGTGACGGCGACCGTGTCCGGCATCAACATCCAGACGGTCGGCCTGATCCTGATGATCGTCGGCATCGCCGGACTGGTGATCTCGCTCTTCTACATGCTCGCCTGGGCGCCCCGGCGCCGGCGACTGGCGGGCGAACGCGTGGTCGAACGCGACCCCTACGAACAGCCGCCCGGCTACTGAGCCGCGCCACCTCGACGCCGCACAGCATCGCCCGCACCGCTCGGCGCGTGCCGGCGACTCGTGCCGGCCCCTGACGTTCTGTGCCGGCGACCTGCGCGGTCGCACCCGCGCCGCTACGCTCAGTGCGTGAGCACAGGCCTGGACACGAGCCAGATCGAGATCGACCCCGATCAGTTCGCCGACTGGCGCACGTGCAAGCCCCAGCTGCAGGTGATCGACGTGCGCGAGCCCTACGAGCGCGAGGCCGGGCGCCTTATCGATTCGCGTCACATTCCGCTCATCGAGCTGACCGCGCAGGCCTCGACGGTCGCACGCGAGCAGCCCGTCGTCTTCTACTGCCGCGTGGGCTCGCGCTCGGACATGGCCGCGCAGGCCTTCCGCGCGGCGGGCTACGAGGCCTACTCCCTGCGCGGCGGTCTGCGACGCTGGGCCGAGGAGAACCGCCCACTGGAGCCCAAGGACGGATACGTTGCCGAGCACTGATCGACATCCACACATCCACGGGCACACGCTCGCGCCGAACACGGCCGGCCTGCGGGCGAGCGCAAGGCCCTGAGAGGAGAACAAGCACAGCGATGGAGGCATCATCGGAGTACCCCAACGTGACCACCGGCGAGGGCTATGCCGTCGGCGACCTCGACGCGCTGGGCGAGGGCCCGGGCTTTCGCAAGGTGCGCAAGGGCCTCGGCGTGACCGCGTTCGGCGTGAACGCGATCGTGATGCCGCCCGGCATCGAAAGCGGCTTTCACTTCCACGACGAGCAGGAGGAGCTGTACTTCGTACATCGCGGCGCGATCGAGATCGAGTTCGGCGACGGCTCCGTGCAGCGCCTGGACGAGGGCGGCTTCGCGCGCGTAGACGCGCACACCCACCGCAAGGTCCGCAACCCCGGCGACGTCGAGGCCGTCTACCTGATCGCCGGCGGCAAGGACGGCTACATCGGCCGCGACGGGCGCGTGCCCGAGGGCGAGGACCTGATGCGCGTGAAAGCCATCCACGACGCCTGAGGCCGACCGCAACGAGCAGTCGCGGCGCCTCCTGGCGGCGATAGAGCGGCGCGTAAGCCCAGCGAGCGCATGACGATGACCGAGGAAGATCGCCAGAGTCACCTGCGCGTCAACCGCGCGCTGGCGATCCCGCGCGCGGAGGTCCTGCTGCGCGCGAGCCGCTCCTCGGGGCCGGGCGGGCAGCACGCCAACGTGACCGCCTCGCGCGTTGAAGCGAGCTTCGACGTGCTCGCCTCGCGCTCCCTCAGCGAGTCCCAGCGCGCGCGCTTGCTGGCCCGCGCCGGGGAGCGGATCGTGGCGATCGCCCAGGACGAGCGCTCGCAGACGCGCAATCGCGAGCTCGCGCTGGAGCGCCTGCGCGAGCGCATCGCGCGGGCGCTCGTCGTACCCAAACCGCGGCGGCCCACCCGTCCGACGGCGGCCTCGCGCGAGCGGCGGCTGGCGGCAAAGCGCCGCGGCGCCGAGCGAAAGCGTGGGCGCCGCCCTCCCGAGGAGGGGTAGGCCCGAGGTCCTTCGCGGGCAGCGATGCCACGCAGGAGCCCTGGCACATCAGGCGCACGGGCCCGGACAGCGGCCGTGCGCTAGTTCAGAAGCTCCTTCACGTAGCGCTGGTGCAGACGCCCCAGCGGGGTCTTCGAGGGCTGGAACCCGATCGCGTTCCACAACAGGCCCGAGGCGGGCGCCCAGGCGATGATCAGGTAGGCGCCGAGCACGAGCGCCGTAGTGCGCAGCCGCCGCGAGCGCGAGAGCGCCGCCAGCGGCAGCAGCCACAGGATGTACCACGGCAGCACCCACCCGAGCGTGAGGAGCAGCGCGACCGTCACCCAGCCCGACGCCGTGATCGACTCGCGCCGCCGCCACGCCATCGCGCAGCACGCGAGGATCGACAGCGCGAGCGCCGCGCTCAGCAGGCTGTGCAGCGTTTCGGTCTCCCCGCCCGCGCCGACGGCGAGCCCGAGCAGGTTGGGGATGCTGATCGACGTCACGACCTTGCTCTGCGTGCTCAGATCGGGGATGTGCAGCCCGAACGCGATCAGGCTCGCGCCGCCGACGATCAGCCCGGCGAGGATCATCCCGAGCACGACCTGCGTCAGGCGTCTCGGCGCGCGCGCGAGGCTCGCGAGCACGATCGGGATCAGGATCCCGCCGGAGGCCTTCATCGCGGTCGCCGCCACGAACGCCGCGCCCGCGGCCATGTCGATCGGCGACAGCGGCCACAGCCAGCCGCCGATCCGCGCCGAGAGCCTTGTCGCAGGCGCGACCGGTTCGGCGTCCGGCCCCTCCACCGCCTCCCCCGCCGCCCGCGCACGCCCGAGCAGCAGCAGGTAGAAGCCGAGCACGATCGCGAAGACGATCAGGAAGTCGTTGTGATCGCCGCCCAATCCCCACACGATCACGACCGGGTTCAAGCCCACGAGCACGATCGCCCGCACCGGATCGAGGCCCAGTAAGCGCGCGCAGCGCCACACGAGCAGGAGCGTCCCCAGGCTCGCGGCCATCAGCACGGTCTTGATCGCCCAGAACGACGCCGCCACGCCCAGCGGCACGAGTGCGAACGTCAACAGCGTGAACAGCGGCCCGTACGGGCTCAGCAGCTGGTGCCAGTTCGACAGCGCATAGCTCGGGTCGCCGTGCGGCTCGAGGATCGGGTAGGTCGTGTAGGGGTTCAGGTGATGCACGACCTCCATGCGCCCGTAGTTGATGTAGTTGAACACATCCGTCAGCGCCATCGGCGGCGCGAGGAAGAAGATCGCGTGCACCCCCACTATCGCCGCGATCACCCAGCGCGCGCGCAGGCGCGAATCGGCGATGCTCGGCACGTAGGAGTACGCGAGCAGATAGCTCCCATACATCGCCACCAGCGTGCCCGTGAAGGTGAGCTTGAGAGCGGTCGCGCTGCGCGTCAGCCCCGGCCACAAACCGCCCAGCGGGCCGGCCATCCAACCCGGGAAGAAACCCGCGTGGCTCGTCGCCGCGAACAGGCTCGGGCGGTCGGCCGCGATCAGCACGAACAGCAGGCTGCACACCACCAGCACCACCAGCGCGCCCACCGCCACGCGCGCGCGGGTGCGCGCGCGTAGAGCCGCCTGCTCGGGCGCGCTCTCCGCCTGCGTACCCGTCGTACCCGTACCCGTACCCGCCCCGCGCGGCTCTGCGAGCGAGCCGTCGCGTAGGCGGAGTGTTGTCGCGTCGCTGCCCATGCTCTAGCGGTCTACCGGGAGTGAGACCCACACATAGGCGGCGATCGCGCCGCGCGGCAGGCCCCTCATGCCCTCGTGGCTCTCATCTTAGGCCCCACACAAGCCGCGAGGCCCCCACGAAAAGAAGAGAGCCCGCCGAAGCGGGCTCTCTTGAAGATCGATCCCGGGTCCGCAATCAGCGAACCCGGCGAGAAGCAAGCTCAGATCGACTGGACGTTGACGGCCTTGGGGCCCTTGTCGCCCTGCTCGGCGTCGTAGGAGACCTTCGCCCCCTCCTGCAGCGAGCGGTAGCCCTCGCCGTTGATGCCGGTGTGATGGACGAACAGATCCTTCTCGCCGTCGTCGGGGGTGATGAAACCAAACCCCTTGTCGTCGCTGAACCACTTTACGGTGCCGGTAGGCATGTGGTAACTCCTCCACGGTATGTGCGTGCGCTGCGCGGAGGATGCTGCTAGAGCCTCGACCTGCGAGCTTGCACTACTTTCGCCGGTCTTCTGTGCCGGCCAGACGCCCCGACCGTAGCAGGTCGTCCCATCTGCGTGTTTAGAACTTGCTATTCATGCAAGCGTGCCAAGCACGCCGATCGAGCTCACCCGACTGCTGCCCCCCGGCGATCCGGCCGCCGTTCAGCAGATCGTCGCCGAGATGGGGCTGCACGAGCGTGGAGCGGGCGTGCCCGGCCCGGACGGACGTACGAGGCCTTACGTGGTGCTCAACATGGTCGCCACGCTCGACGGCCGCGCCACGCTCGAGGGGCGCTCCGGACCGCTCTCCGACGACGCCGACCGCGCGCTCTTCCACGGGCTGCGCTCGCTCGTAGACGCCGTGATGGCCGGCGCCGGGACCGTGCGCGTCGAGCGCTACGGCCCGATCGTGCGTGACCCCAACACCCGCCGCGCGCGTCTGCGGCGCGGCCTGCGCGAGCAGCCCCTCGCGTGCGTCGTCTCCGCGGGACTCGGCTTCCCGCCCGACCTGCCGCTGCTCGCCGACGCCGACTCCGAGGTCGTGTTCCTCACGCCCTCGCAGGCCAGCCTGCCCGAGAGCGCCGCCCGCGTGCAATACATCCGCACACACACCCCCGACGGTTCGCTCGACCTCCCCGGCGCGCTCTGCGAGCTGCACGATCGCATGCACGTGCGCACGCTCCTGTGCGAGGGAGGGCCGCACTTGAACGGCGAATTGCTCGCCGCGGGCCTAGTGGACGAGCTGTTTCTATCCGTCGCCCCGTTGCTCGCCGGCGAAGACCTCGCGGACGAGCGCCCCCCGCTACGCATCCTCGCCGGCAGCGACCTCGAGCCGTCGCTGCAGCTCGAGCTGATCTCGGCGCTCGAGCACGACTCGCACCTGTTCCTGCGCTACCGCGTGCGCGCCGGCAGCTGAGCGCTCACCGCGACACTGCACGCCGCCGGTTCCCCTCCCACGGCATCGCACTCGCGGCGGCGCGCAGGCGGCGATGCTCGATAAACGCCGAGCTCCCGCGCTAGCGCGTGCGAGCCGGCGGCTGAGCGCTCACCGCGACGTTCAGCACGACGCTGTTCGGCACCATCACCGTGTCCTCGCCCGTCACGAACGTCGTATACAAGAGGCCCTGCGAGCTGACCGTCCCTTCGATCTGGCCCGCCAGCGGCCCGCCCTGCAGGCGCACGCGGTCGCCGACCCTGAAGGGGCGCGCGCTCAGTAGCACCACCCCCGCGAACAGGTTCCCGAGCGTCTGCTGCGCCGCCAATCCGAGGATCACCGCCGTGAACGCCCCGCCCACGAGCAGCGTGCGCGCTTCCACGCCCGCCACGCTCAGCGCCACGAGCACCGTGATCGCGAGCATTGCCAGGCGGATCAAGAACCCCACCGGACCCGCGGCCGCAGGATCCACGCGCCGTAGCAGCGCCGGCCCCAGCGCACGGCCGAAGTTGCGCGTGATCGCCCACCCCAGCACCAGCAGCAGCAGCACCGTCACGATCCGCACCGCCGCATTCGCCCCAGGAGAGCTCCCGTGCGCTTCCACGCCGAACAAACTCGCGCGGTTGTCATACGCGACGACGACCACAACGAACAGCACCCCGAGGATCACCGCCTCCCAGCCCGCGCGCCGCGCCGCCCGCGGGCTCACCTGATCGAGCAGCCCCACCTCGCTCCACGCCTGGCTGCGCGTCTCGAACATCTTCGGCGGTGTTTTCGGAACCGGCACGGCCGTCAATGATGGTGCATGTCCCGTCACGAGCACTCCATCGTCATGCACAACGCCCCTAGCGGGTCGCTGGTCAAGTCAGGCAAGGACGCAGGGAACGTGGCGTACTACGTACGCGAGTGACCGAGGACGCAGCCTGGCGCCGTGCCAGCGGACCGCTAGGCGATCGGACGGCCGCGCGAACGCCACCCTCAGGCCGTCGTGTAGATGACCATGAACGCCCCGAACACCAGGCAGTAGATCGCGAACGGGATCAGCGTGCGGGTCTTGAAGTATTTGACCAGGAACGACACCGTGAACACCGCCGTCACCGCCGCCGACGCGCACGCCACGAGCGCCTGGCCGCGCACTCCGTCGCCGAGATGGCCCAGCAGGTCCGGGAGCTTGAACAGGCCCGCCGCCAGGATGATCGGCGTCGCCAGCAGGAACGCAAAGCGCGCCGAATCACTGTGATCGAGGCCGCGCGCGAGGCCCGCGCCCATCGTCACACCCTCACGGCTGATCCCCGCGATCAGCGCCGTGGACTGCGCCACACCGACGACGAACGCCTCGCGGTACTCCAGCGTGTCCAGTTCACGTCCCCCGTCTGCCTTCGCGCCCTCCGCGGCGGCCAGTTCGCGCACCTGCGCGCGCCGGCGAAACCACTCCGCCGCGAACAGCACCAGCCCGTTGACCATCAAAAAGATCGCCGCCACCTCGGGCTTCGCCGTCACCCTGCGCAGCTCGCGCTCGAACACCAGCCCCAGCACCCCTGCCGGGATGCTCGCCACGATGATCAGCCACGCCAGCCGCTCGGTGCTCGTCCGCGCGCGGCGCGTCGAGAGGGTGTGAAAGAACGCCCGCACGATCTCCACCCAGTCGCGGCGGAAGTAGAACAGCAGCCCGAGCGCGCTGCCCACGTGCAGCATCACCACCAGCGCCAGCCAATAGGACTCCGACTGCGACTGCGCGTCCACGAGCCCGTTCCAGCCGAACAGCGTCGGGAACAGCACCGTGTGCCCGAGGCTCGAGATCGGGAACAGCTCCGTCGCGCCCTGCAGGATCCCCAGGACGATCGCCTGGAAATAGGTGATCGGCGAGGTGGCGATTGTCAGCATCGGCGCGACAGCATACGGACACGGCAGGACACGGGCCGCGGTAGCGCCCGTCGATAAGCGGATTCTCATCGCCCGTCCGCAAACGCCCACGGCGCGTAGCCGGCAAGGGAGAGCGGCGCCGGCAGGGTCCATTCGTGGGACTGGCTCACGGCTCTCCCACCTCCTCCGCGCCCGTCGGGCGTTCACACACCTTCACACGATCATTCCCAGCTGGTCACAAAAGCGCCTCTGTGCAGGGCAAACATATCTGCGTACGGATAGCCAACAGAGGAGCAACGATGACCCTCACCGATAGCATCGACGGCACGACCGAGCGCGTCAGCAGAGTGGACCTGCACTGCCACTCCACCGCCTCGCAGATCTCAAAGCTCGGCGTGCAGCGCGCCGCGGGACTGCCCGAGTGCGCCACCCCGCCCGAGGAGGTCTACGCCCTGGCCAAGCGCCGCGGCATGGACTTCGTCACGATCACCGACCACGACACCATCGACGGCGCCATGCGGATCGCCGACCGTCCCGACGTGTTCGTCTCCGAGGAGCTCACCGCGAGCTTCCGCGGCGAGCCCTCCATGCAGGTGCACGTCCTCTGCTACGACATCACCCCCGCCGACCACGAGTGGCTGCAGGCCAACGCGCGCGACGTCGAGCTGTGCGCCGCCTACATGTACGAGCGCGACATCGCCTGCGCGCTCGCCCACCCCTACTACACCGTCGGCGCCACTCCCCTCACCCCCCGTCACCGCCGCCGCCTAGCCGAGCTCTTCGACATCTGGGAGACCCGCAACGGCGCCCGCGCACCCGAGCTCAACCGCCCCGCCGCCACCTACGTCGCCACGCGCGACTCCATCGGCATCGGCGGCTCCGACGACCACGCCGGCATCGACATCGGCCGCACCTACACCCACGCCCCCGCCGCCGCGACCCCGCAGGAGTTCCTCGCGCACATGCGCGCAGGCCGCGTGCGCGCCCGCGGCGCGCAGGGCAGCGCCGCCAAGTGGGCCCACGCCGCGATCGTCCTCGCCGCGCGCTCGCTCGAGCCCGATGACTCCGCCGCGCGCACCGAGCGCGAGGGCGCCGGCTCGCTCGTGGCCGTCGCCTCCGGCGCCGGCGAGGAGGCCGTCTGCGACGAGGACACCGCGCGTCCCGGCATCCGCCCCGAGCCCGATCCCGACCCCAGTCCGACCCGCGGCCGCCCGCCCGCGAGCCGCCCCGACCCCCAGCGCGTGATGACGATGGTCCGCCGCCTGCTGCGCGAGGGCGACGCCCGCCAGGGCGCCACCGGCTCGGGCGGTGCCGTCTCCCCCGAGGACGCCCGCTGCCTGCTGCGCGCGTGGCTCGCCGCGGTGGAGCTCGACCACCTCGACACGCGCGGTCTGATCGAGCACATGCAGGCCGAGGACTTCAGCCACTCCGACCTCTACCGGCGCGCCTGCCGCCTGCACGAGCGCAAGCTGCGCGAGGCCGTCGAGCTCGCCGTGCGCGCCGCCGACGATCCCGCCGCCGCGTCCATCACGGCCGCCGCGCAGGGCATCTTCGAGGGCTGCATCGCCGCAATTCCCTACGCCCCCGCCACCGCCTTCCTGGCCAACGAGCAGACAAAGCTCGCGCGCCTGCCCTTCGGCGGCGAGCGCGAGACCCCGCGCGTGGCCATTCTCGCCGACGGTATCGGCTCCACGCACGGCGTCACCCGCACAATCGAAGAGATCCGCACGCGCGGCGTCTCCGGCTATGAGATCGAGGTCGTCGCCACCGACCCCGAGGTCGACCGGCGCCTCTCCGCCG
The DNA here is from genome assembly GCA_036495605.1 of Solirubrobacteraceae bacterium. Lineage (GTDB taxonomy): Bacteria > Actinomycetota > Thermoleophilia > Solirubrobacterales > Solirubrobacteraceae > Palsa-744. The sequence continues at coordinate 8,545 of DASXMO010000060.1, forward strand.
TCGCCGAGATCGACGTCCCCTACTACCCCGGCCTGCGCATCGGCGTGCCCAGCCTCCCCGCCGCCGTGCAGACGCTCGCCGACGGCGCCTTCGACGCGATCCACGTCACCTCCCCCGGTCCCGCCGGCGTCGCCGGCGTGCTGCTCGCCCGCGCGCTCGGCCTGCCGCTGATCGGCAGCTACCACACCGAGCTCACCGCCTACGCCGACCTGCGCTCCGGCCGCCCCGAGCTCGCCGGGGCGATGGCGATGGCCGTCAGCGCCTTCTACCGCGCCTGCGACATCGTCCTCTCCCCCTCCGCCGCCTCCGACGGCGTGCTCGAGCAGATCGGCATGCCCGCCGAGCGGATCATGCGCTGGGACCGCGGCGTGGACACGTCTCGCTTTGATCCCTCGCTGCGCGACCCCGCGCTGTTCGCCCGCGCACGGGGGGGCGCCCTCGGCGCCGGAACGGGGGGCGCCGGAACGCCCGCCGGGGCCCGCGAGGCCAGTGGCGATGACGGCAGCCTCGAGGCCGGTCGCGGCGGCGATGGTGCGATCAACATCATGTACTCCGGGCGCATCACCCGCGAGAAGGGCGCCGAGCTGCTCGCCGACGCCTTCCTGCGCGCGCGCGCGCGCGAGCCCCGCCTGCACCTCGTGCTCGCGGGCGGCGGCCCCGAGCAGGAGCGCCTGCGCGAGCGCGTCGGCGCCGAGCACACCACCTTCCTCGGCTGGCTCTCCGGTATCGAGCTCGCGCGGGCTTATGCCTCGGCGGACATCTTCCTCTTCCCCTCCGCGACGGATACCTTCGGGCAGGTCATCCTCGAGGCCCAGGCCTCCGGACTGCCCGTCATCGCCGTCGCGCAGGGCGGGCCGCTATCGCTGATCGAGCACCGCGTGAGCGGGCTCCTGTGCGAGGCCGACGCCGACGCGCTGGCCGGCGCCGTGCTTGAGGTCGTGGACTCGCCCCTGCTGCGCGAGCGGCTCGCCCTCGCCGGGCTCACCTCGGCGCGCGGGCGCACCTGGGAGCGGGCGCTCGCGCGGTTGGGCGAGGGTTATGCGCGGGCGCTCGATGGCGATCTGCTCGCGGGCGACGGGCGGGAGGCTTCGCCCGGCGGCGCACCCTCCGAGCGGGTCGCGCACGCGGCGTAAACGCCGCGCGGCGAAGTTCGCACCGATGAAGCAGCGCCCGCCACGCGCGGGTTCACATCTGCCCGTTCACGCAGGTGACTCGACGAGCACAATCCATTTACGACTGTTTCCAACTATCCCTCATCTACAAGCATCTCGAACGGGTCTCCTGTACGCTTGGCTGGCCTGCGACGCATTCCAAGGCCGGAGCGTCGGGCGCTAAGGGGGATCGGGTCGGTTCGTCCTGCAAGGCCTGTATCCACCGAGACGGACATCGAACGGTCGTCCACCAAGGGAGCCCTGTAGTCAGGCCGCCCGATCCCCCTGTCAGGCTATCAGCAGCCTGCCGCTTTACGTCATCAGGAGAGCGGGAGGGCCCTCGAAGCACCCGGGTCCTCGAAGCGCCCGGTGGCCCTCACCAGCCATGAGATTAGACCCGAGCCGGCCGAGCCCCCCTGTCGCCACATCGCGACGAGGCAGACCGTCAAAGGGAACACCGCCACGAACGGGAGAGAGAAGAGATCCACGTCCCCTCCCTCTCCCGCATAGTTCCTACCTCATCTTCGAGCTTCTACGAGCTGCCCTTGAGGGTGCCGAGTGCGGGTAGACCTGTCCCAGCTAGCCCATCAAGTAAAGCGGGCACCTTCAGCGTCGCGCTGGACGCGCCCATGGCAGTCGGTTTGAATGTCACGTGTACTAAGCAAGATTCGCCCACGTTTAGTAAAGCGGTGCATAAGTTGGTTGGCGTGAAAGTGCCACCCGCAATCGCAGTTACCGTCGGTGTATCGAAGGTCACTTTTGTAAGCGCCGTAACGTTGATTAATTTCGTGATGCTTTCCGTTAACGTCAAGGTACCGAAGTTGAAATTTTCACTCAGTATGACGAGCGGTCCTAAGTTGACTAACGCCGCCTCTTCGCGAGCGTAGGTTCCGACCGCTTCTTCAACTTCGCCATAATCGTGGGTTTTGAGATCTTTCTGGCCGCCTTTGGGTTCGACCACGTAGTTGAGGTAGTCGTGCGCAGTCTGCCCTAAGGCTTCGTTGAGATCAGCCGATTCGTACATAGCCAGACCAACGTCCCATGTCAGGGTGCAGATCGGATAATTGGCATTTCCTTTGGGGTGCCCGCCGTAGACTTCTGACCAATCGTCATCCGGCCCAATTCCTGCAGGCTGATTGGGATATTTCGTTTCTTTACAATTTGCATTTCCAGCGGTTTCAGACGGTTCGCCGCTGGTCGTCCCAGGATAGACAAAGGTGTTAGCAGTGGATTCGTTTTCAACAGCCAGCCACCTCACTCCTCCGGCGAAACCTTTGCGAGCATCACCCAGATTGGCGTAGCCGATGCTGCCCGAGGTTTTTTCGACTTCTTCGACCTCGCCGCCACCGCCGTTGTTCGCGGACCGTTTCCAGTCGGCAGCTTCATTGGGCCATTCGCGGTTCGGTTCGGTCTCCGGCTGCAAGTCTTTCCATGTGCGTCCACCCGATGCAGGCAGTATCGCCATGTTCTTTTCGTACAGGTAGTGCTTGAACTGGTATGTGGTTCCAGAACCGTCCTTGCGCACCACACGCGTGATTAATATATTGCAATTCGATCCTAAACTTCCGGCAATCTGGCTCCATAACGTGAATTCGTCCGCCCAGACCTTCTGCAGATCGCTGTTGGAGATATGATTTTCTTTCAAATCACAGGTCGACGGATAGTGCACCAACACAGCTATCGCCGCCTGTGCGACAGGTATCACAAGAGCCTGCCCGGAGGCCGCTAACGCCGCTAAGTCGATTTCGTGCAGCTGTTTAGCATTTGGAGCATCGTCAGTGCCGATAAATTGATCGACTTTTTCTTTGGGAGATTTTCCACTTCCATTGACGCCCCACCCTTCCAGTCCCGCCGCACTCCCCGACGGGTTGTATGTCACGGTGGGCGAGGCTCCACTGCCTTGCGTACCGTTACACCCGCTAATCGCTGCCGATAAGATGAATCCCTTGCCGGCGGGGGCGTTTTCGTGATCCCAAAGCTGCTGTGCGACCTTCTGCAGCGACGAACCCTCGCCGTGAATGTTTTCACCGGAGCACTGTTCCGCTGCCACGGCCGTACCTGCACCCATCGCGGCGCTCAACAGAAGCGCCACGCCTACGCAGGCACCTATCAGAACCGCCGTGCATAACTTCAACGCTGACATGCTTAACGTGATTCTCATTCCATACTCCTTGGTCGGATGATGAGCCATAGGCTCGATTGTGCGTCGCCCACCTGAGGAACCTGAACGATGCGCGAACCTAGGTTTGCTCGCTCGTCGGCGCAAAAGTTACCAGGATGTTTACATTGTTTATGTAAACACTGCCTGCTCTGGAGATACCTGGCGGCTCGCCGTTCCCAGTGGCTCGCAAGCCCGCCAGAAGATGATTTCCAAGCAAAAAGGGGCCCCGGGGATCGCCGATCCCCAGAGCCCCCCTCCGACGCGTGAACGCCGCTCGAGCCAGCCAGTTAGGGCTGGGTGTGTCTCACTGCCGCGGCGATACCGGCTTTGACTGCCGCCTCGCGCGCTTCTTCGGAACCGGGGACCTTGTTCCAGCCCACTCGACTCTGCCCTTCCTCGGCGTCGGCAAGTACCGCTGCCGGCAGCGGCGAGTAGTCCCGTGCCTGTGCTTTCGCCTGTCCGGACGCGCCCAGCACGTAGGCCAGGAAGTCCTTCACCGTGCGCTGCATGGCCTGACCTTCTTCGGTGTTCCCGAAGACCGTCGAGGAGTCGTCCCACGCAAACGCGTACGAAAGCGTGCAGATCGGCCAGCCCGTTTTGCTGCCCGCCGCAGAAACCGCGCGCCAGATCGGCGTCGCCGTCGCGTCGTAGCCGCTCGGAACGTAGTTGAACGTCGGGGCGTCACAGTTCGCGCCTTTCACGTTGTCTTCTCCCGAATGCGGGTCACGTGTCGGCTCGACCCTTTCTGCAGCCCCGTTTTCGACTGACAACCAGAAGAGACCAGATTCTTCATACGCTGGATTTTCAGGCGAAAAGGCACCAAATCCCGCAGCGCGCGCGGTCGGCAGGCTTGCGAACCCGATCGAGCCATTCGTGCTCGCGACGAGATTGGCCTCGGCTCGATCGCCACCGGCCGAACGCACGGTTGCGGTCGCACCGCTGTCGTTCGGCCAGGAAGTGTTCGGTTTCGAGGCGGACTCCGGCCAACCTTGGCTCGAATCGACGACGTTCAGCCACTGCTTGAGCACGAATGTGGTGCCATCAGAGACGGCCGGAACGACGCGCTTGAGGGGGATGTCGGCGCAGGCGCTTTCGATACCCGGCAGAAGTTCGCCCCACGTCGTGAGCGCGCCGGCGTAAGCCTTCTCCAACTGAGCGTTGGAGACTACGAAGCGACCGTCCGACGTCGCCTCGCCAGCAGGAATCGCGCAGCCTGCCGGAAAATGCACGAGCGGCACGATCGCGGTGCTCGCGACCGGGATCTGGCGGATGAGGCCCGAGTCTTCTCCCGGTTTGTCACCGAGGTCTATCTTGAGCCACTGCGCGAGGGTGGGTGGCTCTTCTCCACCCACCAGCCGGTACGCCGCATTGCGTACACCGGCGCTCGCTCCGAGCGCTTCCAGCGCCTGGGAGTTCGTCACCGAAGGCGCGTATTCAACACGCGGTCCGAGGTGCGCACAGGAGAGCGGCGAGGTTGTGTCTTCTGCTTCGAACCCCGCGGCCCACCTGAGCGCCAGGTCGGTCTGCAGGCCGGTCGTGATCGCCCCAGCCACTCCTCCCGAGCACTGCGTAGTGTAGGGAGGCGTGAAGTCCGCCTGCGCTGCCGAGGACGCGGCAAGCGCCAACGCACAAGCGGCAACCAACGCCGGTGTCGCGCGTCGTAGTGATCCAACAAACAGTCTTCTCATGGATAGCCTGTCCTTTTCCGCCGTGTGTGACCGGGCAAATCGGTCACACACGGCTCGAATGAATGTTTCCAGGCGATCCTATGCGCTGCTGTTTAGTTCATTGTCACTAAACTGGGAAAACGTTTAGCGGATTACTTCTTGCGCTTCTTCTTGGATTTCGGTTTCGGGCCGTACTTCCGCTTGGCCTGAGCCACGCACGCCGCCCGTTTCTTCTTGGCCTTGATCTTGTTGCACGCCTTCTCCGCCTTCGCCAACTTCTGCGCATTCGTCAGCGGTTTAACAGAGGTTGTGGGTTTAAGGGAAGTGGTGATGGGAGTAGTCGTAGTAGTGGTAGTAACGGGGGATGGTGGTGGCGTACTAGAACCAGTCGTCGTCGTCGTCGTCGGTTCCGGAGTGCCCTGGATGGTCAGTTCCTGTTTGACCGGCGCACTTTGAACGCCTTCTTCGTTGGTCACCGTCAACGTCACCGATTCCTGTCTACTCTGATGGCTTGCATTGGCAAACCCACGAGAGTAGGTGTCCCCTTCCGACCATTTCTTGATGACGGTTTGACCGTCACCGAATTTCCACGTGTATTCCTTGAGCTGGTTCGTCGGCTGACAACCTTTTCCGGGCGCGCACAAACCGGTGGGATCGCTCGACAGTTCACCATTGAACGTCACTGCTTCTTCTGGCTTCGGAGTCTGCGTGGAGGCTTCAAAGCTCGCTTTGGGCGGCGCCGCGATGACTTCGACCTGCCGCGTCACCGGCGGTGGGTTGCCGTAGTTGCCGTTGTGTTCGAGCAATATCGCCAAACCGATGGGGTATACACCCGGCGTGAAATATTCTTCTTCCTCGACCAGGCCCGGAGGCGTTCCAGTGCTTTTCGTTTTGAATTGACCGGAACCGTCCAAATCCCAGTTGAGTTCTGTCGGTTTTTCACCGTTGAGCCCAGCACTTTCGGCTTCGTAGACAACCTTGCTTCCCTTTTCGACCACGACCTTGCCGCTGCCCGAAGACCCGTTGACCTTGAACGACGCGGTCGGCGACGGACATTCCGAGCCGTTGGGACCGAACTCCACCAGGTCGAAGCCGAACGAGCTGTGTCCGATGCCCGTCGCTTCAGCTCCGCCCTCATCGAGCGCGTAGACCACGCCGCCGCTGCCGGCCGCTATCGCGTTGGAGGATGAAGCAACCAGGCAGTGGGGAGCGGTTCCGCCTCCGAAGACGACCTGCTGTGATCCATCCGCCGGCGACATGCCCCGAACCTCGTAACTGCCGGCGATCCGCGGTTCAACCGTATTGTTTTCCGCTTTCTGTTCTTGTGCCGCGTATATCAGACCGCCGGTCCCCGGTGCTACAGCAACCTGTGGACCGAGATCGAACGGGGATTCCTTACCGCCGGTCAGCAAGGTGCCAGTGCTATCGGCACGCAGCACTACAGCCGATGCTCCGGACGAAGTGAAGTCGGACGACAACTTTACGATGCCCCGACGAGAAGGAGCGTTTGGCAAGTTGTGATCGACCAGATAGATCGCCCCGTCGGCACCCACCGCAACACCATGGGCATTTGACTCTTCTGCCGAAAGGGCTTTTTCTTCTTCAGCGTTTTCAAAATCGGCAAAGCTCGCGGAAACGGCACCTGTCGCGAATTCAGGACCCGACGCATGAATTCGCTGTACAACAGTCACGTTTTCGCCGTTGTCTTCGCCGCCGAGCACGATGAGATCGTCCGTGGTCGGGTCTACAGCGATGCCCTGCGGCTTTTCAAGCGCGTTGAGGGCTTTCGCCGCCGGAAACGTGTAGAAGACTCCGGACGGCACTTTTTCTGCCAACGGCAACGTGATCCCTTCCTGCTGTGTGGAGTACGCGACGATCTCGCTCGCGGCGTAGTTGTTGCCAGACGTCTGTATTCCCTCCAGCACATACAGACGATGCAGATGACTGTCAACCGCCATGCCGAAGATTGCGCGCAGGTGACCCGCTTCCGGGGGCGTCGGGATCGAGACACTGGCCACCGGTGCGCCCAGGCTGGAATCGAACTTCTGAACACGGAAGCTCGACGGCCCGGGTCCCGGATGTTCAGCGCCCGGATCATCGAGAACATAGACACTGTTGTCGGCTGGATCGACAGCCAAGTCCGACGGCCAGGTGAAATGTTCGAGTTCCGGGCCGAACGTGCCCACTTTGCGAAGTTCGCCGAACGCAGCGCCCTGTGCCTGACCCGCGACGAGCGTGCATCCAAACGCGCTCACTGCGGCGGCTATGACAAGCGCACGCAACGCCAGCCCAGCCTTCAACCGTCTAGTCATCTCCATCTTGCTCCTTTTATAATTCGTCTCGCGAAGCGTCGCGAGCTGATTTGAGTGAGGGTCTTCCACTTGAACGAGTGGGCGACCGGGGAGATGCCCGGTCGCCCACGCCAACCAAATGGTCAGCCCTCACTGATCACGGCGTGATCAAATTCGCCTCTTCCTGCGCATACAATCCGACCGCTTCTTCGACTTCACGGTAGTCGTGATTTTTGAAGTCTTTCTGACCTCCGGTTTCGGCGACCACATAGTTGAGGTAGTCACGGGCGGTCTGTCCTTCGGCTTTCGTCAAACCGGCCGTTTCGTAGTTCGCCACCCCGACGTCCCATGTCAACGTGCAGATTGGGTAGTTGGCGTTGCCTTTCACATGCTCACCGTAGACTTCTGACCAATCGTCGTCTGCGCCTGCCCCTTTGTTCTTCAGTTCTTCAGCGCCTGTGTAGAACGTTCCTTTGCAGTTCGCATTCGCCGCGGTGGCCGAGGGTTCGCCGGTCGTGGTGCCGGGATAGACATACGCGGGAGTGGCTTCGGTTTGATTTTCGACCGCCAGCCACCTCACACCGCCCGCGAAACCTGCCCGGGCATCGCCCAGATTGGCGTATCCGATACTCCCTTCCACAGCTTCGACTTCTTTGACCTCGCCACCTCCACCGCTGTTGGTTGACCTTTTCCAGTTCGCTGCCTGGTTCGGCCATTCGCGGTTCGGTAGGGTCTCGGGCTGCAGTTCGTGCCAGGTTCTTTCGCCTTTGCCCGCTTCCGATTCTTTGCGTTTCGTGCTGTTTATTTCAAACAGGTAGTGCTTGAACTGATAGCTCGTACCGGAGCCGTCCTGGCGTACGACGCGAGTGATCGCGATCGCACAATTACTGCCTTCGTGCGTGGAAATTTCGCTCCACTGCGTGATTTCGTTGGCCCACACCTTCTGCAGATCACTGTTCGTGATGTGATTTTCCGTCAATTTGCAGGTCGCGGGGTAGTGCACGAGCATCGCGATCGCCGCCTGCGCCACAGGAATGACCAGCGCCTGGCCTTTGCCGCCGGCGCCTTTCGCGGCTGTGTCGATTTCGCCCATCTGCGTCGCGTTGGGCGCGTCGTCGGTCCCAATGAACTGGTCGACTTTTTCTTTAGGCGATTTGCCGCTGGCGTTGACCCCCCACGCTTCGAGCCCGGCGGCGCTGCCGGACGGATTGTACGTGACGATCGGTTTCCCGCCGCTGCCCTGAGTACCGCTGCACGCACTGGTGGCCGTTGATTTATTGAACCCCTTGCCGGTGAGCGGGTTTTCGTCGTCCCAGATCTGCTGAGCGACCTTCTGCAGCGAGGATCCCTCACCGTGAATGTTGGCGCCTTCACACTGCGCCGCCAGCGCGGTGCCCACGCCGAACGTCCCGCTGAGCGCGAGCGCCACAGTGGCGCCCATCCCCAGCAGGGTCGAGATACTGAACTTGGCTCTCATGCGAGAACTCCCTTGGTGTATGGACCCGAAGGCCCGTTTTCTCGCGCCCCGCCACTCGCGACGAGACGCGGTGGATACACCCGGGATCTTCCCGTGGAGCCTGTCGATGAATGTGAATAAACAGTAATAGTTTACGTTACCTTCCCTAAACATCTACGGTTTTGGCCGTTGATTGCGCGATTGCCGGGAGTTCGACGCACCGATGCGGGCGAGCTGCGGCCTTGCGCCGCGCAGACCGGCCCCCGCGAGCGCGGCCAGGAGCACCAGTCCGAGCGCCCATGCCGGCAATGGCCCTTCTTCGCGTCGGTGCCGGTAGGCGACCATGTGGTGCACCATCTGGATGGCGCCCTCTTCTTCGCGCTCGTACTCCTCCACTCCGACCGTCTGGGAGACCTCGGCCGTACCCGAGGGCGGCGTCGGCCGGGCCGGGTTTGGCGCCGGCGGCGGCAGCAGCGGCAGGATCGGGAACAGCTGGACCGGTGCGAGCGGAACCGCGGGCAGCACCGCCGGGTGGGGCTGCGCGGCCGGCGATGAGGGGCCGGGCGCCACAGGCGCGGGGGGCGAGGGCGGCGGCGGCAGTGTTTCAGCCGGCGTTGCCGCCGGCGCGGTGGCCGGCGCCGGCAGCGGCACGGGCAGGCCTTCCTGCTGTTCGGGCGCCGGTGGATGGTGCAGGCGCACGGTGCCACATGGTTGCTCGACGCTGCCGGGCTGAACCGTGATCGTCTGTGAGGAGGACAGCCCGCCGGCACGCACCGTGACGGTCGTGGTGCCGGCGTTGTAGGCGCAGAACAGACCCGACTCGACCTGTGGAATCACTTCTCGTCGTTCGTTCAGGAGTTCGTCGCTGGGGCCTTCTTCGAAGCGTCCGTTCGGGGTGAGTTCTCCTTGATTGGTGCGCGGTTCGTCGGGGATCGGCCTGCCGGCGGCTTCCTGCAGGACGGTCGTGCCTTCCGGGGAGGTGGGGTCCGCCTCCACGAACTGGCCGATGTCAGGGTTCGACGAGGTGAAGGTGTAGGACGGGAAGATCCCGCTTGCGCACGCCGCTCCCGTGCAGACGCTCGGGATCGGCACGTAGGGGTCGGGCTTGAAGGCGCAGGCGGCGCTGGCCCGTTCGCACAGCATCCCCGCGTGGGGACGGCGCGCCAGGCCCGTGAACTGAGCGGGCTGACTGCGGCGCAGCAGCACGCCGCCCGTCGCGTCGAGCGCCAGTTCGGAGATGTCGGGGATCAGTCGCACACGCACCGGCGCCACGTTCGTCGATGCGTTGCGCCGGTCGGTTTCCACTTCGCTCAGCAGCAGACCGCTGGCCCCGAGGAAGTCGGTCACGTCCTGTTCGGGCGGCGTGACATAGCCCAGCGTTCCGCTGCCGAACGCTGTGATCGGGACGCCGTCTGCGGCCATGTGGGATACCTGATTGCTCTGCGGAGCGTCGTAGAAGTAGGCCGACGCCGCGGCGGTGCCGGCCGCTGCGCCGGTCGCGCAGCCGGCGGGGGGTGTACCGGCCAAGATCGGCACGACCTGTGCTCCATCGGCGGCGACGTTGGCCGTGCCGGCGCTGCTGGTCAGGCCGCGATTGCCGATCACGATCGCCGGCACGGGTTCAAGGCCCCCGCTGCTGTTCTCGTGATTTCGCGCCGCCGCGAGCTGCTGGGCCAACCAGCACTGCTGCTGCGTGCCTAGCACCGGGTGTGAGTAGTCGAGCACGATCACCCACACGGGTCCGCCGGAACCGGAGCCGGTGGAGAGGAACGCATACGCGCCGCTCCCGCCCGGCGGCGCCGGAGAGCCGGCCGGCGCGGTTCCCACCGGAGCCGACCCTCCCATCGCCGTCGCGAACGCGGCCAGCGAGTTCTCATCGATATCGGATGCCGAGGGCGCCGCGAACACGCTCAAGCCCCGGGCAGATTCGGTGAGCAGCTGGGCGTAGCGCTGCTCCTCGCGCTGGAAGTCGGCTTCTTCGAACCCCGGATCGTCGCTTAGGCCGGGGGCCAGATGTTCGCCTGTGTACAGGAACGCTCGCACCCCCGGGGTCTGCGCCGCCTGGCCGATCGCGTTGGTGAGCCACGCGTCTGGGCCAAGCTGGTCCTCGGCCATGTCGGCGCACGCGGTCGCGCACTGTGCATTGCCCCCGATCGCGAACGTCGCGTTGCCGGCCGTCGATTCTTCGGGCGTGGCGGCGAAGCCGGCGGGGGCCGCGCCGCTCGCCGGATAGCGCATGACCCCCGCCGTCTGGATCGGTTCCCGATCGAAGACCGGGAGGTTCTGGTTCAATTCCCCGCTCTGGCCTCCCACGGCCCAACCCTGGCCGCTGCCGGGGGCGAGCGCGAGCGCGAGCACCGCGTCGGGCACCTCGGGCCAGTCGACCCCACTCTCGCCGGGCGGCAGGCTCGCGCCTGTGTCCGGCGAGGGGTAGTCGCGGTGCTCCTCGTCTTTCCAGCCCGCGGGCGTTTCGCGCAACAGGAAGCCGCTGGCCGGCAGCGGATAGGGCGCGGTGTGGACGGGGGCCTGACCCGGCTGGGGAATCTGTTCCAGTGCCCGATCGACTTCGCTGCCAGACTCTCTGTCGGTCACGCTCGCTCCCCCGATGTGATCGATCGAGATCACCGGGCGCACCGTCTCCCCTTCCCTGAACGCCGCCAGCGCAACGGGGTAGCCGGCCACTGGGCCGGCCGGCGTGGGCGTCCACGGAGCGCCTGCGCTCTGACGCACGAGCACGCTCCCGCTGACGAGCGCCACCGCCGCGCCACCGTCGGGCAGTCCCGCCACCCGCGCCGGTATCTGGCTCTGCAGCGCCGGATCGGGATCGATCTGCCAGCCGCTGCCACCGTTGACCAGCAGTCCACCTTCGAAGCCCTTGAAACCTTCGTGAGGATCGATGCGTGGGATCTGATATGTGACGAGCGCCTCAGCGCCAGCGAAGGCGATCGATGTGAAGTCGGCGTCTTCGAGCCCCGGCGGCAGCGGTTCCTGTTCCCAGGTCTTGCCATAGCCGAGCAGCACCCCCTGCTGACCGATCGCGTAGCCGCGCGCCGGGTTGGTGGGATCGAAGGCGATGCCGGTGAAGTTGGCCAGGAACAGGTTGGGAGGCCGTGCTGGGTCGGGCTCCCACAGCCCCGTGTCCGCGCGCCACAGCCACATCGCGCCGTTCGTGCCGACGGCGTAGGCGCGCCCCGGTTCGGGCCAGGCAACGCCGCGCAGGTCGTGATTGGTCTGCGCTTCGCCCTTGGAGGAGGAGAGGAGCGCTTCCGGCGCCCATCCCTGCCCGGGGGTGTAGCGGGCGATCTGTCCGTCCACGCCGACGGCGATCGCCGGCGCCCCCAGATCGCCCGGTGTGCTGCCTGGCTGCGTCGCGATCGCATCCAGCGGGCGCCGGAACGGCACCGGCCATGACTGCAGGAGGTCGGACTGCCGGCGGGTCGTCAGATGGGTGAGCGGCCCGCCCTGCCCCGGGTTGTCGGCGAGCCAGCCCTCTTCGGGCGAGGAGAACGCCGCTCCGCCCCGGGCGCCGCTTTCCCCGCCATCGCCCAACACCCGGATGAACGCTTCACCGTGCAGGCTGAGGCTGATGCCGTCTTCGAGCCCGGTGATCACCCTTCCCCCCTCGGGACCGCCGCCGGTCCAGGCAAAGCTGCGATAGGGGCCG
>DASXMO010000061.1:0-6724 GCA_036495605.1 Solirubrobacteraceae bacterium
CGGGTGTGGATCACCGCGAATACCGCCCCGACGATCCCTTCGGCGGTCACCTCCGGGGGTTCGCGGGCGGCGTTGCCCTCGGAGCGCCCCTGATCGATGACCTCCGCGAGCTCATCGAGCACTTTGGCCCGACTTTCGAGGACACGCGGCCCGGCGCCCAGCGCCTCGACCACGCAGAGCCTCGCCAGACCGGGCTCTTCGTCCATGAAGTCCAGCAGCCGCGCCAGGCCCGCGCGTACGCTCTCTCGCCACCCGGACTCGAGCGTGTAGGCGTCGAGCACCTGTGTCCGGCACCGTGCGATCGCCTCCTCGAACGCCGCCAGGAAGCAGTCCTCGCGGTCGATGAACACGTCGTAGAAAGTCTTCCTCGAGACCTTCGCCCGCCCGATGACCTGAGCCACGGTCATCCGCGCGTAGCCGACCTCTTCAACCGCCTGCACCGCCGCCGTGAGCATCCGGCTGCGTTGAATCTCGGTCACCTGCCCGCGTGGGAGCCCGTTCGGTCCGGGGCGCAACCGCGGGGCAGCCCCGCGCGTTTTTTCGATCGAAGCCATCGTTTCCTGCCTAATCGTCCTGTTCGACTATGAAAGTGACGCCAGCCCCAGAGCACGGCGCCCGCGGCGGGCGTTGCGCCCGAACAGGCGCCAGGCCTGTTCATGCACTCCACAGAGGTTCATAGGTCGAAGGCCACAAGTCGAGACGCGTCTCCTACTTTTCCGCGACCTCCCGCGGCCACTCAACATTGGCTATAGCAAGCCAGAAATGCGCGCTCAATACCCGACCTCGGAGCATGAATTCTGAAGCGATCGCGCCGGATTAGTCTCGGCACCCACAACGCGGACTCTCGCGGCAACGGCGCGCAGCGTCCACCGCAAGCCAAAGCTGCTTGTCGCGAGATCGACGATCGTTCTCACGGGCTTCATCGCACGCGATCCGCTCCGGCGCCCGCCTGGCCGGCGCGCGATCGATGGCGCACAGCCGGCATCGATAGCCGAGCCGGTATCAAACCGCGGTTCGACGCAGGCACCTCTTAGTACCGCCAACGGGATTCGAACCCGTGTTACCGCCGTGAGAGGGCGGCGTCCTAGTCCCCTAGACGATGGCGGCGCGCAACAGCTCGACCGAGGCTAGCAAAGCACCAGGAACTACCCGAGGCGCAGTTCGTGAGGGATCGGCGCAAATCCCTCGCTCGCCGATCAGTCTCGTCGAGTCCGGGGTCGAGCCCCGGTGCGATATCTTCGCTGCCCACTGCAAGCGGATGTGGCGGAATTGGTAGACGCGCACGGTTCAGGTCCGTGTCCAGGAAACTGGGTGGAGGTTCGAGTCCTCTCATCCGCATCGCTCGCGGTCAGGACATCGCGACAAGGCCTCCGCGGCTCTCGGCTGCGGTGGCGGGCGTCGCGGATCTAACATCGCTTGGGTGTCGGCGCCACGCGAGATCACCCTGACGGGCACCTTCGACGGGAGTCGTGCTCGCCGCGTGATCCTGCGCCCATTGGCCGATGGCGATGAGGGCGAGCTGCGTCGCATCCACGCGACGCCCGAGGTCTCGCGCTGGTGGGACGCGCCCAGCGAACGCTTTCCGTGGGATGAGCCGGAGTCGACGCGGCTTACGATCCTCGCCGACGGCGCGATCGTGGGGTTGATCCAGTTCCGCGAGGAGCTCGAGCCGAAGTACCGCCACGCGGAGATCGACCTGTTCGTGGACCCGATCGTGCATGGCCGCGGCCTCGGCACGGAGGCCGTGAGACTCGTGGCTCGCCATCTGATCGAGGATCGCAACCATCATCGCATCGTGATCGACCCGGCAACGGCCAACGGCGCGGCGATCCGTGCTTATGAAAAGGTCGGCTTCGGGCGCATCGGCGTGATGCACCGCGCCGAGCGCGATCCCGACGGACTGGGATGGCACGACGCGCTGCTGATGGAGCTGCTCTCCGACGGGCCCTGAAGCGCGAGGGCGCTCAGCCGTCCACGCGCGCTCGCGGCCAGGCTAGGCGCTCGGGCAGCGGAGCGCGTAGCGTCACCGCTCGGCGCTGTCATCCGACTGAACGGGGCGCGGGCGTTGCTCGCACACGCCGGAGCCCTCATCGAGGGTCCCGTTCGAGATTCTCCCGATCGCGCGGCATCTCGGCGAACAGCTCCGAGGGATGAACGTGGAGCGCGGCGGCGATCTTCAGGATGTTGGTCAGGCTCGGGTTGCGGACCCCGCGCTCGATCCCGCTGAGGTAGGTCCGGTCCAGAGCGCATCGCAACGCAAGGCTCTCCTGGGAGACGCCTCGGCGGTTGCGAATTTCACGGATCGTCAGTCCGAACGCGGCGTGCGCGGTCGATCGGATGGCCATACCACACCTTTCCGTCTTGACGACTATTAGACTACGGACTATCGGTCACATTACCAGGAAGCAGCCCGGCGCGATTGCTCGCCGCCGAGCACCGTGCGAAAGGAGACTCGAATGCAGAATCAAACCAAGCAGGTCTCACCCGAGTATGAGCGCCGGCTCGAACGAGCGCTCGTATCGCAGACCCTTCGCCGCGATCGCACAGGCGACTGGCTCTTCAGCGAATTGGCGGCCGAGCTCGACGACGCGGAGCCGCTCGCGATTCATGACGCGCTTGCGAATCTTGCGCAGACGGGCGTGATCGAGATCACCGGCGAGGACGTGCGCGCTTCGCCCGCGTCGAGACGTCTCGACGCGCTCGACATGATCGCGCTGTGAACGGTGCTCGCCAAACACGACCTCAGGACCTATCGGCAGAAAGCGCGCTCAGGTTCTCAGCCCGGTTCGATGACCGAACCTGGCGGCGGGCGTCCCGCGATCGCCGCGCCGTCGCACGTGCGCACGCAGCGACGGTACACGGTGCGAAAGCCGAGCAGTTCGGGGACTGTCACGAACCGGTAGCCGCGCGAGCGCAGCGCACGGATGATCCCGGGATATGCCGCGAGCGTCTGAGCGCGCGGACCGCCGCCATCGTGGGAGAGCACGATCGAGCCCGGCCGGACCTGCGCGAGCACGCGCTGACGGATCGCCGCGGTACCCGGGAGGGCATAGTCGCTGGGGTCGACCTCCCACGTGATCGTCGCCAGGCCGAGCGAGGCGGCGGTGTGCAGGACCGAGCCGTCGTAGTCGCCGTAGGGCGGGCGGAACACGCAGGGGGTGTAGCCGCTGCGCGCCCGGATCGCCTGGATCGTGCGCTGCAGTTGGCCGCGAACATCTGCGCTGGTGAGGAGATCTGGGTGCGTGTAGGTGTGATCGCCCGGCGCGTCCCCGTCGTGGAGCTCTTCGTGCAGCGTGGCCTGATAGCGCGAGCTGACCTGCTCGCCGATCATGAAGAAGGTCGCGACGGCGCCGCTTGCGTGGAGCATCCGCACGAAGCTCGGCGTGAGCGGGTAGGGACCGTCGTCGAACGTGAGCGCCACCTCTCGCCGTCGCGGACCGTGGGTGTAGTCGACTACGGGTCCGCGCCGCAGGCACCCGACCGGTCGGTACTGAACCGGGAGGGTCCGAGCGCCGAGCCGATCGATCTGCTGTGCGGTTGGCGCATGCGCCAACCGGCGGGCCTGCACATGTGCAGGCCCGCTCCAGGCGGCGCATGCGCCGCCTGGCGGTCTCGCACATGTGCGAGATCCGAGCAGGGCCGCACGCGGCCCTGCTGCCCTCGTCGCATGCGACGAGGGCGACCCACCTGCTGTGTCATGCGGGATCAGCAACAGGACCAGCGCGAGCGTCACACCGAGCAGCGCGAGGCCAGCCAATCTCAACCTCAGGCGCCGTCCAGACGAGCCCGCGGGATGACTCTCGGAACCCACATCGTTGACGATATCGCGCGTCGGCGGGGGATCTACTCGATGCAGACGCGACCCTGCAGCGTGCCCTCGGCGAGCCGTGCCCGCAGGACCATCAGTCAACGGGAGGGGGTCGGGCCCCCCTCCCGACCTCCCCCCGATGAAGCACGCATACGGCCCTCGAGAGACCCGTCCGCGAGCATTGCGCGCAGGACCTTCTTGTCGAACTTGCCGACGCTCGTCTTCGGGACCTCCTCGATGAACGCGAACTCCTCGGGGATCCACCATTTCGCCACGCGCTCGCTCAGATGCTCGGCGAGCTCTTGCGCATCGACGGTGGAGCCCTCGCGCAACACCACGCAGCACAGCGGGCGCTCGGCCCAGCGCTCGTCCGGACGCGCGATCACCGCGGCCTCGATCACGGCGGGGTGAGCCATCACCTCGTTCTCGAGCTCCACCGAGGAGATCCACTCTCCGCCGGACTTGATCACGTCCTTGGAGCGGTCGGTGATCTGCACGTACCCGCGATCGTCCACCGCGGCGATGTCGCCGGTGCGCAGCCAGCCCGAGTCGAACTTCTCGTCGTCCTCCTCGCCGTGGAAATAGCGCGCGGCGATCCACGGGCCCCGTACCTCGATCTCGCCGGTGGACTGCCCGTCCCAGGGGACCTCGACCCCGCCGTCGCCGATCAGGCGCAGCTCGACCCACGGCATCGCCCGGCCCTGCCTCGCGCGATCGTCCCAGTAGGCGTCGTCGTGCTCGGCGTTCTCATCCGGGCGCGAGTAGGTGGCGACAGGGCTCGTCTCGGTCATGCCCCAGGCCTGGAAGATGCGCACGCCGTGGCGCTCCTGGAAGTCGCGCATCAGCTGTCGCGGCACGGCCGAGCCGCCGCAGGCGGCGTTGGAGAGCGAGGAGAGGTCGAGATCTGGGTGCTCGTCGGCGTAACGCAGCAGGTCCGCGAAGATCGTCGGCACGCACCCCATCAAAGTGGGGCGCTCGGCGGCGATCAGCTGCGCGAGCGGCTCGGCCTGCAGGAACCTGTCGGGGAGAATCAGGTCGGCGCCCGCGAGCGCCGCCCCATGCGGCAGACCCCAGGCGTTGGCGTGGAACATCGGCACCACCGCCAGCACCGTGTCCTGCACCGAGAGGCCCATGAAGTCGCGCTGCAGCGTCACCAGGGTGTGCAGGAAGTTGGAGCGGTGCGAGTAGAGCACGCCCTTGGGATTGCCGGTCGTTCCGGAGGTGTAGCAGAGGCCGCAGGCGGTGTTCTCGTCGAAGCCGCCCCAGGCGCAGTCCTCGCCGTTCTCTTCGACCAGCGTCTCGAAGCAGAGCGCCCCGTCGAGGCCGACGCTCGCCATGTGGCCTTCGTCGGTCATCACGATCACCTGGCGCACCGTCTTCATGTCGGCGCGGCGCTCGATGATGGTGGGCAGAAAGGTGAGGTCGGTGAAGAGCACCTGATCCTCGGCGTGGTTGATGATGTAGCAGAGCTGGTCGGGGAACAGCCGCGGGTTGAGCGTGTGGCACACCGCGCCGATGACCATGATCGCGTACCAGGCCTCGATGTGGCGGGCGCTGTTCCAGGCCAGCGTGGCGACGCGGTCGCCCGGCTTGATGCCCAAGCCCTTCAGCGCGTTGGAGAGCCGCTTCGCGCGCCGATGCACCTCGGCGTAGGTGGTGCGCACGATCGGGCCCTCGACCGACCGGCTGACGATCTCGCGCTCGCCGTGCCAGCGCGCGGCGTGGTCGAGGATCTTGTCCAGCGTCAGCGGCCAGTCCTGCATCAACCCCAGCATGGCGCGTTGCTCCGTCGTTTCTTACCGTTGTTCATGTAGGCCACGGGGCGCGCCGTCGCGTCAATCGCCCCCTCACGCGGCCAATATACGCTGGGCGGCGCCGTCCAGATCGCCCGCGGGCAGTCGCAGCCAGTCGATCGGGCCGGGATCGCGCGCCAGCTGCTCGTCCAGCACCGCCGGCCCGGCGTCGGAGGCGTCGTCGACCCGTGCCGCCAGCCGCTGGCGCAGCTCGGCGGCGTCGCCCTCCAGCCAGACTCCCTCGAACGGCACGAACGCTTCGCCCGCGACGCCCGAGGCCGCCGCACGCTCGGCCGGCTCGAGGAACACCGCGTCCAGCACCACGCTGCGCCCGGCCGCCAGCGCCCGGCGGGCGAGGTCGAACATCTCGCCATAGACGTGGTCGGAGGTCCCCGGCGCGTACGCCTCGGCAGGCAGCTTGTCGGTGGGGGCCGCGCCGGCCAGGCGCTTGCGGATCTCATCGCTGCGCAAGACGAGCGCGCCGGGCGCGGCGCCGAGGTCGGGCGCGATGCGGCGGGCGAGCGTCGTCTTGCCGGTCCCGGAAAGCCCGCCGACCGCGGTCAGCGTCGGCAGCGGCGGCTGCAGGTGGTCGCGCGCGGCGGCCAGATACGCGCGGGCGGTTTCGACGTCGCCCTGCATGCCGGTGACGTGGGTGCGCACCGCAGCCCGGGCCGACAGGAACAGCGGCAGCAGCCTGAGCCCGTCCCACAGGTCGGGCGGGAACGATCGCGCCGCCTCGTCGAGGTAGGCGTTCAGCAGCCGGTTCGCAGGCTCGCGCCGCTCGCGGAACCACAGGTCCATGACCGTGAAGGCCACGTCGTAGAGCACGTCGATCTCGGAGAGCAGGTCGTTGAACTCGATGCAGTCGAACAGCACCGGCTTACCGTTCTCCAGGAGGATGTTGCCGAGGTGAAGGTCGCCATGGCAGCGGCGCGCGAAGCCCTCGGCGCGCCGGCGCTCCAGCATGCGCGTGTGGTCGGCCAGCGCCTGGTCGGTCGCGGCGATCACATGCTCGACCTCGCGCTTGCCGAGCTCGCCGGCGAGGTGGCGCAGGTTGTCCGCGTTGGTGCGGATGGTGAAGCCGAGCGCCTTCACCCCGCCGCCCTCGGGCCGCACTTCGGCC
>DASXMO010000062.1:0-9052 GCA_036495605.1 Solirubrobacteraceae bacterium
GCGAGGTTGGAATGGACCGCTGGGCATGGGAGCAGCTCGAGCCATGGCTCGAGATCCGCCGCGAGCTCCCGATCGGCGCGATGCTGTGCGTGATCCACGGGCCAACCGCCGGGCGGCGCTGGGAGGCCTCGGCCGCCCGCAAGCAGCTGCATCACACCGCCGCGGCAGCAGGTGTCCGCCGCGACGATTCGCGCCGCATCAACTCTGGCACGCTCACGCAGTGGAGATGGCCCACGAGGGCGTCCCGCTCGTGGTCATGCAGCGGCAGCTCGGGCATGCCAACCTGGGTATCACCAGCATCTACCTCCAAGGCATCGACAGCAGCGAGATCATCAGCACCGTCCACGGACGACCGTCGCCGACCATCTCGGCCACCGCGGGCCTCACGATCAACCGGTAGATCGGGGGGCGATCGGGTCGGCTTGGTGTTGGCCGGGCCGACCCAGCGCCACGCCCCCGCCTGGCGAGGAGCAGGGCGCGTATCGGGTTCGCGACCGGGCGTCGCATTGGTACTTGGGCAGGCATCGCGGGGCTTACCCGGAGAGCCCCTAGGGGCATACCTGACGGCCGGGACTCGCGCGCGGGGAGAGGTCGGAGTCGGGACGAGGCCCCGGAGGGTAGTCGGCGGGGTCGAAGGTCAGGGCTCCCGAGCCGCGGGTCCGGCGTGCGCCGTTGGTTGGATCACATGGTGTTTGAGTTGACGTCGGGAGTTCACGCCCAGCTTGCGGAACGCCTTGCGCAGGTGGTAGTCGACCGTGCTGGGGCTAATGAACAGTTGGGCGGCGATTTCTTGGTTGGTGGCGCCCTCGGCTGCGAGGCGAGAGATCTGTGCTTCCTGGGGGGTCAGGTCGTCGCGGGTTTCGACGGTTCGTTTGCGGGCGTGTTCGCCGGTCGCTGCCAGTTCCGCTCGGGCGCGCTCGGCAAACGCCTCCATGCCGAAAGCCGTGAACAGCTGGTGGGCACTGCGTAGCTGCTCGCGCGCGTCGAGACGGCGCTTCTGGCGCCGCAGCCATTCGCCATACAGAAGATGGCATCGGGCGAGCTCCGAGCGGACGCTGGTTCGGCGGAGCCGGTCGATTGCGTCTCGGTAGAGGCCCTCGGCTGTCTCCGCCGCGCTCATCAGCGCGCGTGAGCGCGCCTCGATCCCGAGTGCCCAGTCGCTCTCGCTCGCACGTGCGATCTCGGAGAGTTGCGCCAGGGCATGTGCAGCGGGCTCGCGCCTGCCGCTTCGGGTCGCCGCCTCGATCTGCTCGGCCAGCGCCCAGCTCGAGGTCGCGAGTTCGCGTTGGTACTCGAGGGCCTGCTGGGCCGCGGCCAGCGCGAGCTCGTACCGGCCAAGACCGTTGTAGAGCACCGCGGCCGCGTACCGAGCGGCGCCGATTCTGCGTCCCTCGCCGCGGCTGATGGCGTCCTGATCGCTGGCTTCGATCAGCCGCAACGCCTCCGCTTCCCGGCCGCGCCAGCCGGCTAGGAACAGGCTGCTGATTGCTACGTCCGGGTTCGAGATCGCGACGCTGACCGTTCGCGCTTCCTCTCCCAGCGCCGCCGCGGAGGCAAACTCCCCAGCGTGCATGCGACATCCGGCGGCATAGTTGAGCGCGAGGGGAAGCACCGTGAGCGCACCGACATCACGGGCGAGCTGCACGTAGCGGTCAGAAAGCACGCGCCAGCTTTCCTCGTCCCACAGATGTATTGCCGTGACACAAACCAGCCAGAGCCAACGAAGCAGCTCATCGTTCGAGAGGCCGCTCCCGCGGAAGGCGTTGAGCGCGCGCTTCAGCATCGGCATCGCTGTCCCGGGGCCCTCGGTGATCAGCAGCGCTTGACCATCAAGGAGGAGATCGACGGCACTTGGCGCGCGGCGAGAAGCGCCCGCCGGTTTCGCCCCACGTGCCGCCTCAGCCACTTTCAGTACAGGGTCGCCATCTGTCAGGCGCCCGGCGTACATCGCGGCGGCAAATGCCTCAGCATAGGTTTCTCGCGCGAGCGACCGATCAAGCGGCTCGAGCCGCTTCGCGGCCTCGAGCAGGAGCCGTGCAGCGTCGCCGCCGCGCCTCGAGGCGAACGCGATCTGCCCGCGCAGCAGGTCCGCCTGGGCACGCTGGATTTCGTCCAGAGGACCTGACTCCGCAGTACTCAGGAGCGTGAGTGCCGGATCGAGTGCGCCGGCCAGGTGCTTGGCCTGGGCGGCGGCGAGCGCGCGTTCTGCCCGCGGCTTCGGCTCAAGTGTGAGCGCGGTGGCACGCTCCAGAAACGCGGCCGCTGCCGCCAACCCGCCGCGCGCCTGGGCGCGACCCGCAGAGCTCTCCAGCTCGGCCGCGACGTGCTCGTCTGGTCCAGGCGCTGCTGCGGCGAGATGCCAGGCGCGGCGATCGGGATCGACCTCAGGATCGGTCGCGTCCGCCAGCGCTCGATGCACAGCCTGCCTCTCTTGGGGCGTCGCCGCCGAGTACACCGTTGAGCGGACCAACGGGTGACGAAAGGTCACGCGCGTGTCGATCGCAAGCAACCCGTCGGTGTCCGCCGCCGCGTGGACCCCGATCCCGAGCCGCCCCGCCGCCTGCCACACCAGGACCGGGTCGCCTGTGGGCTCCGCCGCCGCGACGAGCAACAGCCGCTGGGTCGCGCCCGGAAGTCCCGCGAGCCTGCGACGGAAGCTGTCCTCGATCCGGCCCGACACGCCCGGCGCGTCGGGCAAACCAAACCCGCCCGCGAGCTCTGCCGCCGTCAACCCCCGGGGAAGCTCCAACAACGCCAGCGGGTTGCCGCGCGTCTCAGCGATCAGTCGTTCCCGCACCCGCTCATCCAACGGCACCCGAAACGCCGATCCCAACAAATCGCGCGCATCGTCATTAGCCAGGCCCTCGACAGCCAGCTTCGGCAATCCCCCGAGCTCCTCGACCGGGTCACGCGTCACGAACACCAGCGCCACCGATTCCGCTAGCACCCGCCGCGCCACGAACACGAGCGCCTGCGCCGATGCCCGATCAAGCCACTGCGCATCATCCACGACACACAGAAGCGGCTGCTCCCCAGCCACCTCTGACAGCAGGCTCAGTACCGCTAAGCCCACCAGGAACCGATCCGGTGCGTCCCCCGCACGCAAGCCGAACGCCACCCCAAGCGCGTCCTCCTGTGGGGCAGGCAGCTGTCCGAGTCGCCCTAGCAGCGGCCCGCACAACTGCTGCAAGGCCGCGAATGCCAGCTCCATCTCCGACTCCACGCCGACCGCGCGCATCACCCGAAACCCCGACGCAGCCCTGATCGCTGACTCCACCAGGGCAGTCTTGCCAACACCCGCCTCGCCGCAGATCACCAGCACCCGGCTCTGCCCACCACGCACCGCCTCGAGCAGCCGGCCCAGCACTTCGCGCTCGGCATGCCGGTCGTGCAGTACCTCCGGCCCCTCGATGACCATGCAACACCGACCATACCCGGCCGCCCGTCACGGGCACCGGCGACTTCGGGTGGGAACTGTTCTGACCCCTCGACTACGAGATCATCCAACCGCAGACGACGTGGTCGACAACGCTGTCGCCGGGGTCGACGGTCAGGGCTTCCGAGCCGCGGCTTCGGCGCGCGCCGTTGGTTGGATCACGTGCTGTTTGAGTTGGCGCCGGGAGTTCACACCGAGCTTGCGAAACGCCTTGCGTAGGTGGTAGTCGACGGTGCTGGGGCTGATGAACAGCTGCGCGGCGATCTCTTGGTTGGTGGCACGCTCGGCGGCAAGCCGGCAGATCTGCGCTTCCTGGGGCGTCAGGTCGTCGCGCGTCTCGACGGTCCGTTTGCGGGCGTGCTCGCCGGTCGCCTCGAGCTCGACCCGGGCGCGTTCGGCGAACGCCTCCATACCGAATTGGCTGAATAGCTCGTGGGCGCTGCGTAGCTGCTGGCGCGCGTCGAGACGCCGATTCTCGCGGCGCAGCCATTCTCCGTACAGAAGATGGCATCGGGCGAGCTCCACGCGGACGCTGGTGCGGCGGAGCCGTTCGATCGCTTCGGAGTAGAGGCCCTCGGCTATTTCGCCTTCGCTCATTAGCGCGCGCGAGCGCGCCTCGATCCCGAGTGCCCAGTCGGTCCCGCTCGTCCGCGTGGTCTCCGCGAGGTGCGCGAGAGCACGGGCAGCGGGCTCGGCCTTCCCGGTCCGGGTGGCGGCCTCGATTTGCTCGGCTAGCGCCCAGTTTGAGGTTGCCATCTCCCGCGGGTACTCGTGGGCCTGCTGGGCCGCGGTCAGCGCCAGCTCGTAGCGGCCAAGACCGTTGTAGAGGACCGCGCTTGCGTACCGGTCCACGCCGATCAAGTAGCCCTCCCCGCGGCGGGTGGCGTCCCGATCGCTGGCTTCAATTAGCCGCAATGCCTCCGCTTGCCGGCCGCGCCAGCCGGCAAGGAACGACCTGCTCGGCCTGCTGGTTGACACGTCCGGGTTTGAGATCGCGACACTGATCGCTCGCGCCTCGTCTGCCATCGCGTCTGCGGAGGCGAACTCCCCGGCGCACACCCGACAGACGGCGCAATAGTCGAGTGCGAGGGGAAGGACCGTGAGGGCACCCGCATCACGGGCGAGCTGCACGTAACGGTCAGAAACTTCGCGCCAGCTCTCGTCGTCCCATAGATGTATTGCGGTCACACTAGCCAGCCAGAGCCAACGAAGCAGCTCATCGTTCGAGAGGCCGTCGCCGCGGAAGGCGCTGAGCGCGCGCTTCAATATCGGCGTCGCTGTGCGAGGGCCCTCGGTGATCAGCAGCGCCTGCCCATCCAAGAGGAGATCGGCGGCGGAGAGCGGGCCACTAGAGGCGCCCGCCGGTTTCGCAGCACGCACGGCCACAGCCACCGCCCGTACACCGTCGCCCCTCTCCAGACGCCCGGCGTACATCGTCGCCGCCAACGCCTCGGCGTACGTTTCGCGCGCGAGCAATGGATCGAGCGGCTCGAGCCGCTTGGCGGCGTCGAGCAGAAGCCGTGCAGCGTCGCCGCCGCGGCTTGAGGCGAACGCGATCTGGCCGTCGAGGACATCGGCACGGGCCTGCTGCAACTCGTCGAGCGGACCCGTCCTCGCTGCGCGTAGCAGTCTGAGCGCTGCGTCGGGTGCTCCGGCTTGGTGGTTCGCCTGGGCCGCGGCCAGCGCGCGTTCCGCCCGGCGGGCCGGATCGGGCGTGAGTTCTGTCGCCCGCTCGAGAAATGCGGCCACCGCCGCCACGCCGCCACGACCCCGCGCCCGACCGGCCGAGCGTTCGAGCTCGCAGGCGACGGCCTCCTCGACCCCGGGCGTCGCGTGCGCCAGGTGCCAGGCGCGCCGGTCGGGATCGACCTTGGGATGGGTCGCGTCTGCCAGCGCGCGATGCACCGCCTGTCTTTCTGAGGGCGATGCGCCTCGATACACCGACGAGCGGACTAGCGGGTGGCGGAAGGTGACCAGCGTGCCGATGCTGAGCAGCCCGTCGGTGTCTGCCGCGGCTTGGACCCCGATCCCGAGCCGTCCGGCCGCCTGCCACATCAGCACCGGGTCGCCGAGCGGCTCGGCCGCGGCAACCAGCAACAGCCGCTGGGTGTCCGCCGGTAGCCCCGCAAGCCGGGCGCGGAAGCTGCCCTCGATACGCCCCGACAGCCCGAGCGCGTCCAACAAACCAAACCCGCCCGCCAGCTCAGCCGGCGTCAACCCCCGCGGCAGCTCCAACAACGCCAGCGGATTGCCGCGCGTCTCCGCAACCAGCCGCTCCCGTACCCGCTCATCCAACGGAACGCCCAACACCGAGCCCAACAGCACGCTCGCGTCAGCGTCAGGTAGGCCATCGACAGCTAGCTTCGGCAACCCCTCGAACTCCTTGCCCGGGTCCCGCGTGCCGAAGATCACCGCGACCGACTCCGCCAGCAGCCGCCGCGCCACGAACCCGAGCGCCTGCGACGACGCCCGGTCAAGCCACTGCGCGTCATCGAGGACGCATAGAAGCGGCTGATCCTCGGCCACCTCCGACAGCAAGCTCAGGACGGCCAACCCGACCAGAAATCGATCCGGAGGGTCCCCGGCACTCAGCCCGAACGCCACCCTGAGCGCATCCTGCTGAGGGCCGGGCAGCCGATCCAGCCGATCGAGCATCGGGGCGCATAACTGCTGGAGGGCCGCGAATGCCAGCTCCATCTCTGACTCGACGCCGACAGCCCTCAAGACCCGAAATCCCGACGCGGAGCTGATCGCAGCCTCTACCAGCGCTGTCTTGCCAACCCACGGCTCGCCGGTCACAACCAGCACCCGGCTCTGCCCACCGCGCACCCCCTCCAAGAGGCGCTCCAGGACCTCGCGCTCGTCGCGCCGGTCCTGCAGCACCTCCGCCGCCCCCTCAATGACCATGTGGTACCGACGATACCGCGCCAACGCGGCGTCGATCCCCCGTGATTACGAGGTTTCCGGGCTGCGGACTACGCGTTACACATGACTCGATCACCACCGGTTCGTGCGACTGTCGACGCTCCCGACCCGAAGGAGCGATGTGCAGACACATCAAGTGGAACGCCAAACAGCCGAGATCAATCGAAGTTCGTCAGGTGCGCCCGTCGAGCTGGTCGTAAACGGTGTGGCGCGGGTGGTCGGGCTCGAGCCTCGCACGAGCTTGCTCGACGCGCTGCGTGAGCATCTGGAGCTGACCGGTTCGAAGAAGGGCTGTGATCAGGGCACGTGCGGGGCCTGCACCGTCTGGGTAGATGGGCGGCGGGTGCTCGCGTGCCTGACGCTCGCGGTGACCTGTGAAGGACGGGAGGTCACGACGATCGAAGGTCTCGCCACCAGGGGCGAGCTGCACCCGATGCAGAGTGCCTTCATCGAGCACGACGCGTTCCAGTGCGGCTACTGCACCCCGGGTCAGATCATGTCCGCAGTCGCGTTGATCGGCGAAGGCAACGCGTCGAGCGACGAGGACATCGCGGAATTCATGAGCGGCAACATCTGCCGCTGCGCGGCCTACCCGAACATCAGGGCAGCGATCCGCGACATTCGTGACGCCCGATCGGAGGACAGCCATGCGGCCGCTTAGCTACTCCCGCGCGGCCGACGTCGATTCGGCCGTTGCGCTCGTCAGCGCAGACCCCGGAAGCGCGTTCCTCGCCGGAGGGACGACCGAGGTCGACCTCGTCCGGCTCGGCGTCGTGCGGCCGGACCGGCTCGTCGACATCAACCGGCTCCCGTTGGCGGATGTCGAGGAGCTCGTTGGCGGCGGCCTGCGGATCGGCGCGCTGGCGCGGATGAGCGATGTGGCGCGGACTCCGGTCGTGGCCGAGCGGTTGCCGGCGATCTCCCAGGCGCTGCTCCTGGGGGCCTCAGAGCAGCTGCGCAACATGGCGTCGATGGGCGGCAACCTGCGCCAGCGGGTCCGTTGCGCCTACTTCCGCGACGGGATTTCGCCTTGCAACAAGCGACAGCCGGGGGCCGGCTGCTCAGCGCTGGAGGGGCTCAACCGCGGCCACGCAATCCTCGGGACGAGCGACAGCTGCATCGCGACCCACCCCTCGGATGTCGCGGTCGCGCTGGTGGCGTTTGACGCGGTCGTCCGGACCGTCGGACCGGACGGTGAACGAGAGATCCCAATCGATGATTTCTATCTGTTGCCAGGCGACACGCCAGAGGTCGAGCACCCGCTCGCGCACGGGGAGCTGATCGTCGGCATCGACGTGCCGCCGCTCCCAGTCGCGCGGCGGTCGTTGTATTTGAAGTTCCGCGACCGACAGTCGTATGAGTTCGCGCTCGTATCGGTGGCCGCCGCGATCGACGTCCATGAGGGCGTCATCAGCGACGTGCGGCTTGCGCTGGGCGGAGTTGGGACCAAGCCGTGGCGCGCGCGGCGCGCGGAAGCGGAGCTGCTCGGCGGGCCGGCTAACGCCGAGTCATTCTTGAGCGCCGCGACAGCGGAGCTTGCCGATGCCGACGTCCGCGAGCACAACGCCTTCAAGGTAGAGCTCGCCAAGCGAGCCGTAGTCAGAGGTCTAACCCATGCGCTGAATGGAGGCACCCTATGAGCCCCGCGATCGGCACGCCGGTCAACCGTGTGGACGGTCCCGAGAAGGTCACGGGCCGCGCCCGGTATGCGGCGGAGATTCTCCTGCCGAACACCGCCTACGCGGCGATCGTCGGGGCCTCGGTCCCGAGCGGTCGCGTGAGCGCGATCGATACCCGCGACGCTGTCGCGGCCGAGGGAGTCCTCGCGATCCTGACCCACGAGAACCTGGGCAAGATCGCCTTCCAGCCTCCGCTGCTCCCTTCCCTGGTGGGCGGCCCGGCGCCCGGGATGACGTTCTTCCCGATGCAGGACGACGTCGTGCATTACGCGGGTCAGCCGATCGGGCTCGTTGTCGCTGACAGCTATGAGCGCGCGCAGTACGCAGCATCGCTCGTCACTGTCGACTACAAGACCTCCGCGGCCGTCACCTCGATCGATGAGGGGCGCGACGCCGCCTACGAGCCCGAGCGGTTGTTCGGCGGCCTGATGCCGGCGCGCAACGAGCGCGGCGATGTCGACTCGGCGCTCGCGCAGGCCGAGGTGCGGATCGACGTGTGCTACCGGATGGCGGCAAACCACCACACCGCGATGGAAGCGCCGTCGACGACCGCGGTCTGGGACGGCGACCAGCTGACGCTCTATGACTCGGCGATGGGCGTACGTGCGGTCCAGCTGACGGTCGCCGCGCTGCTGGGGATCCCGCTGTCGAAGATCCGCGTGATCGCGCAGTTCACCGGCGGTAGCTTCGGGTCAAAGGCGATGGTGTGGCCGCACATGACGCTCGCCGCGATGGCCGCCCGCCATGTGGGCAGTCCGGTCAAGCTGGCTTTAACCCGGCCGCAGATGTTCACCTCGACCGGCCAGCGCGAGGAACAGGAGCAACGGCTTTCGCTCGGCGCGACGCGTGACGGGCAATTGACCGCGCTGCGTCACGAGAAGCTCTCGATCACCTCTCAGTTCGACGACTGGGCCGAGCCGGCGACCGGCGTCTCCTCGCAGCTCTATGTCTGCCCCAACTACCAGGGCGTTCACCGGTTGATCCGCGGCAACACGATGACGCCGACGTTCAC
>DASXMO010000063.1:0-13632 GCA_036495605.1 Solirubrobacteraceae bacterium
TCTGAGCGTCAGCGGGGGACTGGCGCCCGAGCCCGCTGTTGGCAACGGTCACTCCAACGGCCACACCAACGGCGTCACCGCCGAGCACGCGTAGAGGCGGTCCGCGTAGCGCGCAGGCGTCCTAGCGTGCGAGCGGAGCCATCGTGAGACCGGCTCCCTTCAACTGCTCCCAGTAGTGCTCGGCGCGCTCCTGGTGGCCGCTGAACACGATCGCCTTGCCGGCGTTGTGGATCACGTTGGCGATCTCGTGCCCGCGCTCGAGCGTCGTGCCGGGGATGTAGCGCGCGAGCGTGCGCGCGACGTGATCGAAGGTGTTGTGATCGTCGTTGCGCACGATCACCTTCCAGGATTCGCCCAGGCCGCCCCCCGGCGTGCCCGCGCGGGGTAGCTCGATCGTCTGACTCATGGGACCGGAGGATAATGGGCGCGACCCGTCCGTACAATGGCTGCATGGACGATATTCGCAACCCGCGCCTGCCCGAGCGCGACCGGCCGTGGATGATGCGCACTTACGCTGGACACTCGACGGCGAAGGCCTCGAACGAGCTCTATCGCCGCAACCTGCAGAAGGGCCAGACGGGGCTTTCCGTCGCGTTCGACCTGCCCACCCAGACGGGCTATGACCCCGATGACGAGCTCGCGCGGGGCGAGGTCGGGAAGGTCGGCGTGCCCGTGTCTCATCGCGGCGACATGGCCGCGCTGATGGACGGGATCCCGCTCGGCGAGATGAACACCTCGATGACGATCAACGCGACCGCCGCGTGGCTGCTGGCGCTGTACATCGTCGCCGCCGAGGAGCAGGGCGTGAGCGAGAAGTCGCTGCAGGGCACCACCCAGAACGACATCGTCAAGGAGTTCCTCGCACGCGGCACCTACGCGTTCGGTCCCGCACCCTCGCTGCGGCTGATCGCCGACATGATCGCCTACACGGTCGAGCACGTCCCGAAGTGGAACCCGATCAACATCTGCTCCTACCA
Source organism: Solirubrobacteraceae bacterium (assembly GCA_036495605.1). GTDB lineage: Bacteria > Actinomycetota > Thermoleophilia > Solirubrobacterales > Solirubrobacteraceae > Palsa-744. The sequence goes on from DASXMO010000063.1 coordinate 978, forward strand.
CCTGCAAGAGGCTGGCGCGACGCCGGTGCAGGAGATCGCCTACGCGATGAGCAATGCGATCGCCGTGCTCGACGCGGTGCGCGAGCGCGTCCCTGAGCAGCTCATGGGGCAGGTCTTCGGACGCATCTCCTTCTTCGTGAACGCCGGCGTGCGCTTCGTCGAGGAGCACGCGAAGCTGCGCGCGATGGGCATCCTCTGGGAGGAGCTGGGGCGCGAGCGCTACGGCGTGAGCGATCCCAAGCACCTGCGGTTTCGCTACGGCGTGCAGGTGAACTCGCTCGGGCTGACCGAGGCCCAGCCGGAGAACAACGTGCAGCGGATCGTGCTGGAGGCGCTTGCGGTCACGCTCGGGCGCGATGCGCGCGCGCGCGCGATGCAGCTCCCGGCCTGGAACGAGGCGCTGGGCTTGCCACGGCCGTGGGATCAGCAGTGGTCGCTGCGCATCCAGCAGGTGCTCGCGTATGAGACCGACATCCTCGAGTACCCCGACATCTTCGAGGGCTCGCACGTGATGGACGCGCTCGTGGCCGAGCTGCTGGAGGGAGCGCGCGCGGAGATGGCGGTCGTCGCCGAGCACGGCGGCGCGGTCGAAGCCGTCCCCTATATGAAGGGCGCGCTCGTGGACGCCCATCGCGAACGCATCCAGCGGATCGAGTCCGGTGAGCAGACCGTGGTCGGTCAGAACCGCTTCACCGAGACCGAGGACTCGCCGCTGACCGCCGACGGTGATGGCGGGATCCTGGTCGTGGACCCGGCCGTGGAAGCCGAGCAGATCGATGCGATCCGCCGCTGGCGCTCCGAGCGCGACCAGGCCGCCGTGGACACCGCACTGACCGAGCTGGCACGGGTCGCCGCGCTCGCGAGCGCAACGGGGGACGCGGCCGAGAACGCGGACACAGAGAACCTGATGATCCCGACGATCGCCGCGGCGCGAGCGGGCGCGACGACGGGCGAGTGGGCGCGCGCGCTGCGCGAGGTCTTCGGCAGCTATCGCGCGCCGACCGGCGTCGGCGAGGCCGCGCCGGCATCCGGGGACGGCGAGCTCGGCGAGCTGCGCGATCGGGTCGCGGCGCTCGGCGAGCGGCTGGGACGGCGCCCGAAGATCCTCGTGGGCAAGCCGGGCCTGGACGGGCACTCCAACGGCGCCGAGCAGATCGCGGTACGCGCGCGCGACGCCGGCATGGACGTCGTGTATGAGGGCATCCGCCTCACGCCCGCGCAGATCGCGGCCTCGGCGCGCCAAGAGGGGGTGCACGTGATCGGCCTGTCGATCCTCTCGGGCTCGCATCGAGAGCTGATCCCGGCGGTGATCGACGCGCTGCGCGACGCGGGCGTCAGCGCACCGGTCATAGTCGGCGGCATCATTCCCGACCAGGACGTCGCGCCGCTCAGAGCGGCCGGCGTCGCCGCCGTGTACACGCCGAAGGACTTCGACATCACCGAGATCGTCAGCGACATCGTCGCGCTCCTCGCCGCCGACGCCGAGCAATCGCGCAGCGACGCGCCCGCAACCGTGGCGTGAGCAGAGCGCCGCGCCCGCCCCAGCCCGCCGGGCCGGAGATCGATGTGGTCGGGGCCGCGATCGGCGCGCGCCTGCGCGCGCGCGATCTGAGCGCCGCACCGGACGCGCTGAATCTGCTCGAGAGCACGGTCCCGACCGACCGCGAGCAGTCGGCGGCGCTGCTGGCGGAGGTCTCTCCCGCCTGGCTGGGTCAGGAGGCTCCGGGCCACATCGTCGGCATCACCGGCCCGCCGGGTGCGGGCAAGTCGACGCTGCTCTCGGCGCTCTTGAGAGCATGGCGTCAGGAAGGGCTCAGCGTGGCGATGCTCGCCGTCGATCCCAGCTCGCGCCGTTCGGGCGGCTCGCTGCTGGGCGATCGCGCGCGCATCGATTTCGATCCCACCGATGCGGGCGTGTTCATCCGCTCGACATCCGCCGGTACACAGCTGGGCGGGCTCTCCTGGGCGACCCGCGCGGCCGCCCAGGCGCTGGCGGCCGCGTTTGACGTGGTCGTGATCGAGACCGTGGGAGTTGGGCAGGCCGAGACCGACGTCGCCGACGTGGCTGACACGATCGCGGTCGTCGTGCAGCCCGGTAGCGGCGACGTACTGCAGTTCCTGAAGTCGGGGATCATGGAGATTCCCGACGTGCTCGTGGTCACGAAGGCCGATCTTGGACAGGTGGCCGTACGAACCAGACGTGACCTCAGCGCGGCTCTGCGCTCCCTCGGTTCGCGAGCGACGCAGGTGATCGCGGTCTCCTCGCTCTCACCACCACAGGGCGTGGAGGAGCTCGTTGCGGCGCTACAAACCCATCGTGAGCAGCTCGATCTCCCCCAGCGACGCCTGCACGCGCGCCGTGCAAGCGCACTGGCGGACTATGCGCGCGAGCATGGCGAGCGCGGGCTGAGCGCCCTCGGCGGGCGCCGCGCGGCGCAGGCAATGCTGGCCGCACTGGACCCGGGCGCGGACGTGCCCGCGCTCGTCGCCGCGCTGGAGCGACGGGCCGCGAACTGATGCCCCCGGTCGCCCGCGATCTGCTGACGATGTTCGGAGCCTTCGTGCTCGCGGCGGCGCTCGCGGGCGCGCTGGGAGCCGCGAACCTGGGCACGGCGCTCGCCTTCGGCCAGATCGCGTTCGCGATCGCCACCGTCTACGTGATCATCAGACGCTGATGGGCGCATCGTCCATGCTCGGGAACGTCTGGCACCGGTCGGCGTCATGAAACGTTAATGAAGCTGAACTAGCGTCATCTTCGATCGATGCTGATCCTCATCCTCTTCGCCGTCCTCGCTGGGGCAGGCACCGCGCTCTCGCCGTGCGTGCTGCCGGTGCTGCCCGCGTTGCTTTCGGCCGGCGGGGTCGGAGGCCACCGACGGCCGCTGGGGGTCGTGCTCGGGCTGATGGTGACGTTCACGATCACGATCGTGGGCATCGCCGAGGTGGTGGGCGGTGTCGGTCTCGGTTCGGACCCGCTGCGCGATCTCGCCGTGGCGGTGCTGCTCGTAACCGGCCTGACCTTGGTTGTGCCGGGTCTCGCCGACGGGCTGGAGGCGCGCATGTCGCGGCTGGCCCGTTTCGGACCGCGCACGCGCGGAGACGGCTTCGCCTCGGGTCTGCTCGTGGGCGCGGCGCTCGGGTTCGTGTACACGCCGTGCGCCGGGCCGATCCTGGCAGCCGTGATCTCCGTCAGCGCAGCCTCGGGACGCACGGTGGCGGTGGCGATCGCCTACGCGTTCGGTTCGGGGGTGGTGCTGCTGGCGCTCACGCTGGGAGGGCGCAGCCTCTTCGACCGGATCCGTCGCGCCGGGCGCGGTCCCGCGCTGCAGCGCGCGTTGGGCGCGATCATGGTGGTCACCGCACTCGCGATCGCAACCGAACTGGACGTCAACTTCGACCAGTATGTCGCCCAGCACATCCCCGAAGTCAATCTCACGGCGTCGCTCGAGAAATCGCACGCCGTCGAAAGCCGGCTGCATGAGCTCAGCGGGCACAGCGCGAAGTTCCAGGCGAGCGCCACCACCCCTTCGGAGCCTCACAACGTCAGCCAGGCGAAACTGCTGGCCGACGCGCACGGTCTGAAAGATCTCGGCAAGGCGCCCGAATTCACGGAAACCGAGGACTGGTTCAACACACCCGGCAACCGGCCGCTCTCGCTCGCGGGGCTGCACGGGCACGTGGTGCTGGTCGACTTCTGGACATACACGTGCATCAACTGCATTCGCACGCTGCCCTACCTGAAGGCGTGGGATGCCGCCTACCGCCACGACGGCCTCACGATCGTCGGCGTGGAGACGCCCGAGTTCGCTTTCGAGCACGACGCGAGCAACGTCGCCAACGCGATCGGCCAGTTCGGCATTCGCTACCCGGTGGCGCAGGACAACGAAATGGGCACCTGGAACGCTTACGGCAACGAGTACTGGCCCGCCGACTACCTGATCGACGCGACCGGACACGTCCGCTACGCGGCGTTCGGAGAGGGCGACTACGGTCAAACCGAGACCGCCATCCGCGCGCTGCTCGCCGAAACCGGGGCGCAGGTCGGCGGGAAGAGCCGGCCGACAGACGTGATCGTGCCTTCGGAACAGGCCACGCCCGAGACCTATCTCGGCACCGCGCGCGCGCAGGGTTGGATCAATGGGCCACACGCGGGCACGCACGACTACGGCGCTGAACCGCAGCGTCATCTGGGCCTCAGCGAATTTGCCTACACCGGCACTTGGAACATCGCCGAACAGCCCGCCGAAGCCGTCTCGGACGCCGGCGTCGAAGTGCATTTCCAGGCCAAGAACGTCTATCTCGTGCTCAGCTCGCCCAAAGAACGCCCGTTGCCGGTGCAGGTGCTGCTGGACGGGCGTCCGATCCCCGCCGCCGAGGCCGGCGCCGACGTGCACGACGGCGTCGTCACGGTGCGCCGCCAGCGGCTGTACACATTGGCATCGCTCCCCCGCGACGAACAGCACCGCCTGACCTTGCGCTTCGCGCCGGGGGTCACCGGCTACGCGTTCACGTTCGGGTAGGGGTCCGGCGCGCCATCGCGCCTACAATGGGGCAGATGGAGGGATCGCTGTCAGAGACGAGCGCCCGCAGCTGGCTGCGCTGCTACCGCTGCTGGTCGCAGGATCTCGAGGTACAGGTCCACTACGAGGGAATCCACAAGATCGACCCCGACTCCGGCGAGCGCTCAGAAGTCGTGGACGAGCTGCAGGAGGCGGTCGTGCAGTGCCTGGACTGCATGCACGACCAGCCCCATCTGGGCTTCAACAACGGCCGCGTCGAACCGATCGAAGACCGCTGGGAGCGCATGATCGCGGGCACGCCCTGGGTCGCTTCGTGCACCGTCTCGGTGGACGCCGACGATGTCGAGAGCTGCTCAGGCCCGGAGGCGGGCGACGCGCTGTCCTACGCCGCGTTCGGCGACCACGGAGTGCGCGAGTTCTTCACGCACGTGCGCTTTCACAAGCATGAAGAGGACGCGCGCATCATCGTGCATCTGCTCGTGGAGCTGTATGCACGTTCGCTCGAGGAGGCCACCGAGGTGCTCGAGTCCTCCGCCCGCGGGGTCCTCACGATCACCTCGCTGGCAGAGGAGTCCCGCCCCCCCGCCGCCGCAGGAGAGCTGCACGGACACGAATAGCGCCCGCGCTACTTCGCCTGATAGGTGACGTAGCCGCTGTTGTTCTGCTGGACGACCGTGAACGGCGTGGTGTTCTTGCCGACGGTGGCGATGCAGGTGAAGTTGTGCCCCTTCTTCTGCGGCACAACCCTGGGGCAGACGACCTTGGCGTGGACATGGCGCTGGTTGAGGATGCTAAGCGCGATCGCCCGCTCGACATGAGGCGTATTCAGGCTGACTTTCGCCGAGGTGCTGCTGGAGGACGTCGAGGACGTCGAGGAGCCGCAGGCAGCGAGCGTCGCCGCGATCGCCAACGCCAAGACGAGCGCAGCGAGTCCTCGCGGGAGATCAGTTCGACCGATCGAGGCCGGCGTGTCGAATGTGTTGTGCTTGAGTGGCACGCTAGTCGTGATTCGCGGGCGCTCGCGAATCACCTTCTCCCGATCGCGCCGAGCCGTGCATCACATCATCCTGGCATCGAGTGCCCGATCCCCGCATCGGTATTGGTGAACCCGGGCAGCGGGAAGGCCTTGCAAGACGCGTTGCAACCGCAGGGATCGCCCTGATCGTCCCGAATCGATCCGATCTCTCGCGGGAGATCCCCGTGTTTACAGGGATCTCAGCCGAGATCGACGCTCAGCGCTGCTGACGATCACCGGACCTTGAGGGCGCCCCGAGACACTGGACGAATGTACGAGTCCAAAATTGGACGTATGTCCGAGTTTCTTTAGTACTCTGCGGCTCGTCAAAGGACCCATCTTTGCCGTGGCAGAGCCACAGTCGGGTGAAGAGGGACGCACCTAACCGGAAGGATCCGAGAACCATGCGACACCCAGACTCCGCAAGCCGGGGCTCAACCGCAGGCACGATGGCATCGGCCACGGCCGGGCGCCGTAAGGCGACGGTCCTCCTCACGGGGACCCTCACGGCGCTCATTGCGCTGATCTTCGCCACGGCCTCTTTCGCGGCACCGAAAACCATCTCGACCCCCACCGTGATTCGAGGCTGCTACAACGCCGGCAGCGGCCTCCTGCGCATCGTCAACGGCAACGCCAAATGCCGGCATAACGAGATCGCCATCCAATGGAGCACGTCCGGTTCCGGCGCCACCGGCCCGGCCGGCCCAGCGGGACCCGCAGGACCACAGGGCCTGCAGGGAGTCAAAGGCGAAACCGGGGCCAAAGGCGAAACGGGTGCTCAGGGAGTCAAAGGCGAAACCGGATCTCAGGGAGCCAAGGGCGAAACCGGAGCCAAAGGCACAACCGGATCTCAGGGAATCAAAGGCGAAACCGGAGCGACAGGTGCTCAGGGAGCCAAAGGCGAAACCGGATCTCAGGGAGTCAAAGGCGAAACCGGAGCTACGGGTGCTCAGGGGGCCAAAGGCGAAACCGGGGCAACAGGTGCTCAGGGAGCCGCAGGAGCCGTGGGCCCGCAAGGCGAAACCGGCGCGACGGGTCAAGAAGGAGCACAGGGTAAAGAAGGCGCTCAGGGCCTACAGGGCGTAACAGGCGCGACCGGAGCGCCAGGCGAAACCGGAGCGACGGGCGCTACCGGCGCTGAAGGAGCTGCGGGTGCCGAAGGCAAAGAAGGACCCGAAGGCAAACAGGGCCTCGAAGGGAAAGAAGGACCCGAAGGCAAACAGGGCGCCGAAGGCAAAGAAGGACCCGAAGGTCAGCCGGGCCACGAAGGCAAAGAAGGCGCCGAAGGCCAACAGGGCCTCGAAGGCAAAGAAGGCAAGGAAGGCCTCGAAGGCAAAGAAGGACCCGAAGGCAAACAGGGCCTTGAAGGAAAAGAAGGCAAGGAAGGCCTAGCGGGCAAAGAAGGGCCCGAAGGCAAAGAAGGCCTCCAGGGCGTGACCGGCGCCACCGGAGCTCAGGGCGAAACCGGAGCCACCGGCGCAGAAGGCGCCACCGGCGCACAAGGCGACAAAGGCGAAGCCGGGCTGCAGGGCGAACGTGGTGAAATCGGGCCGCAGGGCGAACGCGGTGAAATCGGCGAAACAGGTGCCACCGGTGCCACGGGTCCGCAGGGCGAAACCGGCGAAACCGGCGCCACTGGCCCCGAAGGAGCTACGGGCGCCCAAGGAGCCGAAGGCAAAGAAGGCCTCCAGGGCGTGACCGGCGCCACTGGAGCTCAGGGCGAAACCGGAGCCACCGGCGCAGTAGGCGCCACCGGCGCCGAAGGAGCAGCCGGCTCGAAGGGCGAAAAAGGCGAAACCGGATTGACCGGCGTAACCGGAGCGACCGGACCCAAGGGCGAAACCGGAGCGACGGGTCCCAAGGGTGAAGCCGGAGCGACCGGTCCGAAAGGCACGACCGGAGCCGAAGGACCTAAAGGCGAAACCGGCCCGAAAGGCACGACCGGAACCGAAGGGCCCAAAGGCACCGAAGGTAAAGAAGGGAAAACAGGAGCGACCGGGCCCGAAGGTCCGTCGAGTACGGCGGTCGTGTTCGCCACGGGTAACACACATGCCACTGCGTCTTGCAAAGTCGGCGAAGTGGCGACCGGCGGCGGCGGGAAAAACGCGACCGGCTCCAATAACGACCACTACACAGTGTCGGGACCGGTGAACGCAGAACACCCGACCCCGATCACGAGCGGTGAATTCAAAGCATCACCCACCGGCTGGTACTACGAAGACGCCGGAGACGGTGGCACGGTCACGGCCTACGTGATCTGCGCGAAGTAAGACGCAACACCCACCGGGTGAGCGGTAGACAAAGGGGGCCCACGATCGTGGGCCCCCTTTTTGCATCATGTGGGGTTGCCGGCGAGCTCCCAGCCCGGAGCTCGGCTCGGCTCGGCTCGCTCGGCGACTTCCCACGGATCGCGCCCCTACTTACGACGACCGCGCCCTGCTACGGATCGAGACCAGGCACGCGGGGTAGCCGAGCTTGGGCAGCGAGCGACTGTTGGTTGCCGCTAGCTCAACCGCTGCTCGAGCGCGCGCAGCTGGGCGTCGAGCTCGGCCGGCAGGCGGTCGAACTTCGCGAGGTGCTCGCGGAACTGCGGCAGCTGCGCGCTCCACTCCTCGGTCTCGACGCGCAGAAGCTCGGCCATGTCCGCCTCGGAGACGTCGAGGCCGCGCGTGTCGATGCCCTCGGGACCGACCGGCGGGATGAAGCCGATCGGCGTCTGCGTCGCCGCGCCGTGACCGGCGCAGCGCGCGAACACCCATGAGAGCACGCGCGAGTTCTCGCCGAAGCCCGGCCACAGGAAGCGGCCACCCTCGTCCTTGCGGAACCAGTTGACGTAGAAGATCTTCGGCAGCTTCGCACCGTCGCGGCGGCCCATCTCGAGCCAGTGGGCGAAGTAGTCGGCCATGTTGTAGCCGCAGAAGGGCAGCATCGCGAACGGGTCGAAGCGCAGCTCGCCGACAGTGCCGGTCGCCGCGGCGGTCTTCTCCGAGCTCATGGTCGCGCCGAGGAACACGCCGTGCTCCCAGTCCAGCGCCTCGGTCACGAGCGGAACGACCGTCGAGCGGCGACCGCCGAACAGCATCGCGTCGATCGGGACGCCTTTCGGGTCCTCCCACTCGGGCGCGATCGCGGGGTCCTGCGACGCGGGCGTGGTGAAGCGCGCGTTCGGGTGCGCCGCGGGCTTGTCCGAGGCGGGCGTCCAGTCGTTGCCGTGCCAGTCGATCAGGTGCGCGGGCGGCTCCTTGGTGAGCCCCTCCCACCAGACGTCGTCGTCGTCGGTCTTGGCGCAGTTGGTGAAGATCGAGTTGCGCTCGATCGTGTGGATCGCGTTGGGGTTGGTCTTCTCGCCGGTACCCGGCGCGACGCCGAAGAAGCCGTACTCGGGGTTGATCGCGTACAGGCGCCCGTCCTCGCCGAACTTCATCCAGGCGATGTCGTCGCCGATCGTCTCAACCGTCCAGCCCTGCAGCGTGGGGATGAGCATCGCGAGGTTCGTCTTGCCGCACGCGCTCGGGAAGGCGCCGGTGATGTACTTGACCTCGCCCTCGGGGGAGGTCAGCTTGAGGATCAGCATGTGCTCGGCCATCCAGCCCTCGTCGCGCGCCATCACCGAGGCGATGCGCAGCGCGAAGCACTTCTTGCCCAGCAGCGCGTTGCCGCCGTAGCCCGAGCCATACGACCAGATCTCGCGCGTGTCCGGGAAGTGCACGATGTACTTGTTATCGGCGTTGCACGGCCACGACACGTCCTCGACACCCTCGCCGAGGGGCATGCCCACGGAATGCAGGCAGGGCACGAACTCGCCTGCGGAGCCCAGCGCGTCGAGGGCGCTCTGCCCCATGCGGGTCATGATGCGCATGCTCACTGCCACGTAGGGCGAGTCGGTCAGCTGCACGCCCACATGGCTCTTGTCCGAGCCCACGGGGCCCATCGAGAACGGCACCACGTACATCGTGCGCCCGGCCATCGATCCGGCGAACAGCTCCGTCAGCGTCTCGCGCATCTCGGCGGGGTCACGCCAGTTGTTCGTCGGTCCCGCCTCGGCCTCGGTGGCCGAGCAGATGAACGTGCGGTCTTCCACGCGCGCCACGTCCCCGGGATCGGACAGCGCCAGGTAGGAGTTCGGGCGCTTCGCGTCGGAGAGCTTCTCGAAGGTCCCCGCCTGCACGAGCGTCGCGCAGAGGCTGCCGTACTCCTCGGCGGAGCCGTCACACCAGTGGATGTCGTCGGGTTCGGCCAGGGCCGCGACCTCCCCGACCCATGCCAGCAGGCGCTCGTTGGTGGTGGGGGCGGAAGCGGTGGTGTTCATGAGCTGAAAGCGGCTCCTCGGTGTCGATCGTGATCGGCGCGCGTCGGGCTGACAACGCGGCTGCCGGGCCAGGTTTGGCGCCGGGAAACAGAAAAACGCCCTGGCGGGGCGACTCCGAAAGCCTATCGCACGGGCCGCGGATGCCCGTTTCGGGGGCCTGCGGCCGCGTGCGCCGCCCGAGCCGCTACTCGACGTTCCCCTCCGCCTCGCCCCCGCCGGGGTTGCGCCGCGGCACGAGCACGAGCCGCTTGAACTCGGCCACGAGCACGCCATCTTGGTTGAGCACGCGCGTGTGCACCCGCACGGTGCCGCGATCGGGCTTTGACTGGGACTCGCGCTTCTCCAGCACCTCGGACTCGCAGAAGAGGGTGTCGCCGTGGAAGACCGGCGCGGGGTGCTTGAGTTCTTCCGTGGCGAGGTTCGCGATCGCCTTGCCGCTGACGTCGCTCACGGACATGCCGAGCGCGAGCGAGTACACGAGCGGCCCCACCACCACGTTGCGGCCCTGCTGGGATTTGTGCGCGTACACGTCGTTGATGTGCAGCGGGTGGTGGTTCATCGTGATCAGGCAGAACAGGTGGTCGTCTGACTCGGTCACGGTCTTGGCCGGCCAGTGCTTGTAGACGTCGCCGACCTCGAACTCCTCCAGGTAGCGGCCGTAGGGGTGGGCGCCGCTCGCCTCGCGCGCGGCCTGCTCTGTCTCGACGGTCTCGGTGGCGGTGGCGGTGTCGCTCATGACGGGTCTGGGGTCTCCTGTCGTGCTGGTCGGTGATTGGGTGACCCAAACTCTATTGCGGAGCGCCCACGCTGTACGGTTCAGGGTCGCACGCACGAACCACAACGACCGCACGCAGACGACCTCACAGGAGACGAGCCAGACTTGCGCAACCCCCGCGACTTCTTCAAGCCCCTCGCGATCGACGCCCCCGAGCCGGCGCGCGAGATCCCCTTCAAGCCCTCCCGGATGATCCACTTCCTCGACTTCTCGAACGAGAAGATGGTCGCGAAGGTCCCCGACATCGCCCCCCAGGTGGACATCCTGCTCGGCAACCTCGAGGACGCGGTGCCGCTGGAAAAGAAGGAGGCCGCGCGCGCCGGGCTGATCCGCGTGGGCAAGGAGATGGAGATGGGCGATACCGCGCTGTGGACGCGCGTGAACGAGCTCGCCTCGCCCTACTTCCTCGACGACATCACCCAGCTTATCGCCGAGATCGGAGACAAGCTCGAGGTCATCATGATCCCCAAGGTCGAGGGCGCAGAGGACATCCACTACGCCGACCGCCTGCTCGCGCAGCTCGAGGCCAAAGCCGGCCTTACGCGTCCGCTGCTGATCCACTGCGTCCTGGAGACGCACCTCGGCGTGGCCAACCTCGAGGAGATCGCCGCCGCGAGCCCGCGCATCCAGGGCATGTCCTTCGGCCCCGCCGACCTCGCGGCGTCGCGGCGCATGAAGACAACGCGCGTCGGCGGCGGGCACCCCGGCTACCGCACGATCGCCGACCCCGATCCCGAGCACCCCGACGCGCCGCGCCCCAGCTACCAGCAGGACCCGTGGCACTACTCGATCGCGCGCATGGTCGACGCCTGCACCGCTGTCGGCGCGCTCCCCTTCTACGGCCCTTACGGCGACATCAAGGACACCGAGGGCTGCGAAACGCAGTTCCGCGCCTCCTTCCTGCTCGGCTGCGTCGGCGCCTGGTCGCTGCACCCGGCGCAGATCGCGATCGCCAAGAAGGTCTACTCGCCCGACCCCGACGAGGTGGCGTTCGCGAAAAAGGTCATCGAGGCGATCCCCGACGGGCGCGGCGTGCACATGATCGACGGCAAGATGCAGGACGACGCCACCTGGAAGCAGTGCAAGGTGATGGTCGAACTCGCCGAAATGCTCGCCAAGAAGGACCCCGACTTGGCCGAGGCTTACGGGCTGCAGCCCGTGGCTGCCTGACGAGGACTCAGGCCGACGGGTCGACCAGCGGGTTGCGCACGCGCAGCTGCGGATACCAGCTGAAGTCCCCGTCGGTGCTCCACAGCTCGGACACGCCCGCGGCGAGACAGACCGCCGCGATCCGGGCGTCGTGGACCTTGCGACCTTGAGGCCGTGCGGCGCCGATCAACGAACGCAGCAGATCCCAATGACCTGGAGGCTCGGCGAGCAGTCGTGCTCCGGGCGTGCCGATCCACGCATCCAGCGCGGCCAGCGCGGCGTCGATCTGCGGCTCCCGCCAGTGGCGACCGTCCGTGAGCACCGAGTAGAACTCGCCGGCGACGATCCACGGCAGCCCCCACGTGGGCTCGCTCACGAGCCGGTCCATCGCGGCAGCCGCCCGCTCGTGCAGTGGCGAGGACTCGTCGCACGCATACACGAGGACGTTCGTGTCGACGGCGATCAAACTCGATCGCTCATGTCGTAGACGGAGTCGAGGATGGCGTCCCAGTCGTAGGGATCGACGCCGGGCAACGGCTCCAACCGACAAGTGACCGGTTTGAAGGGCGGACGGGTGGATGCCTCCGGCTCGCTCAAAACCGTTCTCAGACCCCGTTCGACGAGCTCTCGAAGCGTCGTCTGGTCGCGATGCGCGCGCTCCTTCGCCTCCATCAGCAGACCTGTAGCAATATCTATGGTTGTCTTCACCCATATAACCATATCACTTTCCTTATTGTGTTTCTGTCGTTCGGCGGGGGGGATCTGCTCAGCGGACCACGCGGCATCGATCGCGCGCCTCCATATAGGGTTTCCGACGCCCATGCCCCACCTGGACACCCACCGATGAGGTTCTACGAGTTCGAGGCCCGCGAGATCGTCAAGCGCGC
>DASXMO010000064.1:0-33677 GCA_036495605.1 Solirubrobacteraceae bacterium
ACTCCCACGCGAGCACAATCCCCGGACCCGCTACTCTGTCCGCCGGACATGACGCTGCCCGCCCCCACATACGATCTCGTGCTGCTGCTCGACGCGCGCACCGATGAGAGCGTGCGTACGAAGATCCTCGACGACACCCGCGCCGCGATCGCCGCCGGCGGCGAGGTCGTGCGCGAGGACGACTGGGGCGATCGCGCGCTGGCCTACCCGATCGAGCGCCACGCCGACGCCGAGTACCGCCTGCTGCAGTTCCACGCCGGCACGCCGCAGCTGCTGAGCGACCTCGACCGCACGCTGCGGATCACCGATGGGGTCCTGCGCTTTCGCATCGTCAAGCTCGCGCCCGGCACACCTGAGGCGCCCGACATGCGCAGCGCCGCCGCCGCCGCGCCGCGGCCGACTGAGACGCCGCAGTCCCCGCCGCCCGCAGCTCCGGCTCCTCCCGCTCCCGCGGAGACCGAGGCTGCCGTGGGCGAGCCCGCCGCTTAAGAAGAATCCGTTTCAAAACGTCCGGCATGCCGCCTGTTCGAGACAGATTCATAGCCCGAGCGCACGCGGGGTAATACACTCGGCAGATGGCCTGGGCGCAGGACAGTGAGCAGGGGACGCCGAGCCGCACCGACGTGCTCAGAGACTCCCCGCCGATGTTCGAATCGCGGCTGCTTGACGCCTGCTCGCGCGTGCACCCGCTGGTGCCGGTGCTCGTGTTCGTGCCGGGGATCGCCGTGCTCGCCGCCTGGAGCCTCTCCAACGTGAGCCTTCTGACTACGATCGGCCTGGCGATCGGCGGGTACGCGCTGTGGACGCTGTTCGAGTATTGGCTGCACCGCATCGTCTTCCACTTCGAGCCCGACCACGGCATCGGCGCGCGACTGCACTGGATCATCCACGGCGTCCACCACGAGCACCCCAACGACCCCCTGCGGCTGGTGATGCCCCCAGCCGTCAGCATCCCGCTGGGCGCGGCCGTGTTCGGGCTGCTGTATCTCGCCTTCGGCAGCGACTACGCGCCCGGCCTGAGCGCGGGCTTCTTCGCGGGCTACCTCGCCTACGACATGCTCCACTACTACGTCCACCACTTCACCCCGCGCTCGCGTCTCGGCCGGATGCTGCGCGAGCGGCACATGCGCCACCACTTCCAGGACGACACCAAGGGCTTCGGGATCAGCGCGCCCTACTGGGACGAGATCTTCCGCACCTCCTCGCGCGAGCGCCGCGCCGGACGCTAGAGGCGCGCCTCGTTGCGGGCCGCGGCCCGGGCGGATCGACCTCCACGCCGCCGCGCAGTCGTGGATCCGACGGTTAGGAGGCGCCCGCGGCCGCACGTGGCGCAGGGAGAACCCGCACGTTGCGCGTTCTCACGTGAAAAGCCGCCGCGCGTCGGTCTACACTCGCCGGTAACCCACCGACGAACACCTGTTCGCAAGGGAGGCCTCGGGGCGACAGTCAGCCCAGAGAGACACGAATACAGAACGAAAGGAATGGAACCGTGGCCGCCACCAACATCAACCGAGTCGTGATGACCGGAAACCTGACCGCCGACCCGGAGCTTCGCTCGCTGCCGAGCGGCATGTCCGTGTGCAGCCTGCGCATCGCCTGCAACACGCGGCGCAAGGACGGGAGCACCGGCGAATGGGTCGACAAGCCCAACTACTTCAACGTGACCGTGTGGGGCGCGCAGGGCGAGAACGCCGCCCGCTACCTCTCCAAGGGACGGCCCGTGGCGATCGACGGACGCCTCGAGTGGCGCGAGTGGGAGGCACAGGACGGGACGAAACGGCAGGCAACCGATATCATTGCCGACTCGGTGCAGTTCCTGAGCTCGCGCGACGACGCCGGAAGCGGTGCAGGCGCGATGGGCAATGGGGTCTCACAGGGCAGCGACATCCCCGTGCACGAAGGGGATTTCCAGCCCGCTGCAACGACGCCCGTCGCCGCCGGTGGAGCCGGAGACGACGATATTCCGTTCTGATCGATCCCCCAGTACATAAGCGAGGCAGATTTCCAGTGGCAAAGCGCGGTCGCGGCAAGCCGGTGCGCCGGCGAGACAAGAAGGGCGGTCCCGGCAGCGGGCGGCGCAAGCCATGCCAGCACTGCCGCGACAAGATCGAGCAGGTCGACTACAAGGACGTCGGCACGCTGCGCAAGTTCATCTCCGAGAAGGGCAAGATCCGCTCGCGGCGGATCACCGGAGCGTGCCGGCGTCATCAGAACCAGATCGCCACGGCCGTCAAGCGCGCGCGCGAGCTGGCGCTGCTCCCCTACGTGAACGAGGGCGGTCGCGACGACAGCCCTCGTCGCGACCGGGGCGACCGCGACCGGGAACGCTAGAGAGGGTTCGGCGGATGCCTGAAGCGATACTCCTGCAGGATGTGGATCAGCTCGGCGAGCAGGGCAAGGTGATCGATGTCTCCAAGGGCTACCTGCGCAACTACCTCGTGCCGCGCAAGCTCGCCCAACCGGCCACGCGCGGCGCGATCGAAGCGATCAAGCAGCGCCAGGAAGCCGCCGAGCGGGCCGAGCGCAATGCGATCGAGAAAGCCCAGGAGAACGTCAACCTGCTCAACCGCACCGTGCTGACGATCCCCCAGCAGGCCGGCGCGGACGGACGCTTGTTCGGCTCGGTCACCGCGCAGGACATCGCCACGGCGATTCGCGAAGCGCGCGGGCTGAAAATCGACAAACGCGGCGTGTACCTGCCCGAGCCGATCAAGAGCGTCGGCACCTACATGGTCGTCGTCGACGTCGTCGAGGGCGTGCAGGCGACGATCAAGACGATGGTCGTCGCGAAGAAGTAATCCGGAGCGCGATTCCCTCCTGCCCATCAGGTCAAGCACGGGAGGGGGTCGGGGGGAAGGCCCGCTAAGCCTCCCCCCGTTGAGTGATGGTCGTCGCGAAGAAGTAGACGATCGTCGTCCGCTCTCTCTGCGAACATGTGTTCGTGGGGAGCAAAATAACCCGACATAGCGGGGTGGCCGTCCTAGAGGGCGCGCGCGCCTATCTACACTCGCGCGGGTCCACATCATGAGCGCCGTCGCCACGACAAGCAACGGTGCGGGGAACGGGGTCGCAGGGCAGCACCGCCAGGGCGCGGGCGCCGCGATCGCTCCTCCGCACAACCTCGACGCCGAGCAGTCGGTGCTCGGCGCGATCCTGCTGTCCGATCGCGCGATGTACGCGCTGGTGATCGAGGAGGGGCTGCGCCCCGAGGACTTCTACCGCGAGCGCCACGGCGCGATCTACGCGGCGATGCTCGCGCTGTACAACGAATCCGAGCCCGTCGACGTGCTGACGGTGACCGACCGCCTGCGCCAAGTGGGGAAGCTCGAGGAGATCGGCGGGCCGGCGAGCGTGGATGAGCTGACCGGCGTCGTGCCCGCCGCCGGGCACGCCCGCCGCTACGCGCAGATCGTGCGCGAGAACGCGCTGCTGCGGCGCCTCTTGAGCGCGTCGTTTGAGATCCAGGAGAACGTGCTCGGACACTCCGCGGCGCCGCGCGAGCTCGTCGAGCAGGCCGAGAAGGCGATGCTCGAGGTCGCTCGCGACGACCGCCAGCAGGACTTCCGCGCGATCGAGGAGGTGCTGCACGAGGAGCTCGACAAGCTCCACCGCCTCTCGATCGAAGGGACCTCGCTGACGGGCACGCCCTCGGGCTTCAAGGACCTCGATGAGATCACCGGTGGGTTTCAGCCGGGCAACCTCATCATCATCGCCGCGCGCCCGGCGATGGGCAAGTCGGCGCTCGTGTGCAACATCGCCGAGAACGCCGCCGTCGAGCACGGAAAGCCGGTAGCGCTGTTCAGCCTGGAGATGGCCGAGGCCGAGCTCGCGCAGCGGTTCGTCGCCTCACAGGCGCGCATCAAAGGCGAGGAGCTGCGCAAGGGCCGCGTGGCCGAGCAGCGCTGGCCGAAGATCCTCAAGGCCTCCCAGCGCCTCGCCGCCGCGCCACTGTGGGTGGATGACTCGAGCGACGTGGGGATGCTCGAGATCCGCGCGAAGGCGCGCCGCCTGCACAGCCAGTGCGAGAACGGGCTCGGCCTGATCATCATCGACTACCTGCAGCTGATGCGCACCGACAGCCGCTATGACTCGCGCGTGACCGCCGTCGGCGAGCTGAGCCGTGGATTGAAGATCCTCGCGCGCGAGCTGGGAGTGCCGGTGATCGCGCTCTCGCAGCTCTCGCGCGCGGTCGAGCAGCGCTCACCGAAGGTGCCTCAGCTCTCGGACCTGCGCGAGTCGGGGAACCTCGAGCAGGACTCCGACCTGGTGATGTTCATCTACCGCGACGAGTACTACGACGAGGACTCCGAGCGCCCCGGCGAGGCCGACCTGATCATCGCCAAGCACCGCAACGGGGCCGTCGGCAAAGTCACGCTGACCTTCCAGAAGGAGTACCCGAAGTTCCTCAGCTACGCCGGCGGGGAGCGCTACGCCCAATGAGCTACGAGAACTGTCCTCTCGGAGAGTGCGACGGCAGCGGGTTCGTGATCGATGAGGCCACCAACACGGCCACCGACTGCCGCTGCCGCGCCGCGCGCATCGCCGCGACCCGCACCAAGAGCCTCGCCGGGCGGATACCGCGCAAGTATCAGAACCTGTCCTTCGACCGGCCGCCGGTGAGCGACATCGCGCGAATCGCCCCGGACCAGATCCGGTCCGTCCGCCGTTACGTGCGCGACATCGAGACGAACCTCGACTCCGGGCGGGGGCTGTGGTTGCAGGGCGACGTCGGTACGGGCAAGACCACATTGGCGATGCTCGTCTCCAAGGCGGCGCTCGACGCGGGGCGCTCGGTGGCGATCTACTCACTGCCGCGCCTGCTCAACCTGCTGCGCGAATCGATGGACTCCGATACGGGCATGCTCGACTTCATGGACCGGCTCACAGCCGTGGACCTGCTGCACCTCGACGACCTCGGGGCCGAGAACCAGACCGACTGGGTGCTCGAGCAGCTCTACTCGATCGTCAACTCCCGCTACGAGGCGGAGCGGACGATCGTGGCGACCACCAACCTCATGCCCGACGAGCTCTCGGATCGGCTCGGCGCCCGCACGGTCTCGCGTCTGGTGGAGATCTGCGGCGACCTGATACCGCTGTACGGCCAGGACAAGCGGCGCGAGTTTCGCATCCCCGCGCGCACCGCCTGAGGGCGCGGACGGTACCCCCCTACACTTCTGAAGCCATGCCCGGAATCGTGATAGTCGGCGCCCAGTGGGGCGACGAGGGAAAGGGAAAGATCACCGACCTGCTCGCCGAACAGGCCGACGCGGTCGTGCGCTTCCAGGGCGGCAACAACGCCGGTCACACGATCGTGCGCGAGGGCGTGGAGTGGAAGCTGCACCTGATCCCCTCGGGGATCCTCTACCCGGGCAAGCGCTGCGTGATCGGCAACGGCGTGGTGATCGACCCGAAGGTCCTGATCGAGGAGCTCGACGCGCTGCGCGCGCGGCGCGTGGACGTGAGCGGGCTGCGCATCTCCGCGAACGCGCATCTGATCATGCCCTACCACCTGCTGCTCGACTCCGCCGGCGAGGCCAAGCTCGGCAGCCTGCAGATCGGCACCACCCGCCGGGGCATCGGACCGTGCTACGCCGACAAGGCCGCGCGCCTCGGCATCCGCGTGCAGGACCTGCTCGACGAGAAGATCCTCAAGAAGAAGATCGTCGCCGCGATGGAGCCCAAGCGCCTGTCGCTGCGGCCCTTCGACAAGGACCCCGCGCTCGACCTGCACGCGATGACCGAGCAGTACCTCACCTACGGGCACCGCCTCGAGCAGCACATCGCCGACACCGCGAAGCTGATGTGGGACCTGCTGGACGACGGCGAGAAGATCATCTTCGAGGGCGCCCAGGGCGCGATGCTCGACATCGACCACGGCACCTACCCCTTCGTCACCTCCTCCAACCCGCTCTCCGGCGCCGCCTGCGTCGGCACGGGCGTCGGCCCGAAGAACATCGACGAGATCTGGGGGATCTCCAAGGCCTACACCACCCGCGTCGGCGCCGGGCCCTTCCCGAGCGAGCTGCACGACGACACCGGCGAGGAGATCCGCCGCCGCGGCGGCGAGTTCGGCACCACGACCGGGCGCCCGCGGCGCACCGGCTGGCTGGACCTCGTCGCGCTGCGCTACGCCGCGCGCCTGAACACGATGACGGCGCTCGCGATCACCAAGCTCGACGTGCTCTCGGGCTTCGAGCGCATCCAGGTCTGCACCAGCTACCGCGGCGCCGAGGGCGCCGAGTTCGACGACTTCCCCTACCACCAGTCGGTGCTGCACCACACGAGCGCCGAGCTGACCGAGCTGCCAGGATGGAGCGAGGATCTCGGCGAGTGCCGCACGCTCTCAGACCTGCCCGGCGCCGCGCGCGACTACCTGCGCTTCATCGCCGAGCACGTCGGCGCGCCCGTAACGCTCGTCGGCGTCGGACCCGGGCGCGAGCAGACGATCTGGACGGACGCCGGAGAAGCGACGCTGATTGCCGATCAAAGATCGGCCAGCAACGGCAGCTCGCCCGACTGACACCGTCTGCCATCTCGGGCCCCGGGCGATGAATCGCCTCCGCTCGGCGGATCGCCTCGGACCCCGAGAGACCGCTCAGGTCTTGGGCGCGACGATCTCTACCCAGTCGAGCGAGCGCCCGCATAGGCTGCGCGCCCTGGCGGGCGCCACGCTCAGCAGCCGCGCGGCCGGACGACTCAGGGGTTGCAGCGAGATCGCGGCCAGGCTCGTCTGCTGGTTATCGCCGCTGCCCGGCGTGAGGTCGGCGTGCGGGTAGGTCAGTCCAAACACGTGCACCCCGGGCGTCAGGTACACAACGCCCACGGCTGCGTACTCGCCGATGTCGAGCAGTTCGTCCTTGACCCTGCCCAGGGGATGGCCGTCGACGCTGACTTCAAACCCACGCGAGAAGCTGCCGCCCAACCACACCTCGTAGTCCTGGTCGCCGTATACCTTGATCTGCGCGAGCGCCGTGCCCGGCGTGGTCGGATACAGCGTGCGCGACGCGGGTTCGTGTCTCCAGGACGCAGGCCAGCGCGTCTGATCGCCGCGCGCCACGACCGGCTGCGGGCGCTGATAGGCCACAAGGTCGGCGTGCACGCGGGCCGCGCCAACCCCGAGACGTTCGATCTGCGTGCACGAGGGGACCGCCGCGGGGTCGGCGGAGCACAGCGGCGCGAGCGTGCCGGGACGATTCTGGGCGACCCCGCAGTAGGGCAGCGTGTTCGATTCCCCGAAGGGAACGTGGCTGAGCAGTTGGACCGTCGGCCTCGCGGGACGCTGCCACAGTTCGTAATAGCGGCCCCGCCAAACGAGGCTGTAGAGCGAGGGCGGACGACTCTGCGCCGGGGAGCGCTCGAGCACGAGCGAGCGGTACGGTTCGAGCGTCGCCGGCGCGAACGAGTCGAGATCGGCCCACGCGCTCTTGGTCAAGATCGTGCCATCGCGTAGGGGTAGCGTCACCGCGCGATACTCCGCCGGCTCCACCGGAGCGCCGGAACGGAGGAAGTGGCGGTCAGCATAGACTTCGTAATCGTCGATCAACGTCGGGCCCCCGCCCGCGAGGAGATCCCCGATGTGCTGGAGCTCAGCCAACCGCGAGCGCGGCGCCAGCAGCACGTCGTGATAGGCAAGCGCGTTCGACCATAGGACGCCGCCGCCGAGCGCGAGCAGAACGAGCACGCCGACCGGGCGGCGCCATGTGAGTAGCAGCGCGCCGCCGACGAGCGCCGCGGTGAGCAGCGCCGGTGAGGAGATCGCAAGCGCCTTGCCGAGCACCCACGGGGTGCTGTTCACGAGATAGAGCACACCACAGCCGGCCAGCGCGAGCACCACGTATGTGAGGACCCCGAGATGCCTGCGGCGCACCGTCAACCACAGCCCTACGGCGCCCGCCAGCAGGACGAGACCAACCAGCAGCGCGCTCGAGACGGTCGGCGCCCGCAGGCGGAAGTCCCCCACGGGCCAGATCCCCGCGAGCTGCCAGCCGCTCAACGGCTGGATCAGATTGCCCAGGTTTTCGCTCGCGGACTGGCCGCTGTAGAGGTTGCTGTCTCCCTGCAGAAAGCTCGACAGGACGACCCACATCGGCAGCGCGAGCACCGCTGTCACCGCGGCCAGCAGACCGACGTCGCGCACCACCGGCCACGGCCCCGCGCCGCGTGCTCGCCAAAACCACACCGCGACCACGCCGAGCAGCGCCGGCACCACCCAAGCGGCCGCACCCGCGCCCAGCGTGACCACCAGTCCGGCGGCGGTGATCGCCAGCGGCAGTAGCGCGCGCGGCGACCGCGGTCGCTTCGCCACGACGCGCGCGAGAAGCGCGGCGCCCAGCACGAGCAGGAACGCGGCCGTGAGCTCCTTGATGCCGCCCCACAGGCTGTAGCCGTAGAGCAGCGCCGGCTGGGCCCCGAGGAACGCCACCAGCGCGCGCAGCCGCGCGGACTCGACGAACGGCTCCACGAGCGCGTACACACCGAGCGCGATGGCCGCACCGCAGCAGGCCAGGTAGGGCTGGAAGATCCAGGCCGAGTCGATGCCCGTCAGTCCGTGGCCGACCCCGAGCAGCATGAATCCCCCCAGCGGGTAGGAGTTCGAGACGTAGGACGCCACCAGCAGCGAGTACGTCGAGGGCGGCAGGTTGGCCAGCGAGCGGCCGTGGGACATCACCTGATCCGTGATCCCGAGCCACGTCGCCGTATCGTCCAAACGCACGTACCCAGCGAACGTCGCGCTGCCCGACAGCAGCACCGGCGCCCCGTACACGAACAGTGCGCCCAGCGCGGCCAGGACAGGCCACCTGGAGAGCTCTCCGCGGGCGGGCCATCCGACCGCGAGGCCCACGACCGCTCCGACGCCGACGACCGGGACGGCCGCGGGTGCGATCGTGCTCCACGCCGTCAACAGCGCGGCGACGACGAGCGCGCTCGCCAATCCGAGGGGGACGAGCAGAACCCCCACTCGCTCGCCCGCGAGCCGCTGCGCCAGCACACCCCAACCCGCACCGACGGCCGCCAGCACGAGCGGAAACAGAACCCACGAGACGATCAGTGACAAGGGTGCGCCACCATACACAGTCCTGCGGTCACCGCCGCGGGTTCTCAGACTCGATCATCCGCGACAGTTGGAACCGCTTATGCACGAGTGCGTGAGCTTACGACGACGCGGAACAACTCACGAGCAGTCCAGGAGCGGTGGCCCGGGAGAGATCTCAGTGCGGCAGGACGACCGCCGAGGAGCGGCAGCCGGGCGCCGGGTACCGCGCCATCAGATCGCCGACCTCGCCCTTGACGCGCTCGAGCGCGTGCTCATCGCCGCCGCGCACCGCATCGGCGACCTCGTCCAGCCAGCGCGCGATCTCCTCCATGTGCTCGCTCTGAAGGCCCCGCGTGGTTGCCGCCGGCGTGCCGATGCGTATGCCCGAGGGGTCGAACGGCTTGCGCGGATCGAACGGGATCGCGTTCGCATTGGTCACGATCCCGGCCCGCGCGAGCGCCGTCGAGGCTTCCTTACCGGTCAGCCCCTTCGAGGTCATGTCGATCAGGATCAGGTGGTTGTCCGTGCCTCCGGAGACAAGCGTGAAGCCGCGCTCGCTCAGCGCCGTCGCGAGCGCCTTCGCGTTCGCGACGATCTGGTGGGCGTACTCGCCGAAGGCCGGCGTCAGCGCCTCTCCGAGCGCAACGGCGATCGCGGCCGTCTGGTGCTGATGGGGACCACCCTGCAAACCGGGGAACACGGCACGATCGATCGCCTTCGCGTGCTCCTCGCGGCACATCAGGATCGCGCCGCGCGGACCGCGCAGGGTCTTGTGGGTGGTCGTCATGATCACATCCGCGTGCTGCGCCGGCGAGGGGTGCGCACCACCCGCGATCAGGCCGGCGATGTGCGACACGTCGGCGACCATCAGCGCGTCGACCTCCTTCGCGATCGCCGCGAAGCCCTCGAAGTCGATCGTGCGCGGCACTGCCGTCCCGCCGCAGAACAGCAGCTTCGGACGGTGCTCGAGCGCCAGCCGCCGCACCTCCTCCATGTCCACGCGGCCCGTATCCGGGCTCACCCCGTAGTGGACCGCGTTGAACCATTTGCCGGTCGCCGACACCGGCCAACCGTGCGTGAGATGCCCCCCGGCCGGCAGGTCGAGCCCCATGACCGTATCGCCAGGGTTCAGGAAGGCCAGGTAGATGGCGAGGTTCGCCGGCGAGCCCGAATAGGGCTGCACGTTCGCGTGCTCCACGCCGAACAGCTCGCGCGCGCGAGCCTGCGCGAGCAGCTCGACTTCGTCGACGATCTCGTTGCCCTCGTAGTAGCGCCTGCCCGGATATCCCTCGCTGTACTTGTTCGCGAGCACGCTGCCGTTCGCCTCGAGCACCGCCGCCGAGGTGTAGTTCTCGGAGGGGATCAGGAACAGCGACTCGGCCTGTTTCTCGTCCTCGCGGATGAGCAGCGAGGCGAGCTCGGGATCTGACTCCTCCAGCAGCGGGAACATAGGCCCAGTCTACAGCAGCCCCCTCGGCGCCAAGAACCCCATCTAAGCCGCGCCAGGTCGAGAAACGGCGACTCCCCCGCCCTCGCCAGCGGCGGCGGCGGCGGGCAGACGCTCGCGCATGATGCGCACGGCCTCGGGGTTGCAGTCGATCAGCACGTAGCGTCGCTTCAGCTTCGCCGCCACCGCCCCCAGCGTGCCGCTGCCGGCGAAGAAGTCAAGGCACCAGTCGCCCGGACGGGTCGAGGCTTGGACCATCCGTCGGACGACCCCCTCGGGCTTCTGCGTCGGGTATCCCGTCTTCTCGCGTCCGCTCGTCGGGACGATCGTGTGCCACCACACATCCGTCGGCAGCTTGCCCCTCGCGGCCTTCTCCGCCGTCACGAGACCCGGCGCCATGTAGGGCTCGCGATCGACGGCCTCGGCATCGTAGTAATAGCCCGTCGGGTCCTTCACGTAGACGAGGATCGTGTCGTGCTTCGAGGGCCAGCGCCGCTTGGATCGCGCGCCGTAGTCGTAAGCCCAAATGATCTCGTTCAAGAAGCACTCGCGGCCGAAGATCTCGTCGAGCAGCAGCTTGCAGTAGTGCGCCTCGCGATGATCGATGTGGAAGTAGAACGTCCCGCTCTGCGCCAGCAGCCTGTGTGCTTCGCGCAGGCGCGGCTCGAGGAACGCGAGGTAGTCATCGAAGTCATCCAGATACGAGGACTCCGCCAGCAGGCGCGTCTTGTAGCGCCGTCCCGAGAACCCGGTGCGATCGCCGCTCTCGTCGGGCACCGTGCGCAGCGTCCTGCGGGTCTGCGCCTTACCGGTGTTGAACGGCGGATCGATGTAGATCAGCTGGAAGGTCTCCTCGCGCAGTCCCGGGAGCACCTCGAGGTTCTCGCCAAGGATCACCTCTCCGTCGCCGCGGCCGCACATGTCCGCAATCTACGCGAGGGGTCGGCGGGGGTGGCGGTCTACTTGACCCTTGATGCGGGGCCGTCGCTCGCTAAGCAGGCGGAGGCGTTCACCCGAGCATCCAGTCACGGCGGTTCGCCGCATCCGCCCCGTCCGGGGTCCGCGACCGTGAGTAGCCTCGTGGCTCGATGAGTGAGCGCACGATTCTGGCCGAGACCAAGACGCCTGAGGGCGTTCGCGTGGTGCTGTTCGAGGACACCTGGCTGCTGCACATCCTGAACCCGGAAGGCGGCCACACCGAGCTCGAGCCGCATCGGCAGGCCGTGTTGGATGCGATCGATTTGCCCGACCACCGAGAATCGGAGCGCTGGCCCAACCGAGAGCGATTCTTCAAACGGGATGCAGGTCCCACAGATTGGCTGATGGTCGTCGTAGACTTTGCGGACGAGCCGGCACGAATCGTAACCGCGTTTGGCTATGGACACGGTCGCTCGCCTGATGGATGGACACCATGAACGTCAAGATCGATAACCTCATATTCGACTGCGGCCACTACGACGCCGACGGGGACGTGCTCTATCTAGGACGCGGCGACACCAAGTACGCGTCCGATGCCGCCCTCACCCCAGAGGGTCACGGCGTGCGCTACGACGACAACGGCGAGGTGATCGGGGTCACGATCATCGACGCGCGACGGATTGTCGAGCACGATGGCTACCTGACGATCACACTGCCGCATTCGGTGCGGGTCGAGGCGGGTGAGCTGGCCGGGGCGCTCGGCTAGAACGAGACGCGAAGACCCCCGGCTATTCTCGGAAATGGGCCGTGTAGGAATCGAACCTACAACCTTGGGCTTAAGAGGCCCCTGCTCTGCCGGTTGAGCTAACGGCCCGTGAGCGCGCCGGCGAAGGATCGGCCGGCTCGGCGCAGATTCTACCCAAGCCGCCCCGGCGCGCGTACCCTCCTCAGAAGACGATCGTCCGCCGTCCGTCGACGATCACGCGGTCATCGAGGTGCAGCGCCACCGCCCGTGCGAGCACCAGACGCTCGATGTCACGACCGACGCGCTCGAGATCCTCGGCGCCCTGGCGGTGATCGACGCGCACGACGTCCTGGTCGATGATCGGACCGTCGTCCAGCTGCTCGGTGACGTAGTGCGCGGTGGCTCCGATCAGCTTGACCCCGCGCTCGTGCGCACGCCGGTACGGGTCGGCGCCGGCGAACGCGGGCAGGAAGGAGTGGTGGATGTTGATCGTCGGCACGCCCAGGCGCTCGAGGAAGTCGCCGCTGAGAATCTGCATGTAGCGCGCGAGCACCACCAGGTCGGCCTTGCCCGCGAGCAGGCCGAGCATCTCCGCTTCGGCCCGCGGCTTGTCCTCGACGTGCACCGGCACGTGGTGGTACGGAACGCCGACGGACTCGGTCTCGCGGCGCAGGTCCTCGTGATTTGAGATCACCGCCACGACCTCGCCGTCCAGGTCGCCGCGACGCCAGCGCCAGAGCAGATCGAGCAGGCAGTGATCGTGGCGGGAGACGAGGATCGCGATCCGCCGGCGCTCGCCCCAGTAGCGGATCTCCCAGTCCATACCCAGCCCGTCCGCCACCTCGGCCGCGAACAGCTCCTCGAACCGTCTCCTGGCCGCGTGCGCACCGCTCGGCGCGCCGAGATCGTGCAGGAAGAACTCGGTGCGCATGAAGAAGCGCCCGCCGGTCGGGTCGGTCGAGTACTGGTGGGAGGAGACGATGTTGGCGCCCTGCTCGAGCAGGAAGCTCGAGACGGCCGCGACGATCCCCGGCCGATCCGGACAGCCGATCAGCAGGCGCGCCGTGTAGCGCTGGGGTCCGACGTCCACGCCCCCACCTACCCCCCTGCCTACTTTTTCGTCGTCGTGGAGGAGCCGCCGGTCGTCGTCACGGGGACCGTCGTGGTGGCGGCGCCGGCCGTCGTGCCGGATGCCCCCGTTGCGCCTTCGCTGCCGTTGGGGTGCGCCTTGATCCCGGCGAGCTGCGTCTTCAGCTGCTTGCGCTGCGCTGCGGGCGCGAGCGCGATCGCCTTGGCCGAGGCGAGATCGCCGATGCGCGTGTTGCTGGCTTTGTAGGCGTACTCGGCTAATGCCGCGTACAGCGACGCCTGATATTGAGGGGTGCTTCCCGACTTCGTGGGGATCACGATCTGCAGCACCTTGACCACTTCGGCGGGCTCGTTGAGCCCTTCTTCGCCGAACACCCGCTCCATCTGCAACGCCAGCTGCGCGTTGGGCTTTGAGGGTTTCAGCGCGATGTAGCTGTTCCACGATTGGGCGGTCTTACCGAACAGTTCGCGGCCCTTCGCCGTCAGCCGCTGATTGGCGAAATACTGTTCTCCGCCCGCTTCGTGCAGCTGGGCGAGGGTCAGCTGTTCCCACGCGTAGACGTTGTTCGGCTGCTTCTGGGTGAGCTTCCTGTACTTGTCGATCTGCGCCGAGAAGCTCGCGCTGCTGGAGCCTTCGCTGCCGGTCAGCGAGTTCAGCAGCCCGCCGCCGCCGACGCCGGCACCGACGCCGAAGAACACGAGGCCCGCGCCGATCAGCAGCGCGAGGCCGCCGTAGATCACCTTGACCGTGCGGCGACGACCGCGGCCGCGCAGATCGAACAGCATCAGCTCAGCTCGCTATCGGTGTGGTCGATGATCTGTTGCACGCTTGGCTCCGTCCTCTGCTCTGTGGGGGCGCCTCCCTCGGGTGGGCCCCCGTGACCCGGTGTTTGGCGTTCGCGCGCGCGCTCGCGGCGTTCGACAAACGACGCGAGCAGGATACTCGCCTCGTAGAGCACATACAGCGGGATGGTCTCGAGCAGCAGCGTGATCGCATCTCCCGGCAGGAACGCGGCGATCGCAGCGCAGGCCACGATCGCGTAGCGGCGGTTGTGGCGAAGCTGCTGCGGAGTGACGATCCCAACGCGGGTCGCGGCGAGGATCGCAACCGGCACTTGGAAGACGAGGCCCATCGCGAGCAGCACCGTGGCGGCGAACTTGTAGTAGGGACCGGCCTGCACGAGCACGTTGAACTCGGTGCTGTTGAAGTTCTGGAAGAAGCGCACGGCCGCCGGCAGCACGACGAAGTAGCCAAACAGCACGCCGATCGCGAACAGGCATGGGATCGCCGCGAGCAAGGGCAAGGCGATGCGTCTCTCACTGGGACTGAACGCGGGCAGCACGAACCCGTAGAGCTGGAAAAGGACGATCGGCAGCGAGAACACCAGCGCGAACAGCAGCGTGACGCCTAGCGTCGTCGTGAACGGCTCGCCGATGCCGAGCGTCACGGGCTTGTTGCCCTGTGGGACGCGCGGGATCTTCGCGACGTCGGCCTGCAGTCTGGGTATCTCAGCGGCGAGTGCCGCGCGGGTCGCGGGCGGGAGCTTGCTCGCGGGAGCGGCCAACGTCGCGGCGATCGCCTGCACCTCGCGCGCGACCGTGAGCACGCCCTGCTGGGCGAGCGCGGTCTGCCCCAGTGGGCCGTTGCCTTGAGCGACCTGTTTTTGGGTCTGGTGTTCGAGCGGCCGGTTGATGATTTCCAGCAGCGCGTGGTTCTGCCACAGGCAAACGCCGAAGGCGACCGCGATCGCAACGGCGCTGACGATCAGGCGCGTGCGCAGCTCTTCGAGATGATCGACGAGGCTGAGCTTGTCTTCGTGGCCGATCGTACGGATCGCGGTGGCCATGTCCTCATGAACGTAGCAGCGGGCGTATCGGCTCACATCCGCGAGCTCACCTGTCCCCGAGCGGGGACTTGGCGGCCGGGCACGGCGTCGTCGGAAACGGGGTTGAGCGGGCTTTTGACCGCGAGCCCTAAAGGGAAGCGGCGACGGGGTCGATTAGCTCAGAGCAAGCCATGTCAGACACCAGCCCCCACATACGTCACCGCGTGCAGATGCCCGACGGCAAGCACGTCGAGGTCACCTATCGCGACCAACGGCGCGCCCTGCGGTCCGACTACGTGCCCGAGCCTTCCTACGAGTCGGATTCGCCCGCGACACTCGACCCGATGTTCACGACCGACCCGGCCTGTCCGCCGCAGGAGCTGCACGTCTGCTTCAACTGCGCGGGCGAGCTCGTGTACCCCCTCGATTGGACCGAAGAGGGCGCCAGGCACTGGCGGATCGTGCTGCGCTGCCCGGAGTGCGAGGCGCGTCGCGAGGGCGTCTTCGAGCAGAGCATCGTGGAGCGGCTGGACGACGAGCTGGACCGCGGCGCGGGCGCTCTGCTGAGCGATCTG
The DNA here is from genome assembly GCA_036495605.1 of Solirubrobacteraceae bacterium. GTDB lineage: Bacteria > Actinomycetota > Thermoleophilia > Solirubrobacterales > Solirubrobacteraceae > Palsa-744. Next base: position 15,635 of record DASXMO010000064.1, read on the forward strand.
AAGCGCCTCACACACGCGAACATGACCGACGAAGTCGAGTTCTTCGTGCGCGCCCTGCAGGCCGACCTGATCACCCCTGGCGACTTTCAGTAGACACCGCGTTCCTAGGCGGTCGCTGGGCATGCTGGCCGATAGGAGATCGCATCTGATCTCCTATCGGTAAGGACGCAGTATTGCGCAGTCCAGCGACCGCCTAGCGATAACGCTCGACTACGGCGTCCGCTACGAGGTCGAGCAAAGCTGCGTCGCTGCCGTCGGGCAGGCGCCGGGGCAGTCCCGACTTCGCCTCCGCCACGAGCGCCAGCGCCCGTTCGCGCGCCTCATCGAGCGAGCCGGTCGCGGCGATGCGCTCGCATAGCTGCTCCGCCTGCTCGGGTCCGTTCAGCGAGGAGAGGTCGAACTCGGCCAGCTCCCTGTCGCGCTCGCGCGCGAGGATGAACGGGAGGGTGACGGTGCCGTCGAGCAGGTCGGTGCCGCGCGCCTTGCCGGTGCGCTCGACCGGACCGGATACGTCGAGCACGTCGTCGAGCAGCTGAAACGCGAGCCCGATCCTGCGGGCGAACGCGCCGAGTTCGTCGGCGAGCTCCGGCGACCCGTTCACAGCCACGAGCGCTCCCAGGCGGCAGGCCGCCTCGAACAGCGCCGCGGTCTTCAGTTCGCAGCGGCGCAGATATCGCGCGACCGCGACGTGCGTCGCGTAAGCGTCCTCACGCTGCAGCAGCTCGCCTTCGGCCAGCGCCGAGCTGGCATCCGAGAGCGCGCGCAGCTGGGCCTCGTCTTCGTTGCGCGCCAGCTCGGCGAACGCGCGCGAGAACAACAGGTCGCCCGTGGCGACCGCGAGGTTGCGTCCCGCGGCGGCGGCGACCGACGGGCGGCCGCGTCGCAGCTGCGCGCCGTCGATCACGTCGTCGTGCACGAGCGTCGCCGAGTGCACCAGCTCGACGGCGACGGCCGCGCGCACGAGCCTGTCCTCCGCGTCGCCGGCGTCGCTCGCATCTCCCGGACCGCCGGCCGACTCGGCGGCGAGCACGACCAGCAATGGACGCAAACGCTTGCCCCCCGCGAGAACCGTGCCCGTCGCGTGAGAGGCCAGCGGGTCGCCGGCCTGCGAGGTCACCAGCTCCAGGTGGCGCTCCATGCGCGTCATGCGCTCGCGCAGGGCGCTGCCACCGCGACGCATGATCGTCTCGACCGCATCCACATCGGCCGCGCTCGCGCCATCGGCGCCGGGCGCTGCAGGCGCGAACTCCATTGTGCCCATCATGACTCCTTGCCGGGAACGGTGCCGGCGTGGATCGCGATGATCCCACCGGCGAGTAGGATGTAGGAGATCTCCCTCAGCCCCGCCCGCTCCATCTCCACGGCGAGCTGTGAGGGTCCCGGCCAGCGTTTGACGGAGTTGGGCAGATAGCTGTAGGCGTCCGTGACCTGCTCCGCGCCCTCGGCGCCTCGCAGCCGTGCGCCGAGTCGCGCGAGCGAGCCGACGATCCGGCCAAGGAGCGGCACGGCCCGGTCGAACCACAGCGCGAAGAACCACGACAGCGGACGCCGCGTGGGGGTCGTCATCTCCAGCACGACGACGCGCCCGCCAGGCCGCACGACGCGGACCATCTCCGTGAGCCCGCGCGCGAGCTCGGGGAAGTTGCGCAGGCCGAAGCCGTTGAGGGCGGCGTCGAACTCGCCGTCGGCATATGGGAGCTCGCACCCGTCGCCCCACTCGAAGCGCAACTCGGCGTCGAGCGCCACGACATCGCGCGCGCCCGCCTTCTCTCTCGCGCGCGCGAGCATGCCTTCGGAGAAGTCGCTGCCGATGACCGCGCCGCCGGGCGCGACGCGACGCGCCAGCTCGAGCGCCAGATCGCCCGTTCCGGTGGCGATGTCGAGCACGCGAGCGCCGGGGCCGACTCGTGCCTGATCGACGGCGCGTGCGCGCCAGCGATGGTGGAGGCCCGCGGTCATCGCGCTGTTCAGCGCGTCGTAGATCCAGGCGATCCCGTCGAACATGCTCCGCACCTCGGCCGACTCCAGCTCTCCGGCGCGCGCGCCTCGCTGAGCCATTGTCGGACCTACTTCAGCTGCGAGAGGAATTCGACTGCCGCCTTGAACTTCTGCGGTGGCAGGTTCTTGAACGACGGCATCGGCGCAGTCGGGTTCACGAGCGTGCGCGCGATCCCCTGGCGCGGCAGTCGCGACCCGATGTGGGTGAGCTGGGGTCCGGGACCGTCGTTGCCGTTGTCGCCGATCTTGTGACAGGCAAGGCAGCCCGACTGGGCCACCACCAGCTTGCCGGCTTCGTATTCGGCGAGCGTCTGCCCGCCGGCCTGCTGCACGGCTTTGGGCGTGGCCATTTCGATCACGGTCGGCGACCCGGCGTTCGCGCCCTCGTAGGTGAGCAGCGCCATCGCGCCGATCACGAAGATCCCGGTGAGCGTGGCGATCGGACGGCGCTCGGGACGACGCTCGGGACGGCGATCGTAGAACGGCAGCAGGAACAGCAGGATCATGCCGATCGTCGGCACGCCGATCGTCGCCAGCGGCACGAGGCTCGGCGGCTTGATCACGCGCAGGAGCTCGAACAGGAAGAAGAAGTACCACTCCGGCCGCGGCACGTAAGTGGTGGTCGTCGGGTTGGCCTTCGAGCCGAGCTCGGCGCCGAGCACGAGCGACATCGTGATGATGACCGCCATCACCACGCAGGCCATCGCCGCGTCCTTGGCGACCGCGTAGGGGAAGAAGGGCTTGCCCTGGGACTTCAGGATCGCGTACTCGCGGAGGTACTCCTCCTTCTCCCGCTTATTCACGCCCCGGCCCTCCGGAAACCGCGAGGACGGCTCATGCGTCGGCCTCGCGCAGCTCGGGGTTCTGCTCGGCTTTCAGCCACGGCGGGGCGGTCGTGCCGAGCTTGGCCACGAGGTACAGGTGCGCGCCGATCAGCGCAGCGATCAACCCCGGTACGAGCAGCATGTGGATCGCGTAGAAGCGCGACAGCGTGGTCGCCCCGAATTCCGGCCCCCCGCGCAGGAAGTCCGAGAGGTAGGGGCCGAGCAGCGGACCGGTGCCGTTGATGTTCACGCCGACGATCGTCGCCCAGTAGGCGCGCTGGTCGAAGGGCAGCAGGTAGCCGGTGAAGGACATCACCATCGTGAGGATCAGCAGCACCACGCCGATCACCCAGTTGAGCTCGCGCGGGTACTTGTAGGCCCCGAAGAAGAACGTGCGGCCCATGTGCAGGAACACGAGGATCACCATCACGCTCGAGCCCCACTTGTGCATGCCGCGCACGAACTGGCCGAGGAAGACTTCGTTGGTCACGTGCCTGATCGATTCGTAGGCGCCGCCGGAGGGGTCGGGGCGGTAGTACATGGCCAGGAACACGCCCGTGACGGCCTGGGAGAGGAACGCGAACATCGTCGCCGAGCCGAGCGTGTAGAACCAGTTGGTGCCCTTGGGCACCTTGCGGAACATCAGCCAGCGGGCGCCGCCACTCAGCGAGGTGCGCTCGTCGACCCAGTCGACGACGGCCGTGCCGGCCTCCGCGGCGTGCTCGTGCGGCTTGGTGGCCTTGCCGTTGCCATCACCCGGGCGGGGCGGGGGCGCCTGCAGGGAGGAGGGGATCGGGGGAGCGGGAAGCTTGGGCACGGGCGAGTCCTACAGTTTCTGGGCGCCGGGGCGCGACGGGTATGCGTACTGGCCGAGACCGTCCAGCGGCTCGCCGGGGTCGCGGGGAGAGAAGCGTTTGAGCTCGCTGTTGACGGAGAAGCGCGGGCCGAGTTCGACTTCGCGATTGGCGTTCACGCGCGTGTAGAAGCGATCGAGCGGTCGCACCGGTGGACCGCCGACGCGGCGCCCGAGCAGGTCGTACACGCCGCCGTGGCACGGGCAGATGAAGCGCTCGGCCGCATCGACCCAGCGCACCGGGCACCCAAGGTGTGCGCAGCGGCTGGAGATCGCGATGTAGGAGTCGCCGCGATCGTAGGGGTCTTTGTCGATCGCGGGGTTGAACTTGCGTACATACGCGGTCGACTTGCCCGCCTCGCCGATTTCGGGGTTCAGCGTGATCACGACGGGTACGTAGTTGTTGGGGTTGAAGAGGTCCTCGGAGCCGACGCTTTCCCAGCGGTGGGGGCTGCTTTTGAAGATCGGACCGATCGCGAACCCGAGCGCGGGCAGCAGGAACGAGGCGGCGGCGATCGCCCCGGCGCCCTGGCCGCCGACGACCATGAAGCGCCTGCGAGTAACGGTCTCGCCCTCGAACGCCCCCGGGTATTCGCGGTCGAGCGTGTACTTGGACTTGTGCTTGTCGTGCTTGTCGGACACCGAACCCGAACAATATCGAGGCGCGAATCAGGGCGACGCCGGGACGCCCGCAGCGCTTGTGCGCATCGCCTCGATCGCTTTGGGCGAGCGGGCGAACGCCAGGCGCTTGGCCTCGGCGTGGGCGGCGCTCGCGCCCCAGCCCACAGCCCGCGCGCCGGCGGCCCACACCGCCCGGGCGAGCTCCGGCTCCCGCGCGGCCTGGGCGAGCGCGCCGAGCGTGATCGTGTCCGCCAGCTCCGCCACCGCCTCGGTGTCCCCGAGCGCGACCAGGCGCGCGAGGCCGAGCGCATACAGGCGATCGCCGGCGAGCAGCCCGAGGTCGGCTTCGGCCGCGGCAACCACGCGGCCGGCACCGTAGTGCAGGAGGTAGCCCTCGTAGATCGCCTCCACGAGCAGCTCGTACTCCTCGCGGTCGCGCTCGGCACGCGGGCCGGCGGCGGCCGTCTGGGCGGGACCGGGGGCTGAGCCGAGCGAACCATCCAGTGCGTCCGCCGCCACGAGCGTGGCCATCAGGCCGCCCTGCTCGCGCAGGAGGTCGGCGAGCCGCCCTAGCGAGCGCCCGTTTTCCTCGGCGCTCATGCCCGGCCTCCCGCCCCGGCGGGTGCTCCGAGCGCGGCGAACGCCGCGGCGGCGGCCTCGAGCGTGCGCTCGAGCTGCTCAGGCGTGTGCGCGAGCGAGGGGAACCACGCCTCGAACTGCGAGGGCGGGGGGTAGACGCCGCGCGCGAGCAGCTCGCGACACCACCGTCCGTAGGCGTCGTGATCGCAGGCGCGCGCCTGCGCGAAGTCGGCGATCGCCGGCCCCCCGGTGGCGACAGTGGTCGCGGTGGCCCGGGTGAAGAACACGGTGAGCAGGCCCGGGACGCTGATCACCTGCACCGGATACCCGCCCTCGACCGCGCCCGCGGCGGCCTCGCGCAGACCGGCAGCCAGGCGCTCGGTGATGCTCGCCAGGCGCGCGTACGCGGAGTCGTCGAGCAGCTCCAACGTTCGCAGGCCGGCGGCTACGGCGAGCGGGTTGCCGGAGAGGGTGCCGGCCTGGTAGACCTCGCCGGCCGGGGCGAGCTGGCTCATCAGCTCGGCCCGTCCGCCGAGGGCCGCGGCGGGGAGGCCGCCGCCGAGCACCTTGCCCATGATCGTCAGGTCGGCCGTGACGCCCGCGAGCTCCTGCGCACCGCCGCGGGCGACGCGAAATCCTGAGATCACCTCGTCGAGCACGAGCAGCGCGCCCGTCTGACTGGCGCGCTCGCGCAGCAGCTCCACGAAGCCGGGCCGCGGCGGGACGAGCCCCATGTTGGCCGGCAGCGGCTCGGCGAGGATCGCCGCGAGCTCGTGGGTCTCGGTCGCGGCGATCAGTGCGTCTGGATCGTTCCAGGGCACGAGCACGGTCTGGGCGGCCGTCGCCGCGGGCACGCCGGGGCTCGAGGGCAGCGATTGGGTCGCAAGGCCCGAGCCGGCCTGGGCCAGCAGCCCGTCCACGTGGCCGTGATAGGCGCCCTCGAACTTGAGGATCTTCTCGCGACCGGTCGCGGCGCGGGCGAGGCGGATCGCGGTCATCGAGGCCTCGGTCCCGGAGGAGGTCATGCGCAGCATCTCCACCCCCTCCATCCGCCGTGCGACCTCGCTCGCGAGCTCGACCTCGCCGGGCGTCGGCGCACCGAAGCTCGTGCCCCGCGCGGCGGCCTCGCAGACGGCGTCGAGCACGGCGGGGTGCGCGTGTCCGTGGATGAGCGGGCCCCACGAGCAGACGTAGTCGACGTAGCGGTTGCCGTCCACGTCCACCACTTCGGCGCCCTCGCCGCGGGCGATGAACACGGGATCGCGGCCGATCGCTCTCATCGCGCGCATGGGCGAGTTGACCCCGCCGGGCATCACCTCCAGCGCGCGCCGGTACAGCGCGCTGGAATGGGTGTCGGTCAGAGCGGTCATTTGTAATCCGAGGATGAGACCGGCATCCGGCCTGTTAGTCGTGGAGGCCGGCCACCCTGGCCGGCTTTAGATGGCGCGCCGACTCTATCCGGCGTGCTGGCGCTCCCACTCCTTGAACTCGTCGGTGAAGTACAGCAGCCGGATCTTCTTGAACTCGGTCGAGCTGTAGAGGGTCGCGCGCCCTGAGATCCCGGTCTGCTCGGCGATCGAGTCGAGCACCGCGTCGCACTCCTCCTTGGAGCGCCCGTGGGCCATCGTGAACACCGAGTAGGGCCAGTCGGCGTAGGTGGGGCGCTGGTAGCAGTGGGACACGCCGCGCACGGCCGCCATCCGCCGGCCGATGTCGAGGATCTGCTCGTCGGGAACCTGCCAGACGCCCATGCCGTTGGCGGAGAACCCGGCGCGGCGGTGATAGAGGATCGCGGCGACCCGGCGCAGCAGGCCGCGCTCCTGCATGCCGGCGAGGTGGTCGAGCAGGCGCTCCTGGGACATCTGCAGCTCGGCGGCCGCCGGCGCGTACGGTTCGGAGGTCACGGGCATGTCGCCCTGCAGCGCACGGATGACGGCGATGTCGAGCTCGTCGTAGGGCTGACGCTCGAGCTCGACCGGCTCCTTGACCTCGGCCGCCCGGGCGAGCGCGGCGGTATCGCCCTCCATCTCGAGGTCCATGCGGATCTTGAACAGCTTCAGCGTCGGCAGCTGGCGCACCGACTCGGCGCCGGCCTCGCGCGCGAGCACCTCGAGCGTCCCCTCCAGGCCGAGCTCTGAGTCGGGCTCGGTGGCGATCGTGAACCACAGGTTGAATTCGTGGTTGCGCAGGTAGTTGTGCGAGACGCCGGGGTGAGCGTTGATTACCTGTGCCGCACGGTGCGGGTACTCGGGGTCGACCTTCGCGGCGACAAGCATCGAGGAGTAGCCGAGCGCGCGCGTGTCGAAGATCGGCGTGACCTGCCGGACGATGCGCTTCTCGAGCAGGTGCTCGACGCGCGCCATCGCCTCGTCCTCGCCGATCCCGGCCGTCTCGGCGACGTGCGCATACGGGCGCGGCGCGATCGGGAACGAGCCCTGCATCAGGTTCAGCAGCCGCCGGTCGACGTCGTCCAGCGGGATCGCGGCGCCGTCCTTGCGGCTGCGCAGCTTCGGTGTCGCCGCGTCGGCGGCGAGGATGCCGTCGGGTGTGCTCATACGCGTCTCCTGCCACTAAACCCACATGAGCACGTAGAGCAAGCTGGGCAAGGATTGGAAGGCCCACCCACCCCGCGTGGCGTACTACGTACGCGAGCGACTGAGGACGCCGATCCAGCGCAGCTATACGCGCTCATGCGAGCCAGCTCGCGGCGTCGAGCGCGTGATAGGTGATGATCGTGTCCGCGCCTGCGCGCGCCAGCGAGGTGAGGATCTCGAGCACCGCCTCGCGCTCATCGAGCGCCCCGGCGGCTGCGGCGGCGCGCACCATCGCGTACTCGCCGCTGACGTTGTAGGCGGCGACCGGCAGTCCGGTCTCGCGCTTGACGGCGGCGATCAGATCGCCGTAGGCGAGCGCGGGCTTGACCATCAGCATGTCGGCCCCCTCGCCGACGTCGAGCACCGCCTCGCGCAGCGCCTGCGCGCCGTTGGCGGGGTCGAGCTGGTAGGAGCGCCTGTCGCCGAACGCCGGTGTGGAGCCGGCCGCGTCGCGGAACGGGCCGTAGAAGGCGGAGGCGAACTTGGCGGAGTAGGCGAGGATCGGCGTATCGGCGCAGCCCTCGGCGTCGAGCTCTGCGCGCAGCGCGCCCACGCGCCCGTCCATCATGTCCGAGGGGGCGAGCACGTCGGCGCCGGCGCGCGCGTGGCTGACGGCGGTGCGCGCGAGCAGCTCGAGCGTCGCGTCGTTGTCGATCGAGCCGTCCGCGCGGGCGATCCCGCAGTGGCCGTGATCGGTGTACTCGCACAGGCACACGTCGGTCATCACGAGCGGACCGTCGGGGAGCGCCTGCTTGAGCGCGCGCACGGCGAGCTGCACGATGCCCTCCTCGTCATAGGCGCCCGACCCCTCTGCGTCTTTGTGCGAGGGGATCCCGAAGACGATCACCGCGCCGAGGCCCAGGGCGGCGGCCTCGCGGGCTCGCTCGAGCGCACCTGAGATCGACAGCCGCGCGAGGGCGGGCAGCTCCAGCGCGCTCTGCGGCGCGGGGGCGGCGCCGTCCTGGGCGACGAGGAGCGGCAGCACGAGCTGCTCGGCGCGCAGGCCGGTCTCGCGTACCAGCCCGCGCAGGCCGGCGCTCGCGCGCAGTCTGCGCATGCGCGTGTTGGGATAGGCCATCGCCTCCGAGGATACTCGCCCCCGCCGGAGGCGAGGTCCCGTGAGCGCGCAGCGTACGGGCGCGCCGCCGGATCGGGTCGGCTACTCCAGCCGCGCCAGCCCCACGCGCGCGAGCGCCCCGAAGAGCGCGGTGAGGCCGAGCAGGTGCACGACCGAGATGCCCAGGCCGGGGGACGCCCCGTTGACGGCGGCGTCGAGGGCCTGCAGGGCGGCCTTGAACGGGAACACGAACGAGACCGCCGCGATCGCGTCGTAGAGCCCGTGTGCGACGGCCCCGGAGGGCACGAGCGCGAGGAAGGCCAGCGGCAGCGAGAGTGCGAACGCGAGCAGCGACGCCGCGCGCACCTCGCGGGCGAGGGCGCCGATCGCGATGCCGAGGGCACCGAACGCGAGCGCGCCGAACGCAAGGGCGATCAGCCATTGCCAGACGCGAGTCCAGTCGAGGCTGACGAACACGCCGATCCCGGCGAGCATCGCGAGGCTCAGCGCCATCGCACAGGCGGCCGCCAGCAGCGCCTTCTCCGCGAGCAGCCCCTCGCGTGAGGCCAACCCGCGCGCCAAGCGCGCGAGGGTGTGCTCCTCGCGCTCGAGCGCGAGGCCGCCCGCGGCGAGGAGCACGCAGACGAACATCAGCGAGATGCTCACGGCGACGACGACGGCGAACGTGTTCAGCGGCGTGCGCCGGCCCTCCACGAGCGTGCTCTTGACCTGGATCGGCTGACCGATCGTGGAGAGGACGTTCTTCGACAGCCCGAGGTTCTGGTCGGCGAACTCGGCGAAGCGGTTTATCCGTTCCAGCTGTGTGCGCTGAGGGCCGGGGGGTTGGTGCGCGATGATCGAGCGCAGCGTGGCGGGGATCTGCCCGAGTCCGATCATGTTCGGCGGGGCGCCGAGCACGCCGAGGTTCCCGCCGGCGAGCAGCACGCCGATCGCCTGCGCGGCGGCACGCTGGATCTGCTCGGAGAAGCCGACGTTCGCCTGCGCGAGGGCGGAGTTCAGCTGCGATTGCACGAGCGACTGCTCGAGCGCGTTGCCGTTGTAGAGCACTTCGATCGTGCCCTGAGTCACGCCGGAGGAGATCCGTGCGGCGATGTCGCGCGGGATCACTACCGCCGCGAGCACGCGTCCGGACTTGATCTCGGCCACAGCCCGCGCGCGCGAGGAGACGTGCACCGGTTGCACCTGGCTGAACAGCTGATCGGCGTAGTGGCTGACGTCGACGCGTTCGCTGCCGACCTGGATCGTCTGCCCGGGCGGCGTTTCGTCGACGATCGCTACCTTCGGCTTGCCCGGTGTGCGCGATATGGCCAGGCCGATCAGCAGCGCGATCGCGATTGGGTAGACGACGAGCAGGCCGACCAGCAGTCGCGAGCGAGCGAGGATCAGCAGGTCCTTCCTCAGCAGCCAGCGCATGCTCGTCAGTGCCCGCGCGCTTTCAGGAAGGCGACGAACGCGCTCTCGAAATCCCCTTCGCCACCGCCGTTGGCAGCGATGAGCTCGGCGGGGGCGCCGTCGAACAGCAGCTCTCCGTCGGCGAGCACGATCGCGCGCGTGGCGTAGCGACGCACCTCGCCGAGGTGGTGCGTGGAGAACAGCACGGCGGTGCCCGCGCGCGCGAGCTCGCCGACGAACTCCCACACGCGTTCGCGCTGGCCGGGGTCGAGCGCGGAGGTGGGCTCGTCGAGCGCGAGGGCGGGCGGTTCGCCGATCAGTCCGAGCGCGACGTTCACGCGCTGGCGGTTGCCCCCCGACAGCCGCTCCACGCGCTCGTCCGCGCGCTCGCCAAGGCCCGTCTGCTCGAGCATCCGCGCCACTGCGGCGTCGGGATCGGGGACCCGCTCGAGCCGCGCGAACAGCCTCAGGTTCTCGGCCACCGACAGCTTCGAGTAGAGCGCGCTCTGCTGCGGCGCCCAGCCGATCGCCGAGCCCGAGCCGGGCCCGCTGACGGTCCCCGCGCTGGCGTGCTGCACGCCCGCGAGGATCGAGAGCAGCGTCGTCTTGCCCGCGCCGTTGGGTCCGACGATCGCGAGCAGTTCGCCGGCGTCGACGTCGAAGGCGATGTCGCGCAGGGCGGTGCGCTCGCCATAACGCTTGGCGAGTCCCTGCACGCTGATGACGCTCATGGAGCGCCGCCGCCGCTCATAGGAGCTTGTCCGGTGAGCGCCCCCATGGCTCGAACTCGAGGTGGCGGCTGAGATAGACGATCGTCTCGCGCAGGATCGCGAGGATCGGCAGCGCGACGAGCGCACCGACGATCCCGTGCAGCTGCAGACCGAGCAGCAGCGCGAAGATCACGAGCAGCGGGTTGATGCGCAGCGTGTGTCCGAATATCTGTGGCGCGACGACGTGGCCCTCGAGCTGCTGCAGGGCGACGAACAGCAGCGTCACCCACAGCGCGACGATCGGGTCGGTGAACAGCGCGACCAACACGGCGGGGATCGCTCCGAGGATCGGGCCGACGTAGGGGACGAGCTCCATCACGCCGTAGAAGACGCCGAACGCGAGCGCGTACTTGCGCCCGTCGGGGAAGATCCCGATCAGCCCGAAGACGTACAGCGAGGCGCCCGCGGAGGCCCCCATCAGTACGCTGAAGAGGAGCTGACCGCCGACATAGCGCGAGACGGCGTGCTGGACGAGGATCGGGTAGTCGTCGGCGTGCGTGCCGTCGCCGTCGGGCATCGCGCGGCGCACGAGCGCACCGATGCGCTCGCCGTAGACGAGCATGTACACGCTGAGCACGAACACGAGCACGAGGTCGAACACGGCGCTGGCCGCTTCGGTCAGCAGCCCGCCGGCCGAGCTCGCGAGTTTGGAGGAGCTCTTGGCGACTTTCTCTTCGATGCTCTGCAGCGCGGTTTTGCCCTGTTTGACCAGTTCGACATGCAGGCCGGCTTTGTTGAGTTTGCGTTGGATTTCGAAGATGCGTTTGTTGGCTTCGTTGACGATGTGGGGCAGGTTGTGGGTGAAGGTGCGCACCTGATCGGCGATCGGGTTGGCCAGCAGGAACCCGATTCCGACGAGCGTGAGGAAGAATGCGAGGTACACGACCAGCACCGCCAGCCCGCGCGGGATCCGCGAGCGCTGCACGAACGAGACGACGGGATTGAGTATCAGCGCGATGAGAGCGGCGACGACGAAGATCAGCAGCACTTTCCCAGCGGCTTTCGCGAGCGCCCACAGCGCGAGCAGCGACAGCGGCAGCAGCACGAGCTGCACCCACCTGGGAACGATCGCGCGCGGCGGCTTTGCCGAGGCCGATTGCCCCGGCACATCCGCCGCAGCGAGCTCGCGCTCGGTGGCGCTCGGCGCGGCCGCCGTGGGCGCGCCCTCGCCCGTGCCGCTCATCTGCCAGGCCCTCCCATCAGAGACATCGCCGCAGTATGGCTGAGCGGCAGGAGGTTACTTCCGACGGCGAGCCACCGAGTGGCCCGCAAGATGGAAACGGCCCAGCGCCAGGGGCCAGCATCCTGTTCGTCGGCGATCTCGTCGGCAGCGTGGGCCGGCGCACGCTACTCGAGTGCCTGCCGCTGCTGCGCGAGCGCTATGACCCGACGTTCGTCGTGGTCAACGGCGAGAACGTGGCGGGCGGGCTGGGGATCACCCCGAAGGCCGCGCGGGCGCTGTTCGCGGGCGGCGTGGACGCGATCACGCTCGGCAACCACGCCTACCACCGCCGTGAGATCTACCCCTACCTCGATTCCGAGCCGCGGATCCTGCGTCCGGCGAACTTCCTGGGCATCCAGCCGGGGCACGGCACATGCGTGTTGGAGCGCGACGGGGTGCGCCTGGGCGTGGTCAACCTCAGCGGCAACCTGTATCTGCGTGCGGGCCGTTCGGCGTTCACGGAGATCGAGGCGGCGCTCGGCGAGCTGGGCGAGGAGGTCGATCACATCCTCGTGGACATGCACGCGGAGGCGACCTCGGAGAAGGTGGCGCTCGGCTGGATGCTCGACGGGCGCGTGAGCGCGGTGGTGGGCACGCACACGCACATCCCGACGGCCGATGCGCGGGTGCTGCCGGGGGGCACGGCGTACATCACCGACGTGGGCATGACCGGCCCCCGCGGGGGGGTGATCGGCGTCAAGCGCGAGCAGGCGATCGAGTCGCTCGTGACGCAGATGCCGGTGCGCTTTGAGACCTCCGAAGAGGACCCGTGGTTGATGGGGGTGCTCATTCGCTGCTCGGCCACGAGGCGGCGCTCGGCAGACGCAATCGAGCAGGTCCTGATGCCGCGCCCGGCTGCGGCTCCGCGGACTGCGAGTCCCAGCGGGGGATAGCCGGGGTGTAGAGGCCCTCCTCCGGCGTCGGCGTTCGGGGCGAGCCTTCGGGACGGACCCCGAGTAGGGCGATCATGACGAGCGGGAAGAACCAGGGGATGTAGAGGTAGAACCAGTGTTCGACCCCGAGCTCGACGGCGATCAAGATCGCCGCGCAGGCCGCCGCCAGTCCCACGACGTCCGCGCGACGGGGGAGCACGGCGAGCGCGAGGGCGAGGGCGACCGCTGCGATCTGCACTGCCGTCTGGACCCCGTGCAGGCCACCGTAGAGACCCCATATCGAGAACGGCGAGCCGCGGTTGGCCTGGTATTCGATCGTGCGCTCGTAGATCGTGCGCAGCGAGTCGTGGGTGAGCGCGGGGATCGAGACGGCGGCGGCGGTGAGGATGAACGCCCCGAAGAAGGCCACCAGCGCGCGCAAGCGCAGACGGGCGCGCCGCCGCCTGAGCGACTCATCCTCAGCGATCGGCTCGTTCTCGGGTCCTCCGTTCTCGAGCGCCGCGCGCGAACCGTCGGGCAGCTCGCCCGCGGCGCCCGTGAGGCCGGTTTCGTGGGATGAGGTGAACAGCCCGTGCGTCGCGAGCACGGGCACGAGCGCGAGCGGCGCGAACTTGGTCAGACCGGCGAGCGCCGCGAACACGCCGCGCGCGGGCGGCGAGCTGGCTGCGAGCAGCGCGGCGAGGATAAAGACGGCGACGAGCGTGTCGTTGGAGTTGGACTGCAGCGCGAACAGCGTGAACGGGTAGGCCACCCACGCGTAGGCGAGCGCGACGGCGAGGGTCGGACCGCGGATGCGCAGGCCGAGCAGGAAGATCAGCCCGAGGGCGAGCAGGTCGAAGAAGACGGCGGCGGCGTGGGCGGCCGGGAGGTCATCCCAGGTGCCGCTCCAGCCGAAGGTCTGCTCGAAGGGGATGTAGGACTCGTAGCTGACGGGACCGTAGGTGTCGCCGTGTTCGTTGTCCTGCGGCCAGCCCCCGTAGAGCGGCTTGTCGTGGGCGATCTTCGCGGCGCCGATGACGCCGGCGTAGCCGACGTCGATCACGTTGGCGTCGGTGACGTTCAGGGCGACGCGAAACCCGAGCAGGAAGAGGACGCCGAGCGCGAGCCAGGGCACGGGCACGAGCAGTCGCAGCGGTCGCGCTCGCGCGCGTCCGGCGCGAGCACGGCGCAGCAGCCAGAGCATGCGACCGAGCAGGTACAAAAGCGGCGGGTAGGTCAGCGGCACGGAGGCGTAGATGTGGGCGTGGTTGAAGAAGGCCAGCGAGACCGACCACGACAGCAGCACGAGCAGGTCGAGATGCAGCAGCGAGAACGGGCGGCGGGGGTCGATGAAGGGGAGCACGAACAGCAGGCACAGCGGGAGCCAGATGTAGAGCGCGTTCACGTGCCGGCCGAACGCACCGGGGTAGCCGCGGGCCATCGACCAGGCGACCTGAAAGCCGGTCCACTGTTCGAGCACGCGTGCGGAGGCGTCGTCGACGATCACCTGCCCGATCTCCTTGGCTCCGTTCTTGGAGAAGAAGCTCACCTGCCAGTGCAGCGGCCCCTTCAGGTAGGCGCCGTCGTAGGAGCCGGGGTATTTCGCGCGCACGGCCTTCATCTTCGGCAGCGCTCGCGCGATCGCCAGGACCTGGTTGGCCGAGAGCCTGCGCCCGGCCGGAGGGACGTCGGAGGCGACCACGGGGACGGGACTTTCGGAGACCGTCGCCTGGGTGCTCGTCGCGGCGCCATCACCGGTGCCGGCGGACACGCTCGTCCTTGCGGCGGTGCTCGTAAGGGCCGAGCTGTCGAGCAGAGCGGCGTGCGAGGTCGTGCTCGCCGCGGCCGGGGAGGCGAGGGCGAGGGTCAGCAGTCCCGCGACTGCCAGGAGACCCGGTGAGCGCATCCAGCGAGGGTAACGGCGGGCGAGCGCCGGGCGGCTCAGCCGGCGGGAGTCCGCGGACGGCGGTCGGCTCAGCCGGCGCTCGCGCCGAAGTGCGCTGTGACGAGCGCGGCCACGTCGCGGATAGCCCATTGGCCGGGGAGATCCTTGGGCTGCTCGACGCCGTAAAGCACGAGCGGGGCGAGCGAGTCGCTGACGTGCAGCGAGCCGTGGGAGCCGCCGCCGACGTGCGCCGCGCCGCCCCAGTCGATGAACTCATAGCCGGGGGCGGCGGAGAGCAGGACCTCACCGGCGGTGGGGCACGTCAGCGCGGACCACAGGCGCGAGAGGGCGTCGGGGTAGGCGGGTGTGCTGAGCGTGCTCTGGCCGTGGTCGAGCGCGAGGTCGAGCACGGAGAGCTCGCCGTCTAGGCGCCAGCACGCGCCGCGGGCGTCGCGGAGATCCCCGCTGGGGGCGAAGCGCAGCTCACCGCGGTCGGGGTTGGAGACGACCCCTTCGAGGGGGCGGTCGTGGGCGTCGCGCGCGAGCCAGGCGACGAGGTCGACGCCCTCGATCGCCAGCGCGCGCGTGAGCACCGAGGCGCGCATCGCGTCGCGCTCCGATCGCTGCAGCGCGTAGACCATCGCGGCGCGCTGGGAGGGACAGACGGCGATTCGCGGCTCGAGATCGTTGCGCGAGCGCGAGGTGGTGCGCGTGCCGGTGAGGGCGCCGAGCAGGTTGGCGTACTCAGGCTGCAGCACACCGAGCTCGGCGAGCTCGCCCTGGAGGTCGATCGTGGCGGTGACCGGCGCCTGGGAGTGGTCGGCCATCACTATGAGAGCGTGCTCGGCGAGGAACTCCTCGACGCCGCCGGCGGCCTCCATCACGCGCGCGAGCTGCAGGTCGGCGGCGGCGATCGAGGTGAGCTGGCCGTCGGGGCCGCGCTTGTGCGAGTGCCAGTCGTTGTCGGGGAGGGAGAGGAGCAGGAAGTCGAAGAGGTCGTGCTCGACCATGTAGGCCGAGACGCAGCCGGAGTGGCGGTCGCGTACGCCGGGCATGCCGAGCACGGAGCGACAGCCGGTGCGCCGCGAGGCGAAGATGTCGGCGTAGAACAGCTCGCGCGGGCCCATCACGGGATGGCGCGCGAGGGTGCCGGCGAGCACGCGGGCGAGGGTGGTGTCACGCTGGGGCTCGTGGCGGTGGCGACCGCGATACATCAGATAGGTCGTGCCGGCGGTGCGCACGTTTGAATCGTCGAGCGTCTCGAACACGGTGAGGGTCCGCGGGGAGAGGTGGGCGCGGTTCATGTTGTAGACGGTGTCGGTCAGCTGGCGGGCGATGCCGAAGCGCTGGGCGGCGCGCAGCGAGGAGCCGTACTCGACGTAGCGCGACTCGGCGCGCGAGTACCAGTTCATGCCCGGAATGAGGTGCTCGTCCTGGGCTGTGCCGGTGACGATCGAGGCCGCGCAGACGGGCGTGACCGAGGGGAACGCGGCGACGCAGTCGGGGATGTAGCGGCCGCGCTGCATCAGCGTGGCGAGCACGGGCGCGGCTCCGGACTCGGTCGCGCGCACGAGCATCTCGGGCGCCATCGCGTCGATCACGCAGAGGACGAGCTTGGGGGGGTTCTCACTCACTGTCGGCGGCAATCGTTCGGGTGGCTGTGGAGGGGTAAGCCAGAGCCAGTCCTTGCATCGATTGCCCGCCAAGCCGCTTACCGCAGCGGTTGGCACTACGTGAGCGTTTGAACGGCATCAGCGGCGCAGGATGCGCAGACCGGCGTAGCGATCGTCTCCGGCGCGAGCACGTCCGCGCCAGGCAAACCAGGCGATCAGCGCGAGCGCGACGTAGCCGAGCGGATGCAGGAGCGCGACGAGGGCGGCGAGCAGCAGCGAGGCGGCGTCGAGATAGACGGTGACGGCTTCGCGCGCGGCGCGATCGGGCAGGCGGGTGCGAGCGCGAACGACCACCGGATGAGTGGCGGCCCACGCGAGCGCGGCGGCTGCGGCGCCGCCGATCAGGCCCGGCCAGGAGGCGTCGCCGTGAGCGGCGAGGGTTCCGGCGAACAGGAGCGCGCCGACCGCGATGGCCTGCGCGGCGACGGCGCCACCCACGACGGCCTCGAAGCGCTCGGCGCCGAGGCGCAGCTGCAGGAAGTAGACGCCGAGCAGAGTCACGGTGACCGCGAGCAGCCACCAGCCCTCCTGCAGGAAGTGGTAGGCGTGCCCGGAGGCGCCGAATTCGACGCCGAGGGCGTTGGAGGAGGAAAGCGCTCCGGCGAGCAGCGCCGGCAGGTAGGGGCGCAGCCCGCAGGCGAGCGCGAGACCGAGTCCAAGGCCGATGTAGAAGAAGGCGCCGTTCATTGAATTGGGACATTCATCTCATGTTGGGGTGGTCGGGAGGGGGCCGGCCCCTCCCGCTGAGAGTTGGTGCTGTTCATGCGTGCTTTCAGCGTGTGATCGTGGCCATCGTGTGCGCTACCGTGCGGTAATGCCAGGGCGGGACGATAGACGACGCGGTCGGCCGGCGGCACACGAGCTGGCCCGTTACGAGGCGTTGTTCGCGGAGCGTACGCGCGGGATGAAAAGCTCGGCGATGCGCGAGATGATGGCGCTGACCGAACGTCCCGACGTGATCTCGCTGGCGGGCGGGCTGCCGGACACGAGCACGTTCGCGCCGGAGCTGTACGCGAAGCTGATGTCGCAGGTGGCCGCCGAGTCCACCGCGCGGGCGTTGCAGTACGGCCCGACGGAGGGGATGGCGGTGGCGGTCGATTGCATCGTGCAGGTGATGGCCGAGGAGGGCACTTCGATCGACCCCGCGAACACGATCGTGACGACGGGCGGACAGCAGGTGATCGACCTGGTGTGCAAGGCGCTGATCGATCCAGGCGACGTGATCGTCGCGGAGGCCCCGACCTACCCGGGCGCGGTGCCGACGTTCGGGGCCTATCAGGCCGATGTGGTGCAGATCGAGATGGACTCCGACGGGATGCCGATCGACGAGCTGGAGAGCGTGCTCGACCGGTTGAAGCGGGAAGGCAGGCACCCGAAGTTCATCTACACGATCCCCAACTTCCAGAACCCGGGCGGGGTGACCATGTCGCTGCCGCGGCGGCGGCGGCTGGTGGAGGTCGCGCGCGAGCGCGAGCTGCTGGTGCTCGAGGACAACCCATACGGGCTGCTGCGCTACGAAGGCGAGCCGCTGCCGACGCTGTACTCGCTGGACGCCTCGCTCGGCGGCGGTGGCGACGGGGCTTCCTCGGACCTCGTGATCTACCTGGGCACGTTCTCGAAGATCCTCTCGCCGGGCGTGCGGCTGGGCTGGGCGGTGGCGCCGCGGCCGGTGATGGAGAAGC